>JBMYNJ010000056.1:0-10875 GCA_049598145.1 Flavobacteriaceae bacterium | reverse complement strand
AATATTTGGAGCCAATTTGGATAGTATGCTTCGTGCTGTAGAGATCGTAGAGCAAACAAAACCGGATATTATCGACATTAACTTTGGTTGCCCTGTTAAGAAGGTGGTGTGCAAAGGAGCCGGTGCCGGAATTCTAAAAGACATTCCCCTGATGGTGGAGCTCACTGCTGAAATGGTCAAAAGAACCGAGTTGCCGATTACGGTTAAGACCCGTCTAGGGTGGGACCACGATTCAATTCGGATTGTTGAAGTGGCGGAGCGTTTGCAAGATGTTGGGATTGCTGCGATCAGTATTCATGGAAGAACACGAGCGCAGATGTATAAAGGTTCAGCTGATTGGAAACCCATCGCTGCGGTAAAAACCAACCCCAGAATGCATATTCCGGTTTTTGGCAATGGGGATGTAGATTCTCCTGAACGTGCGGTGGAAATGCGAGACAACTACGGATTAGACGGGGCCATGATTGGGAGAGCCAGTATTGGAAATCCTTGGTTCTTTAATCAAGTGAAACACTATTTTAAAACGGGGACTCATATGGCACCCCCTACTTTGGAGGAACGTTTGGAAGTGGCCCGAAGGCATTTAGAAATGTCCGTGGCCTGGAAAGGGGAAGTCCTTGGCGTATTAGAAACCCGTCGACATTACACGAACTATTTTAAAGGGTTACCCAATTTTAAACCCTTTAGAACACGGATGGTTACTTCAGATAAAGCAGAAGAAGTCTATGCGACTTTTGAAGCGGTGAAGCACGAATATTCCGTTCCTGTTTAAGGTTGTAAGAGAGATGGGCTCAAGGCTCGGCTGGTCCAAAAGGCCGTGATTCCTCCTAAGGAAATTACGGTGAAAGCCACTAACAGGATGTTCTCTAATTCAATGGAAACGGGATAGGCCAAAGTAGTTCCCGGCACAAAAATAAAAGGGGCATAGGCTTGTAAAGCCAGGAGTATAAAAGCGACCAAAATCCCGACCAAGGCACCACTACCGACAATCATCATGCCTAAGATCAAAAAAAGCTGGCGCAATTGTGGAAATGTATGTCCCATGGCTAAAAGGATACGAATTTGGCCCCGCTTATCTAAAATCATCATTAACAAGGCGCCTACTACGTTGAACAAAGCAATAATTAAGACTAAAGAAAAGATAAAATACAAGGCGATATTTTCGGTATTAAGCATTTTAAATAAGGCGGCATTCATCTGATTTCTGGAACGAATTTGTAGAGGTTGCTCGACAATTTTTTCAATCGCAATCCGGGCACTTTCGGGCTGGAAGCCTGAGGTAGTTTTTAAATCAATTCCCGAAAAAGAATTGGGCCCATAGTTCAAGAGTTTTTGAGCACTTTCGATGGGGACAAAAACATACTTTTGATCCAGGTCTTCACTGATTTGATAGATTCCTTGCACCAAGAAAGGGAGTGATTGAAAGCTCTGTTGTTGTAAAAGTGACTGCTTTTGAATCTTGGGCACAGACAGGTTTAAAAAGGAAGAATAATCAAATACGCCCAAGCCCAGCCGATCCGAAATTCCGTAACCAACTACGGCACCCGAAGGGTTTTCAGAATTGACAGGGTCTCCTAAAAAAAGGTGGTCTTCCAGGGGAATCACCTGTTGGGCGTCGTCGGGAACCCCAAACATAAAAGCGACCATGCTCTTGTCTTGGTAGCTTAGAAAAACTTTTTCTTGTAGGGTCCCTCTGGCGAATTGGATCCCGGGGATGGTTTCGATCAATCGGCTTTGATAATCCTCCAAGAAAAGCACTTTCCCCTGCTGAGGGATGATGCGAAAGTCGGGATCAAAGGCCGAGGTAAAATACACGCCAAAATCTTTCAGCCCTGCAAATGCACTAAGAACCACAAAAAGGGCTGCGGTGGCCACTGCAACGACAACAAAGGCAAAACTCGTAATTCGGTTAACGATCGTCTTTTGGCTGCGGGCCCAAAAATAGCGTTGGGCGATGAACCAAGTCGATTTCCAATTCATTTGCGGAGACGTTTTTCCAATAAGTCGGGCGAATCAATAGGGTTTTCAGGCGCATTTAAGGCTTGGTCGATAGACTCGATATGGTCGAGGGCGTCGTCTTGATAGAAGACCAGGTCTGGGAATTTTCGCAAATGATGTTTTAATTTGCGCGCTAAATCGTGTTTGATCTGAAAATGATTTTCCTTGAGGTTTTCCAAGAGTTCTGTTGCTTGACCGGAAGGAAAAATACTGATGTAGACTTTAGCAATACTCAAATCTACACTTACATGAACTCGAGTAATGGACAGAATGAGATTCTTAATTCCCGATTGCCGAATGGTTCCCTGTAACAATTGGGCCAGCTCGGTTTGGAGCAAACTTGCAATTTTTTTTTGTCTTGGGCTTTCTTCTGTCCGCATAATGCAAAAGTAAAGATTATATTGCTGTATAAATTCATAGACTGTTACAGATGTTTTGGAGTCAAAAAATTGGGATGCTTTTCATGGGGATCTATTTGCTTTCCACTTCTATTTATGCCCAAAGAGAACTGGGGGATATAAAAGCCCTTATTTTTAAAAAAACGAATGAATTGCGCATTAATAAGGGTTTAAAACCGTTTAAGTCTCTGGACAGTTTAGATTATATTGCGCAATACCACAGTGATAATATGGTTCGGCAAAATTTTTATTCACATACGGATCACGAAGGCTTAAATCCCGTTCAGCGAGCCGAAAAACTAGGCGTATTGGCTTGGCGTCGGGTGGGGAATCGCTTGATTGGTGTAGCCGAGAATATTGCGATGACACCTTGGTTTGAGAACGTTTTGGGATGTGGCGATACCCGAACAGCGGAGGCCTTTGCCGAGTGTATGGTTCAAGGGTGGAAAAAATCTCCTCCCCATTATAAAAACATTTTAGGCGACTATGTTTATTTAGGAATTGGCTTACAGTTTGATGCCCAAAATCGAGGGCTGGGCACTCAGAATTTTAGGTAGCCGGGATTTTTTCCCATCGGAACTCTGAAGTCAATCGAAATTGCCCGAGAAACTTTTGTTTCCATTGCTCGGGAGGAATGATCGATAAAAAATCACCAGACCTCCCTTCGTATAAAAAATAAGTTTCTCCAATAATAGGTTCAAATTTGTATTGGGCCCGATAGATGCGTTCCGTTTCTTGGGCTGAGGCCACAAAAGCCTTGATTTGATCTTGAATTTCTTTAAGTTCGGCCTGTAGATGTTTTGATGCTTTTTGAACGCCCTGTAATTTAAAGGCTTCAACATTGGGTATATCAATAATTGGCCCGCTTAGCGAAGCAGCATAAGGCAATAGTTTCGCATGATACTGTGCGTTTTCTTCGTCCCAGGCAATAGCATCTGGTTTTTTCGTTGACACTTTTTTTGATAAAGATAAACACTTTCCTATTGAAGCATTGGGAAGCTTCTTGATAATTTCATATTTTTAAAACTTAATGCAGTAATGATGTTGGGATTACATGATGTTCAGTACCTGTATGAGTTTCTCTTTTGGGTCATCACTTTTTTAGGATTAAAACGCGTTTGGCACCAACCGCAGGTACGCTTGTGGTATGGCTATGGAGTAGCCTCGTTAAATATGATGGCCGTTTTTTTCTTTACGTCTTTGTCCATTAACGGACATATGGATGGGCTAACGGCTGTTTCCTTTGGCTTTTTACACGCTATGGTGGCTGTGGTAATGATTACGCTCGTCCGGAACAGTCTGAAGCTTGAAAATAAAGAAGAGGGCTTAGAAGAATAAAAAAGGCCGCTCATCAGAGCGGCCCGATTTAGAGGGAAAAACGATTTTTTTAATACGACTCGTATTTGGAGTTCGGAAATGCAAGTGAAAAACCTGCCTCACCTCCCACGAGAAGCGGGATAATATTTGCTAGGTTAGTATCTTCCTCTTGTCTCCATTTGAAATAGGCAGCAAATTGTTCATTTGAAGCCCAATTCTCGATAATATAAATTGTATTTGTGGCTTCATTGAAGGTTAGTTCGACTCCCAAACAGCCGTCATATTTTCGGGTATAGCTTAAACCCTTGTCATTATTGATATACTCCATAACTTTTTCCAGGTTTCCATCAGCTACCTTCATGGTTGCAACCACCAGATTTTTGGGATAAACCGCATTCAGCATGCCTGTACCATCGAAAAAATCTCCGGTTTGGACAATTTTCCCTTCAGCGTCAAAATTCATGTAGTGATAACTTCTTAAATCCAATTGTTTACCAGTCATTACTTGGGTTCCGGTCCATCTTCCATAGGTGCGGACGCTACCATCTAAATTTCCTAAAGAATCGGTTCCTGGCAGCCAGTTTTGAGCGGTGTACTTGATGTTTTCAAAACTGTCGTGGTAGCCTTTGAGCATCCCCACAACCCCGTCAAAATTTGAGATTTTTCCGTTGTAAAAAGGAGAGTCGTGTTTGACTTCCGGATTTAGCATTTCCATTTGTGCCTCTAAGTCTTCTACTTCATGAAGTTCAAAATACTTTTGAGCGGTTGCCAAATTTTTGGCATAATCGGGGTGCTGAACGGAGGTGCATGCACCCAACAGCAATGCGGTGCAAAAACAATAAATAAGTGATTTCATCAATTAATAGTTTACGGTTGAGTCAAAAGATACAAAATTTAACACAAACCCTAAATCCATGGAATGGCTTATAGTTTCCTAGCCGGCGATGGAAACTTTGTTCCCTTTTTCATCGGTGGCTACAAAAACGATAAAGCATTCACAGTTCAGTTTTTCTTTTTTGTCGATCAAGTTTTGACTGGAAACTTTGATTTTGATTCGGAGTGAGGTGTTCCCTACTTTAATTATTTTAGCTTTGAGTTGTACCAAATCTCCGATGTGGATCGGTTTTAAAAATTCGATATCGTCCACAAACTTGGTCACACAATATTTGCCCGTATACAAGACTGAAATAGCATAGCCGATCTCATCGATCCACTTCATTACTTTTCCACCATGGACATTTCCCTTGTAATTAGCATCGTTTGGCTCGGCCAAAAACCGCATGCTGAGTTTTTGTTTTTCCATCCCCTAATGATTAGAATTCACGCACTTAAAAGATATAGGATTTTCTTCTATTGACCTAAAAGAGGGATGTTTGAGTGGGATAATCCACGGGTTCGATGCAGGCTGGCCCCTCAAAAGAGCTTTTATTTACCTGGGTTGAGACCGTGTAGTAGTTTAGCGAATCCAATAAAGTTGTGGAAATATCTTCTAAATTTTGAGGGGGTTGTATCGTTGGAGGATGCATGAGGGGCATACGGTCGTGAATATGCGAAATTTCTTTTTGTGCTTGTTGGGTTAAGACAACGATTTGTTCTTTATGCATTAGACCGGCCACCCAAAACCAGGCCTGTGAGGTATGAAAGTAATAGGGGATTTTGCGCTGTGCTTCGGTTTTCCATTCATACCAGCCGTGGGTAGGAATCCAAACCAGAGTACACTGCTGAAAAGCAGGTTTTTTGGCCCAGCTTTCCCAGCGGGCATTGATCCAAAAATGCCCTTGAGAGGAATGCATCCCCCAGTTTCCTTCCGTCAATTCTGAATTTTGGTTCAAGGCAGTGATCCGTTGCCCGGGGCCAATGTTGTAACGGGGTTTTAATCGTGTCTTAAAGGTTTGATTGAAGGGACTGGGCTGCCCAAAACTCATACGTCCACACATAATAAATTTTTTGTTTTACCTTGTTTAAAGTATAAAACCTAAACATGAATCTTGTGAATAAGCTTATAATTTTGTCAAACTCCCTCTTATTGGTTTTTTTATTGGGCTATTTATTTAAGGTTGAACATGTGTTGTTGGGGGTCTTTCAAGAGCTATTGATTTTACCCGCCTTTGGCTTACAATTCGGCCTGTCTATTGCGGTCTGCGTTCGAATGATTCAACGGAAAACCCTCCGGAAACCTTTGTATTGGATACAGTTGGGGATGAGTCTCTTTTGGGTCAGTAGCTTTTGGTGGGTCTAAGGGGGAAAGGATTTTGTATCTTTAACCTACACAAACGACCTAATTATGGAACAACACTTTCGTATTCACGGCATGAGTTGTTCAAGTTGTAAAGCCCTGATCGAAGAAAGCCTTAATGACTTTGAACCCCTCTTAAAAGCTCACGTAGACTTGGAGGAAAAACACCTCATTTTAGAAACATCCACCCCGATAGCTATTGAACAACTACAGCAACAACTCCCTGATAAATATCAATTAGAGCCATTCGAAACGGTTCAGGTTTTACCAGTAGATAAGGGGAACCCCTCCAAATGGAGACAGCTGAAGCCCTTATTTTTAATTTTTCTTTATCTCTTTTCGGCCAGTATCGCTCGGCACTGGAGTATATGGGACACCTCAGGATTTATGTTAGATTTTATGGGGTTATTTTACATTGTTTTTTCTTTTTTTAAATTTTTGGATCTCAAGGGTTTTGCCCAAAGTTTTCCAATGTATGATCCCTTGGCCAAACGACTGCCGGCCTACGCCTGGGGCTATCCCTTTTTAGAAACGGTCTTGGGCTTGTGTTTTTTAATCCGGGTTCAAATTGAAACGGCTTTATGGGTAACGATAGCCCTTTTAGGGATCACTACTGTCGGAGTCTTTCGAGTATTGTTAAATAAACAACAAATTCGATGTGCATGTTTGGGAACAGTCTTGCAATTACCGATGACCGAAGCCACCTTAATCGAAAATCTTTTGATGATTGGGATGGCCGTGGGGATGCTTGCTGGAGTTTAATTTCTAGTACTTTAAATGGATGTCTATAGCACTCACCCTTTGGAGTGTTGAAGTCTTTTCACAAATTTCTTTAAGATTCTTGTTTGAGAGATTCAAAAATCCGGATGTAAATTTTCCAAAAATAGAATAGGTTTGTATCGCAGGAGTTAAAATATGCGCTCATAAAGCCAATCTCCAAGGGTGGCACTCCCCCCTAGAGCTAAAGGGTAGAGTACAAATAGCCAAAGCAAATCTAAAACTCGAAGCTGCAGAGCGTCCCATCCTTTTTCACTAAGTCCCAATAAAAAGTCGTACCAGGTTTTGAGCCCGATTCCTTTAGCTAAGGTATTGGCTCCAATGGCCAGTACCAGCACGCTAATTCCAATGATATAGATACGGATCACAACCAAATATATCTAATTTTATTGAGAGCAATTGAACAAAAGACAAAGAGCTTAATCTATAGGATTAGGGTCAAAAAAATAAAGCCCTCAGGAAGTAGTCCTAAAGGCTTATAACCATAAACCAATTCATTCGTGTGAAGAATAGTTTCTCCTAAAGTAAACAAAAGTGATAAAAGTCACACCATCATCATCAAAAAAAACCGCCCAAAAGAGACGGTTTAAATTCAAAATGCAAAAGAGAGTTTATGGTTATGAAATTTGCAAAATAAATATAGTAAATATTTATCAAGTTTTAAATTAACAGAAAGTTATCAAAAAGAGCTTTATTTAGAAAAGAAGAAAGGTCTAATATTTAACAACCTTCTGGATTCGAAGCTAATAGAGCCAAAGAACTCTCAATAAAATCTTGAATCAATTGACCATCGGTTTGGATGAATTGACGATTTAAACTCCCATTTTCGAGATAGACCTCGGAGGCCATTTGTTTTTCTTGAAAGAAAGTTAGCCCGCTGGAATTGCTTCGTGTATTGGCGTATATTTTGCGGACGATCAGCCAGGTTTTACCGTCCTGTTTTTTAACATTTAGAGTAGCTCCTTGAAGAGCAGAAAACCAAAATGTATCTGTCATGAGATGGCGTCCGCCTGCTTCCAAATACAATTCCCGATCGTTAAAATTTAAATCTTCCGAGAATACTTTTTGCCAAACGATTTCGTCATTAATGATTTTAAAATTCAGGTGTTCGGCCACTTGGGCAATTATATCCGACGAAAAAAATAAGATCCCTAAAAGGACTATTTTTTTGACAAGTCCTATCGCAAAGGCGTATTTCAAAAATTTCTTGTTTTTCATTTATTTTAAAAGTAGGGAATTGTCGCAGTTCTTCTGAAAATAAAGAAATGCATTTTTTTTCAATAGAGCGAAAAGGCGCATAAAGTTAGACTTAGGAGCGATTTGAGCGAGTAAACTTTCTAAAACAGCACCCATCTCTAGGGAGCGATTATCAGAATTTTTAATGTCTAAAGAACCCATTCGTAGACCATAATGGTAGCGACGACTCCCCAGAAGAAGGCAAATGCTCCAAACCCAAATAATCCTAACTTTTTTAAAAACCAATAATTAATCTTAAACCTTAGAGGAATGGCTCTATCCATCCACTTTTTTTCAAAGGTTATGGTATTCGAGTTCATTTTATTAATTCTATCAGATGAAAGAACTAATTTAAAAAACAACTTGATTGGTTGTATCGACAATTTTTTTTAGAGGACTTAATTTAAAGGTTCGCTACTATTCCAAATATCTTTCAGACATAACCATTCTCCATTGGTTTGTTTTTGCCACACAACCAGATATTTCCCTGAATCCTTATCCGAATTCATCTGAATAGCGTAATTCCCGGTTTCATAGGCATGATTATGGTCTACAATTAATTCAAGTGTCCTGAGGACAAGATTTTTACCGCCATTGGCAATTTCTTCTTTGTACATCTGAGTGATTTGATCTTTCCCCGTTACAAAATCTGAATTCGGAGGGAAAACCATAGCATCATCGGTATGGAGGGAAGCTACACCCTCCGGATTTCCGTTGTTATAGTATTTCATCCACTTCTCGTTTTGTTGCTCAACAAGCGTCTTTATTTTAGCGTGAGATTCATGCTGTGCGTAGATGAATCCACTAAAAATTAAGAACAATACTGAACATGTTTTTTTAAAGTTTTTCATTGTAAACGTGTGTTTAATTTAATGCGATATATAGGTCTAATTTACAGTTAACTCAGTCTAAAAAGAAATAATTGCTTGACTAGAAAACAATCTTGATCGGCTGAATATCAGAATTCCTCATAAAAGGCCTTACGAAAATTTAGTTTTCATTAAATAGGGTGGATCAAAGGAAATGATTTTATTGAACCTTTATTTCATTCGATTGAATCTTAAAGAATGAAGCCTTTATAGGATTTAATAGCCAAGCAATAACCAAAACATCTTTTCAAATGCTGTAGTAATCGATTGAAATGTTTGTGGGAAGAGAAACTTTGCCATGGAGGCAAGACCGAAAAAAAAGAAAAAATTTATGAACGATGATTTAAATTTTTCAAGACTTGTCATCCGGAAAAATACTAATGCCCCAAGAGATTTGAGTTAAGTAAATATCATAGAAAGGACAATTTATTTCAATAAGGATTCCTAAAAAACACACCTATCAAAAGGGTTCTTTTTATCCTTTAAATAGCTTGTGCAGCTCATACCCGAACATAGAATTTAATAGTTATATTGCTTACAAAGCGTGATAAATGTTTAAAAGAAAGTTTTTTCTAAAATTTGGCCTCGAGGTAATTGCAATTATAATTGGGATCTCTTCATCTTTTTGGATTAATGAGGTTTCAATTGAAAAGGATAAGGAAATTCAGAGCGCGAGAGTCTTAAATAATATTCTAATAGAATCCAATGATATTAAAAATTATTGCGCTGAAAGAATAAAAATTTGGAGTCAAGATATAGAAATATATACCCTTCTTCTGAAGGATCAATTAAATCTAGAGGAACTTAAAAAAATTGCGGTCAGTAAAAACAGAGTTGAATACAATTTGATTTATTACAGAGATTTTGATCCCCCTATGAACCGATACAGATCATTAGTCAATACTGGCGATCTGAAATATATTGAATCAGAAAATGTTAAGGAAATTCTTACTCGGTTACATAATTTGAATTTTGCAAAAGTCATCTCTACAGTAGATTATGAAAAAAAGATAATTGAACTGGTAATCAAATTGATCACTGAGGAGAACCCCAACCTTTTCTTAAAGGGCAACAGCTCAAAAGTAAGTTTTGAAAATTATTTAGAGTCTCTTCATACGTTCATACAAGAAAACAAGAAACTTAAGTCTAATCTTATTGTTCAAATGAAGTACTTCAAGACTAGAATTTCCTCATTAAAGCTCTATATGTTAACGTTAGATGAGCTTCAGTATGAGTTGAAAAGCGTTAGGGACGTTAATTGATCGGTTGATATTCATCTACAGTAAGATCCCCTTGAGCATTTAGGAGCTGATCGAGCATTGATTTCATATCAAAAAAATCGTGCTCTTTAGCAATTCTACCATCACGCATGGTAACAATGGTAGTACCGGATAGATTTAGGGAATTACCTGTAGCGGGGATACCAAAAAAATCTCCAGTATGTTTTCCTTTAAAATTCCAGTGTTTTATTAGCTTATTCCCTTGTCCAAAAGCGTCAACAATTGTCCATTCTATGTCCGAAAACCCCGTTAAATAGTTTGTATAGTATTCTTTACAGGCATCTATACCTACCAAATCGCCATCAGACGTAACAATGATGACGTCCTCAGTAAAGTTTTTATTATTTACGACACTTGTGTCCCCTGCTAAAAATGAATTCCATACATTCTGGTACATTTCAAGGTCTTTTTCAAGTTGTAGAGAAGCGGGATTGTCTTTTTTACTGTTCGTTTGATTATTACATCCGATTAGTGAAATTAGAGACAGGACTATTATTGCATTCTTCATGTGAATTGATTTACGGGTTATAAGAGACCTACAATATACAAAGAAGCCCCTGATTGTAATTAGGAGCATTGTGTTCATTTTTGATAATGGGACAAATTTTTTCAGCTCTTCAATCAGACCCGCTAAAAGAGTGCCAAATAAGTGCCAAAAATTTAACAAAAGTTTTAATTTTGTTTAGTGATAATCTATTGATTTTCAGAAAGGTCCTATAGCTCAGTTGGTTAGAGTAGCTGACTCATAATCAGTTGGTCCCTGG
>JBMYNJ010000055.1:0-11135 GCA_049598145.1 Flavobacteriaceae bacterium | reverse complement strand
TGGGTATTGAGTTCTCCAGCATTGTACACTTTATTGAGTCCCATATAGGCTCCTGTTCCAGAGATGGTAAGTGTTCCAGCAGTGGCATCATATACATATGTTGCATTAGCGGAACCATCAAAAGGCGCTACAGGAGTATCACATCGATCGCCTCCGGCATCTTGCCAGTTTTCGACCCAGGTTTCATTGCCCAGTACGTTTTGGAAAGTGCCGTCTGCATCAAAGACAAATAGATCGTCGAATTGACAACTTCGCAAGGTGACATCCGAGACAGTATTGCTAAACCAAGAGATATCGTTTCGGTTGGGTCCAGCTCCAAAAGCTCCGGCATCGTTGACAAGGCGCCAAGTTCCTACTAGAGAAGAAGTAGAAGAAATTGTGCTGGCCATAGAAGAATGATTATTCAAAGCTTCCGTCAGCTGGTTATTAGAATTATTTAATAAATAGTCAGTAATTATTGGATTATTAGTCATGGAATGACTTTTCATCCCGATGGCTATAAAAAAGCTAGCCGCAGCATATATAAAACGCCCCATTTACAATTGGTTTAAATTCATTTCAGCTTCCCAATATAATAAAATGACATTTTGTAGAGCTTTTTGGGAAACTACAATTTGACTCTTTTAAAATAATCTTTTTATAAAACAATGAAAAACAAATATTTATAAAAAAATAAAATTTAAAATAATTTATGTGCTGAGTGTTTATGTAGGGATCTAGTTTTCGTCTTTTTACAAGAAATACTACCTAAAGCGTCCACTTTAAACCTAATATTTAATAGGTTTTTATTTATCATTTGATGATGAAATCGTAGCCTATTAATGTATTAGAACCTTCCGTTGGAAATTGGAATAGTTACCTTCAAAGTTTAGAATATACAGCCCTCTTTTTAGGAAAGAAAGATTGAGAGATATTGTACGACTTTGGGGTACTCTAACAAGGTATTGGATAATTTGTAGACCTGCTGAATTGTTTATCGTTAGAAGGATCTCTGAATTTTCTTGTCCTATAAAAATGTGTATAGGCCCGTTTGTTGGATTGGGGTATACAATAATCTCTTCGCAGCCCAATGCATTGACGCCATTCCCCTGAGGGGTTTCGGGACATTGATCAAATTCGTTGGATACCCCGTCATTGTCATCATCAGGACAACCATATGCGTTTACTGGGTTTTGTGGAGGAGTATCAGGACATTGATCTTGATCATTTTCAATACCATCTTGATCATCGTCGTTGGTTATCTCTA
This sequence comes from Flavobacteriaceae bacterium, assembly GCA_049598145.1. GTDB lineage: Bacteria > Bacteroidota > Bacteroidia > Flavobacteriales > Flavobacteriaceae > WTJH01. The sequence continues at coordinate 9,889 of JBMYNJ010000055.1, read as the reverse complement.
AACAGTCGTCTCCAACTGTATAAGAATAATAGGTAGTTACGGCCATTCCATTGGCAAAGGCGAATTTACAAGCCAATCGAATAATATCTCCTCTGGTTTGGTTGGTGAGAACGGCCTCAAATCTACGCTCTCCAAGAGCGATCATCTGGGTTTCTCTAAATGGAGACTCTTCCCAGAGATAAGCCACGACTCCTGATTTTAAATCTAACAATTCGAAACGTATTGTTACATTTTCGCCAAGGGTTTCAAATTCGTATCGATACCCTTCCGAAAAAGTGCCTTGTAATGCTTCTACAGATAACCCTGAACAAGCATTACTCTGGTTCTCAAGGGTTGTGAGATTTAATTCTATTATTTCCTCTGATACATTTGCACTGGAATCTTGAACTCTAATAATGAAGGGGTAAGACGTTTCTGGGGTAAGTCCGTTCCAGGTATATTGGCTTACTTGCGAGGCAGTAGATGTGAAGCGACGTTCTTCGCTGCCGGTACGAATTATAAAAGTAACCGATCCTGAATCGTCATGGGCATTTAAGTTGAAAACGACTGCCGTATCACTTACTTCTGCAATACTGGCCGTTAGGTTGGTTGGGGAATTATTATCCTCCTCCTCCTCCTGGGGATCGTTATCGTTTCCAGTGGGATTGTTGTTATCTGTTTCATCATTACAGTTGGAGCCAATGGTGTACGGGATATATTCGGTTACGGACATCCCTCCAGCATAGGCAAATTTACAAGCAAAGCTGACTTGATCTCCTACGCTATACCCACTAATGGACCTGGTAAATATTCCCGAAGCAGTTTCTTCCATTGGGAACTCTTGAAAAGGATTTTCTTGCCATAAAAACGCAACTACTCCAGATTTGTTGGTGTCTAAAAGTTCGAAAGTAATATTTAAGGTGCTGCCAACTGTTTCAAAGGTGGTTCGATATCCAGTACTAAAGCTGCCTTGTTGAGCAGACCTATGGGTTTGACTACATTCGAGTACTTCCTCCACTGTAAGCTGTATTGGAGGGGAGAACGATTGTTCTCCCAAGTCATCAATGGCTTCCGCTTTTAGGGTGTAGTTCCCCACAGGAACTGATTCCCACAGCCACTGGTAGGGGGTCTGGGTGATTTCCTGAAGGAGTTCATCATTTTGATAGAAGCGAACAGCTGCGATACTTCCATCCAAATCAGATGCATTGGCTTGGATGTGAACATCCTCATTCGCCCGATACGATTGATTGTTCTCAGGTGCAGTTAAACGAACTACTGGCGGATGATTCCCGGTATCATTGACAATTAAATACATTTGATCGGTGTCGCTTCGCCCCCCGGTAGTTACCCGAAGTTGCAATCGATAGACTCCAGCAATCAAATTGGAAACTGTAGGATTTTCAGATTGAGGATTGTCAAATACCACTCGATTGGGGCCATAAATTTGCGTCCATTCATAATTAAGGGCACCCGCACCATTGGCTTGGGACCCTGATCCGTCCAACTGGATTGTATTTTGTGGCAAACGGACCGATCGATTGCTTCCAGCTTCTGCCGTGGGCACTATATAGGATAGTTCTCGATTGCGAGTGAAGGTCATTTGGCCCAGATTGAATCCTCCTTGAGTGAATACTACTTTTAAGACATGATTGCCTTGGGTGAGTTCTATGTCATTTACCTCTTGAGTTCTCCAAGTATCCCAATTTTCACTGCTGGTGCGATTCAGACGTATCTCGGGACTTATGCGCTGGTCACCAATTTCCAAATGAAAAGGCCCTCCTCCTGTGCCATTCCCAGAAGCATATCGAAGTGAAAGATCATAGTAGCCGCTCTGTTCAACCGATATGCTATATTCGAGCCATTCGCCTGCATCGATCCAGCCCACAGTTGCTCCTTCATTAGGAACGATTCCGGCATCTACATCTTCTTCTGGTCTGAAATTGCTATTATTTCCTTGGGAGAGATCTAAATAGGTAATGTTTTGCCCTTTTCCTCCATCGAATTGATCGTAATGTCCTGCTTCAAAAGTCCCTGGCAGGACATGGGGTGTCCCAAGATATGAGATTTGTTCTCCTACTTGAACAGCAACAATATTTGAAATTGTATAGGAAGAACCTTCATAGATTCGAGCCCAAAAATTTTGTACTCCTGATGGGAGGGGAGGAGTATTCAAGGTATATGGAGCTTGTGTTTGAGCACCTAAAAGAGTTCCTTCATGATAAAACTCCACTCGGCTAATGGGGCCATTGGTTTGGTTGAGGCGGAGGCTTATGGTGCTGTTGGGATAGGCTTGGAGGAAATCTGTTTCAAGTACGCCCTGTACAGAAACATCCTTACTAGTCGCCATTTGTCTGGGGGGGACATCCAATCGAAAACCATCGGAAAATTGAATGGTTTTAGGGGTATTATTGTAGTTGTGCGCGACATAAGTTTTTTCCCCTTCTTTTTCAAAAACTGCGGCGATAGGATCATCGGATGTGATGTCTGGGCGAACTGTCCCCAAGGCCTCCAGATTGTGTAACCAATAGTAGGTTTGTGCATCGGACACTCCAAATTTCATCAATCGATCTGGAGATAGTTCATAGAGGTCCAATGCGCGAGAAGGGTTTACGAATGCGAGATACTTCCAAAAGGTATCGTGCCACAGATTAGGATTTCTAGAATCAGGGCTCAATATTTCTGTGTATTGTTCAATTTCATGCCAAATGCGTTCGACGTATTCTTGATTTTTGGCTAGATAGAAAGAGCCGCCATGAATTGGATAAAATTCGATTCCATAAGAGGCCGTGATATCGGAAGTCCAAAAGGTACCGTTGTCATATGAATTTCCCCAAACTCTGGAGACCAGCCCATAATTTTGATTGGGTTTAAAATTACGTTCTTGCACATCAAACCAATATTCTTCTATAGCCGTTTGTTCGGTGGTATATAGATAAATCCCCAGATCTCGGATATCGTCTCTACCACTAATGGCTCCGTAGTGGATTAAAGACGAATTAAACTGCATACTTTCTGAAGTCGATTCTTGATCGTTTCCTTGTGGGAAGGATGCAAACCCATTGGCCCATGAATGCCCGGCAAAAGGGCTGAAATTTCGCAGGAAAGGAAATTGGTTATCGGAACGGTTTTGGGAAGCAGCATCCCGGATCAACAGTTCGATCATGGGCCCCCACTGATCGATCCAGCCGGGTTCAAATTGTTCTATAAAAGCAGCTGCATGAATAAAATATCCCCAATGGAAATGATGATCGTTAATATTTGTGTCTTGCCCATGCCCCGCAGGATAGCCGATTAAGGTGGTCCAAGCTTCGTTGTAGTAGAATAAAAAGGCTTTTTCTCCAGCGGTGTAGGTAAGCCAATTTTCCAAACGTTCTTTGATAGTTTCGAGTATTCGATCTCTGGAATCGGTAAAACCAATTTCATGGGCCGCTCGAGCCGTTTGAATTAAACGATTCATAAGCTGCCCTTCATTGTAAGAGTCAGTCCATAGATCCAGTTGACTGTTTTCTAAAGTTTTGATTTTTGAAATCAGCTCAGCTGGATTATAGCGATCGCTGTAGTGAGTGAGGTTGGGTAAAGTCGGTAAGATCCCTGAAAATCGATTCACTGTATTAAAATGATTCCCTTGGAGCATTTTCATTTCCCCCCGAACCGTTTCATAAATAATTGTGGATGGTTGTGGACCATTGGGGCTTAAACGGCTCCAGTGGTGTGGGAGTAGTCCTTGCAAAAAAGTGGTGCTGCTTCCTTCTTTTACTTCGGTTTGAATCGTAAATTGAGTAGTGAGTTCGGCTAAATTTTCGTTATAGCTCCAGGAAACACTTGTGGAAGAGGGAAATACATAAGCATAGGTTTGAAAATCAGTTGCTCTTTGCTCGACTTCCTGGGTAGTTTGAGGGAGCATTGCTAAAGACCAATAGGTTTGATTATTCGCATGAGTACTATATACATTTCCATTGATTTCCCAACGGCTTCCAGTAGGCGCATAAACTACAAAATCCGCTCCATGACTAGCATTTTTGATGATTAGTTGTTCTTCACGGATGCTTACGTTACCATTATTAATTTGAATTTCTACAACATCATCACTTTCTTTTTCAAAATAAAGAAAAGGCATCCCAATTCCGGCAGTAACTTCCATGTGCTGGTCGCTATCTTGCCAAGACATACGAACCGTCCAATCGGAATAATCAGCAACAGTTGTATGTGGAGCACTCAAGCCCGCTAAACTCACCTGAATGGGTTGAGAGTCTCCAATAACCCCCCAAGGAATATAGGTCACTATCAGCCCTTCAGGAGTTGTTTTCAGTGTAAATGGGTAATTGAATAGGTTATCGGCCTGCCCTTCTTTCACCAATTTGGACCACCAATCGTTTGTTGGAACGGGTTTACCCAGAGCATTTCCGCTCAAAAAAGGAGTGCCTGAGGGGAATCCGTTTCGTCCTGCCTCATCGACCCCAGGGTGTGTATTCGTATAGCTACCACGTCCTACGGAGATTTGCGAATATGTAATACTAGAGCAAAGAAATATCCCTATACAGCTGATGAAGTAGAATAGTAATTTAATAATTATTGGATAATTGGTTTCTGAAGTGTTCTAAACATGATTTTTGTCATTAATTCCGGAATTGATAGATTCGAACATAGTCGACTTCCATGACTTGAGTCCCAAAGTTAGTGGGGACATCCCCTCCGAGATTCCCTCCAATGGCGATGTTCATCAATAAATAGTGGGGATTGTCATAAGGATTATTGGCGTCATTGGGCATTTCAATGAAAACCTCATCGTCCAAAGCTATTTGCATTATTTGTTCGTCCCATATTAAAGAATAGAGATGAAACCTAGAACTACTGTCCGCAATATAGGTTGTGGTTCCATTGTTGTGGTAATTTCCGGTTTGGGTATCGGCCCAGTGAAAATAGCCATAGGTTTGGGTTTTATCCCAACCGTTTTGTTCCATGATATCGATCTCTCCACAAGCGGGCCAGCCCACGCTTCCGTATTGATCACCAAAATAATTTCCGGCTTCGTTGATATTGGAGCCTAATGTCCAAATAGCGGGCCATGTCCCTCCCCCTGCCGGTAACTTCGCACGCACATCGATACGTCCATACTGGAACTGAACTTTGGAGTTTAAGCGCGCTGAGGTATAATCTTTACGTACCCCTTGGGTGGTATAATTCCGCTTTCGGGCAACAATTTTTAGTGTGCCCTGATCTACATAGGTCGTTTGGGCATCGTCTACATAGTGTTGCAGTTCTCCATTGAACCAGCTCCCTCCATTGGGAGCATAGGTTTGATGGTACCATTTGGTGTCGTCGGGACGCCCTTCGTACTCGAATTCGTCGCTCCAAACCAATTCCAGATTAGAGGTATCGATCTCTGGGTCTTGATCGTCTCCAGCATTCGAGTCTCCAGAGTTACCGCCGGAATCGTCACCGCCGTAGAAATAGAGATTGTCTAGATAAACCGTTGCGCTTCCGTAAGGTTCTCCCGTAATAATGAATTGTGCTACATTGGCTCGTGTGGTTAGATTCGTAAAATCAGAGAGTGCTAAGTTTACACTTACCCATTGCCGTTGGGGGACGTTTTCCAGCGTAATTTCGTGTTCAACATCGTCCTGAACTCCTACGCCGTTATATACTCCATTGGCTCCAAAGTCGACAATTTTAAATTTGATTAGTGCGGCGTCAGCGGTCCAATAATCGAAATGGAGATGCGTCTTATCGGTCGCATTGATTTGTTGTCCCACAGTTTCAATCCCTGCAAAGGCAAGGTCGCTGTAGAGTAACATATCATCTCCATTAATCGTAAATGTTTCTAAGCTGGCATCGGACCAAGGGGTGAGGAAGGTGTCTACTTGTGTATTGGTGTAGGCATCACTAAAAATAGAGATTACTTGATTGGCTTGGTGTGTAGGTGCAGGTGCGGGCTGATAAGGAGCTGTGGCATTAACCGGACACCCGCTCGTATCGACCTCTATCCCATCCGGTGTATTGGGACAGGCGTCGGAGCTATCAATTACGCCATCTCCATCGGAATCTGCGTTAGAGTCTTCTAAAACTGTTTCTTCGTCTTCTCCCGCAAGGGGGGGAGGGGTGTCTTCTGAAGGAGAACAGGCAATTGAGATTACAAAAAGAGCGCCGTAGAAAACACGTTTCATAAGCATAGAGCTAGCAGCAAAAAATTAATTTTAATTATCCTCAGTCACTCGCAAGATAAAGATAAATTACAGTTAGCCAATCTTTTAATTAGAATTGGTTCATCTCATTTTGAAGTTGATTCCTATCAAACTGAGTACCCAAGAGGGAATTTTACTGCCAGAACAAGTGAAAATTTTAAAGCTTGAAACCCAATTGAAATTGAGGATACGTTCAAAAATCTTGATACCCTAGTTCTAGATTCAGTCGAAAAACAGCTTTGGGGTCAAAAGCTTCTACAGATACGATGGCCAGTTGTTGGTTTAATAGTGTTACCTTATTGTCATAAGTTTCTTGCCATTGCTTTCTGTTCCAAGAACTATTATCCTGCATGTTTTGTGACAGCACTTGCATGGCCCCTAAAACGGCTTTAATCTGATTGGGGATCCAAGAAGTAATTGGGGTTCCTCCAGTGGCTTTGGGGTATACGGTGTTTTGCATAATATATTTTTGTACAAACTGCCAATGGCCATTTCTAAACAGGTAAATTTCTTCATACACCCGCATCAATTCCTGCATTCCCTCTTGATTATCCGTTGCAGTTAAGCGATCAATTAAAGGCTCCTCATTCATGCATTGGGTGAGTTCTTTAAAAAATTCCTGCACACATTTGGGCCGATATTGACGCAAATCCATCAAATATTCAGTCAGTTGATTTTTGGGGTAAAAATGGATCACCCCACTGGCGATATCGGCCGTGGGGATGATGTTGTCTTGAGCTCCGGTTTGGCCACGGTAGGCATGCGGTTCGTCCCAAACCCCTTCATAGATCAATCCCTTTGGAAAAATGTCTTCATTTCCTTTAACCCCCATAATAAAAACACGAAAGTCGTTGTAATGTTTCCAGCGAGAGGCTTCCCACATCAGCTTTCGGCGGTCGTTCATCCGATGCAAGGTATCGGCCATCAGGCCAAGGGATGCAGTACATTTCTCTGAGTCTTCAGCAGATGCAATTCCAAAGACTGCCCGAACTAAATCAGGGGAATACTGATTGATATCTACATGAAGCATGATAAATCCTCTTTCGTCGTCCATTCCGGAAAATTTTGCAGCCATCCCTAAATTGGTCCATTCCAAGGAACCAGATTGATCTATTTTTTGATAATTCCCCAGTGAGTAGGCATAGTGATAATCCAACCAAGGATAGGCGTCTATTTTTTCTGAAACAGCTACAAAAGGCTGTGCTATAGAAGCGGGGAGGGTTGCATGGGCTTTGCCGTATTTTCCCGTCTTTATAAATTGGTGATGGGCAGGAGCCAAAGTATAAGCGGAGGAAACGAAGCTATAGGCCCGGAAGAGGGCAGCCAAAAGAAAGGGATCGGTTTCTTGTTTTACGGAAGCTTTGAAATTGGGGAGTTTTCGGGCGGTTGCCTCAAAAGCTCCTTCATTGGCCAAGAGTCCTGGTGTTCCGTCGACTTTTCTGATGGGCATTTCATCAATTAACGCTTGTAAAGGCTGATAACGTTCCGGAAGGCTCGCTAAGGGTTCTTTTAGAGGTAAAAATCCATGAGTGGGATCAATCGAAAAAAATCCGTCGGTGTAAGTTTTCATTTCATAATGACATTTGACTGATAAAAGGTACAAAATCCCTTACAACTGATTGATTACTCCTCTTGAAAACTATGAGCCTCCGTAGACTGCTCCTTATGAAAATATTAATTCTTTTATGTATAAGGATTAACCTTTACATTTTTGTGAATTTGATTTTGATAGTGCATATATGAAAATCCCTTGTGTATACATTTTGCACCCACATTTCCGGCTTTATCCAGGGCGATATAGGCAACCTGAAAATCAGGAATTTTCTTTTGTTTTTGAATTATACGCGCAATGGCTTCTTCACAGGCTTCTTGAGGAGATTTTCCTTGCCGCATCAGTTCAACAATAAGAAAACTTCCTACGGTTTTTACGACTTCTTCTCCCATACCAGTAGCTACTGCACCACCTACCTCGTTGTCAATAAATAGACCCGCACCAATGATCGGGGAATCGCCGATTCGGCCTTTCATTTTATATCCCAATCCGCTAGTGCTGCAAGCTCCGCTAATATTTCCCTTTTGATCGCGGCATAAAACCCCAATGGTGTCGTGGTTTTCAATATTAATTTTTGGGCGATATTGCCTTTCTTTTTTCCATGAATTCCAGGCTTTTTTGGCTTCAGGAGTAAGTAATGGAGTGCTGGGATAATTTTGCTTTTGAGCAAAGCGTTCAGCTCCCTTACCAGAAAGCATTACATGAGGAGTTTTTTCCATTACATCTCTTGCCAGAGCTGCAACATGGACCACATTTTCTACCGCCAGTACAGCACCACAATTCCCATGATGATCCATTACGCAAGCGTCTAAAGTAACCTGCCCGTCTCTATCAGGAGTTCCGCCATAGCCCACTGTGGTATTGTTGGGGTTTTCTTCTTCCACTTGTGCTGCAAGAATTGCAGCGCTCAGGGCTTCTTTTCCCTCCTCTAGGGCTTTGGCAGCAGCAGCATTTGCATCTCTAAAATTCCATGTACAAATAGCGATAGAATCGTTGGTAATGTGATTTAAATCCGGTTTCTTTTGGAAAGAAGTTTTCGGATAGAATGCCTGGACAGCACTTGCCAATGCCGCTTTTTGAATGAATGATCGACGTTTCATCTATAAAGAGTCTAATTAGTTCTACTTATCTTCCCGAAAAAGAGATCAGTTAAGAAAAGTTTGTCAAAAGATATGAAAATCGAAGTTTGTATCAATCGGCTGGAAGATGTTCAATCCCTACAGGGCCTGTTTGTCGATAGGATTGAGCTTTGTATAGAGTTGGGCTGTGGGGGGCTTACTCCCTCCCTAGCCATGGTAGAAGAAGCTTTAGCTCTAAGCCAAATACCGATTCATGTTTTGGTGCGTCCACGGAGCGGAGACTTTGTTTACACCAAGCATACCCTTAGAGCAATGACGACGACTTGTCGGCAATTGGAGACCCTGGGCGTCGCCGGGATTGTTACAGGTGTTTTAAAGCGGGATGCTCAATTGCCGATAGAGGTGTTGTCTACTTTTCGCAAAACAATACAAAATTGCGCTCTTTATTTTCACCGGGCATTTGATGAGGTAACCGATCCCGAAAGTGCTCTGCTTCAACTTAAGCACGTTGGGTTTGATGGGGTGCTTACTTCAGGGCAACAGCAAATGGCAATAGAAGGAATGGATCGATTGTTGGCATGGAAACATTTGGTGGGCGACACTTTGGTGATTCTTCCAGGGAGTGGGATAAATGCTAATAATTGTTTGAAATTTAGAGAAGCTGGGTTTGATTGGATACATCTCTCAGCTAAAAAACTGATACATCCTGAGGTGGATTCAAAGTTTTCTTCACCCCAATACGGCCTAAACATTGAGGAACTAAAACAGGTCTTATCCCTGTTGAAAAAGTGATATTTTAAGTTTAAGAGGAATTGAATGGGATTTATTGATGACCTACCCTTAAGGATTTATTCAACCTCAGTCCATCCATTAGGTTTTTGTTATTTAAAATTTTAAGTTTAGCGTCTATGAAATTAAATACAAGAGTTTAGTTGTATGGGTTTGAAATTTTTATTCAGTTTATGTGCTTTGATTTGCTTCAACAGTATGCAATCTCAAACGGCTCTTTTCAATGGGAAAAATTTAGAGGGCTGGACTATAAACGGCACAGAAAAGTGGTTTGTAGAGGGAGGGCTTTTAATTTGTGAAAGTGGTCC
>JBMYNJ010000054.1:10999-11209 GCA_049598145.1 Flavobacteriaceae bacterium | reverse complement strand
GGTTGTTCATCACTTGAGTCGTTTCCTCAATGATGCTTTGGTCTTGAAGTTTCATAGTCTGGGGGTCTAAACCAATTTGTCCGGAAATATATAAAGTATCGTTTGCCCATACGGCTTGATTGTAGGGCCCAATGGGCGCGGGGGCATTCGGAGTTTTAACAATTTTTTTCATAGGTCGTCATGTTTTGATTTTAAGTTACAAGTTTCGGT
>JBMYNJ010000054.1:0-10989 GCA_049598145.1 Flavobacteriaceae bacterium | reverse complement strand
ATCAAAATTTAACCGCCAACTGTTCAGGTCACGATCAAATCGAAGTTGCGTGTAGGTAAACCCTTTTCCCTTAAAGTCGTATCCAGAAGACAATCCAATTTTCCACTTAGGGGTTAATTCCACATTGCCTGAAAACATCAGGGAATTATTACTTAATTCTCGCTGTTGGATATTGTTGCGATAGGTGAGGGAATAGGCGAATCTTAGGTCCCAGGGAATTTCGGTCGAAAAGAAATTTACAGACTCGTCCTCTTGTTTGTCTTCTTGATTTGAGGGTTGTTTTTCCGGAAAAGGATTATTCATTCGGCTGTCGGAAAAATTATTGGCAATCCCAAATAAGTCGTCGTCGCGTCCCCCACCGGATTGAGATTCTTCCTGACTCCTTTGATTAGTTTTGGATTTAAATTTTTTACTGGAAAAACTATAGCTCAAGTTCATATTGGCACTGGTCATCCGAGCCAAGCCTCCGCCATTCTGGAGGTGTGAGGTATTGATCCTCCTATTGTTTTCGTCCAGAGCATAGGGATCAAAGGTGGCGTTTAAGTTGACGCTTAATTCGTCTTTAAACAGTTTAAACCCGGTATTCATTCGGATAGGGCTCCATTGGAACTCTTCCGCCAAGATATTGTAACTCGTACTGAAGTTGAGGTTGTTCAAGAGCTTTATTTTTTTAGGTTCTGTAGCTGCGGTATCCTTCGATTTTACTTTTGCTTCAAAGGCATTGGAAAGGGTGATCCCCATAGATTGTCCGCGGTTTCTGGAAGGCCGTCCAAATAAACTGGTTTCATAGCGGGTATATTCCGCCGTGTTGCCATCCGCATCCACGATATAGGTATCGTAATAGCGTTCAAAACTAGGGGCATTACTGAAACTAACGGAAGGTCGAAGGGTATGACGTATGGACTGGATTTTACGGGTAGGCTTGAAATTAAAGGTTCCATAAAGCGTGGTTCCCAAACTTGCACTAAAGCTGTATTGTCGAAACGCTCCAAATTCGCTGATGGTGTCTTTAACCGCTGTTCCAATTTCGGGATCGTAATCCCGATAACGAACCGTTTTGGGAGTCCATACTTCGGAATAATTTCCTCCGACCGACATGCTGATATACTTGAATAATTTAAAGTTGGTTCCTACCGGGATGCTGTGTTTCATTCCGGCTCTTGCATTTTTAAAAGCATCGGCCGAAAAGAGTTGATCTTCTGTGGTCACCGTGCGGTTTTCGGCTCGGGTACTGTATTGTAAGTTGATGTTTTTTAATGCTCCTTTCTTGACACCCTCCTTGGGGGCAAAGGGGAAAATTCGTTCCATATTGGCCTGAAAGGTCGGCAGGGTTAGGTTGACTTCTTGCGTTCTGGAGTTTTGAGAGATCGAAGCGGTGATGGAAGTGTTTACTCGCGGATAGGCCGGAAAAGTTTTGGAATACGAAACAGAGGAGCTTAAGTTGTTATTTAAAAAGTTGGGGGAGTTTAGCTGGTTGATGGATTGCCGGAAATAATCGCTGGACCCAAAGTTTACCGAAGCGGAAAAATTCGAGTTGGGACTCGCTTTAGGGTCTTTTCTATGGCTCCACCTCAAATTAAAGACCGTAGATTTGGTGTATTCCGGTAGCCCTCTTGAGCCCGTGATTAGATTTTCATATCGAAAACTAAACTGTCCACCGAATTTATAACGTACTTTATATTGTGTATCTCCCCGGATACCATAACTCCCATTGCTATAATAATCCCCGGTTAACGACAAATCGAAATACTCGGATAGCGCTAAATAGTATCCACCGTTTTGTAAATAATATCCCCGATCATTACTTTCTCCGATGGTTGGAAAAATAAAACCGGATTCCAATCGCTGATTGGATGGGAAATAAGCAAAAGGCAACATCAATGGTGTAGGCACATCAGCGATATACATATTGGTAAATCCAGTGACGATTTTTCCGCCAGGAACTAGTTTTCCTTTTCGAATTCTGAAGTAGTAATCCGCATTTTTCAGGTCTCCAGCAGTGGTGACTTTAGCTTCTTTTAGATAATAGACGGAATCGTTTTGTTTTTTTGTAAAGCCCGAAAAAACGTCCATTCCATTTTGAGCGGAGTTCGAATTCCAAATCAAGGCTTTTTTGGTCTCGAAGTTGAAACGGATCGAATCCGGATTCACTTCGTTGTTGGCTTGTTTAAAATAGGGGTATTGGGTAAGGGTTCCCGTGGTATCGGGGATACGCCCGGCATAGACCTCCTGTTTGGCATAATCTAAAACAATAATTCCAGCTTTTAAGGTAATATCCTGGTAATACATTTCGGCCTTGTCTACCAACAAGAGAGTGTTGGTTTTTTTGTCGATCCGCATGAGTTTTACAGCGTTGTATTTCACTTGATCCAACAGCATGGGTTTGTTGGAGTTGGGGAGGCTGTCTGAGGAAGCTAATTTGGGCAGGTTTTCCGACAAGGTGGAGGAGGCCATAGTACTGGAAACTTGTTGAGCCCAACTCAAGTTCCAACCGACCCAGAAGAATAAAAAAGCACCAATAAGTTTTTTTGATGGCAAGGGGATAAAACCTAAATTTGTTCCTGATGTTTCTACAGGCCTCCAAAATTAAACATTATTTCGATGAAAAACCTCGTGTTTTGTGGGCTGGAATGCCTTTTTTTTTGACCCTTTTGATCTGTTTCGATTTTGGTTTAAACGGGACCTATGTGTATTGTCAAGCTCCTAAAGACCGTTTTACCGTTGTTTTGGACGCTGGACACGGAGGAAAAGATTCGGGTAATCGAGGCAATGGCTACTACGAAAAGAGTATTGCTCTAAATATTGCCCTTAAAGTCGGGAAAATCCTCGAAAGGAACTCCGACTTTAAGGTAATTTATACCCGCAAAAAAGATGTTTTTATAGAATTGTTTGAGCGGGCTCGCATTGCCAATCGGGCGGATGCCGATTTGTTTATCTCCATCCATTGCGATGCTTTTTCTTCGCCCAGAGCCTACGGGGCAGGCACCTTCGTTTTAGGGTTGCACGCCAATCAACGTAATTTTGAAATTGCCAAAAAGGAAAATTCTGTAATCTTTTACGAAGAAAATTATGAGGAGAATTACGACGGATTTGATCCCAATAATCCCGAGTCGGTGATTGGCTTAACGCTAATGCAGGAGACTTATTTGGACCAAAGTATTGCAGCTGCCGCAACCATTCAGCAGAGCTTTGTCCGCAACATGAAGCGTAAAGACCGTACCGTTAAACAAGCGGGATTTATCGTTCTAAAATACACTTATATGCCCAGTGTATTAATCGAAACCGGTTTTTTGACCAATGCAAAGGAGGGTGCTTATCTCAATTCCAGTAAGGGTCAAAACCAAATGGCTCAGGCCATTGCAAAGGCCATTGAAGAGTATCAATTAACCTTGGAGGCTTCCTTGATTTCAGAGCCTCCCAGCGTTCAAGTGGAAGAAACGACTCTCCAAAAACCCCAACAGTCTGAAAAGTCTTCCGATATTCTCTTTCGGGTTCAGTTGGCAGCCTCCGGGCAGGATTTGACTCCAAAAGCCTATAATTTCAAAGGCTTAACTCCCATCTACAAGTCGAAAGAACAGAAAATTTATCGCTATTTCTATGGAGAATCTTCCAGTTACAGTAGCATTAAAAAATTCCATAAAGAGGCAAAAAAAGTTGGATATACGGCTGCTTTTATCGTCGCCTTTAAAAACGGAAAAAAAATTCCGCTTCAACAAGCCCTTGACGCCTTAAAATAAGTAGGGAATAAAAATTATTGTTAGCTTTGTTTAGCCTAATAAAGAAGCTTTGAAATACGCTCGAGAGGTCAAAACAGCTTTGCTGGTTTTGACCGGAATTTTATTTTTTATTGTTGGTTTTAATTACCTTAAAGGGAATTCTGTATTCGACCGACAACTCACATTATACACCGTCTATCCTGAAGTAGAAGGACTTGTTCCCGGAGCAAAAGTGACCCTAAACGGACTTCCTATCGGAAAGGTATTGGCACTGGATTTTCAACCCGGAACAACCGATATATTCGTGGAAATGCAAATACGTCAGGGTTTGAATTTATCCCCCAAAAGCGAGGCGACACTTTATGAAACCGGAATTATTGGAGGGATGGCCATCAAAATCAATCCAGTTTTCGACGATCAAATCCTGCAATCGGGCGATACGCTTCAGGGCAGTATTAAGCCTGGGTTCACAGAATTAGTGAATCGCCAGATTGCCCCTTTGCAAGCCAAAATCGAGCACATGCTCAGCAGTGCCGACTCTGTATTTTCTGGGGTGAGTAATGTCTTGAACAGTGAAACTCAAAACAACCTTAAAAATACTCTATACGACCTTTCAGTTACATTGGAAAATCTTAACAAGGCCTCTGGGGTTTTGGCGCAAGTATTGGATGAAAACCGATCCGACCTCAAGGGAAGTATAGGACACTTCAACCAAACATCCGAAAATATGGCTGCCCTTACGGATTCTCTGGCGCAAGCCGATTTCAAAGGGACTATCGACAGTTTTCATGCCGCAGCAGCTTCTCTACAAAGTATCCTGAATCAGGTAGATTCCGGTTCGGGCACTTTAGGTCAATTAATGAGTAACGACACCTTATACCAACGAATGGAAGGAGCTACCCAAGCTCTAGAAGCCCTCCTGACCGATCTTAAATCCCACCCCAAACGCTATGTACATTTCTCTATCTTTGGAAGACGTGATAAAAATGATGAGGACACGAACGAATAAGAAATGACAGCATATCTACCCAACCTTTTTTTTAGCTTGGTGCTTGTACTAGGTATCGGTTTTTTTGTGAGAAATATCCTTCGGATCAAAGCTAATATCGGGTTAGGGAGAGATATCAATCGCAGCGACCAGTCCAGCCGTCGATGGGGGCAGATGATTCGCGTAGCCCTCGGTCAATCAAAGATGGTGACCCGCCCCGTAGCCGGAATTATGCATATCATCGTATATGTAGGCTTCATTTTAATTAATATTGAATTACTTGAAATTATTGTGGATGGGGTTTTGGGAACTCATCGAATTTTCGCTCCTTATTTGGGGAGTTTTTACAACGTAATTATCGCTAGTTTCGAAATTTTAGCAGCCCTAGTGCTCGTGGCTGTGATTGTTTTTTGGGTTCGCCGGAATGTTATTCGCTTACAAAGGTTTATCAAACCCGAAATGAAAGGCTGGCCTAAAAAGGACGCCGACCTGATTCTCTACTTTGAGGTAGTTTTAATGTTTTTATTTTTGAGTATGAATGCGACCGATGCCCTTCTGCAGCAGTCGGGACACCCGCATTACATCCAAGCAGGGCTCTTTCCAGTCTCTTCCTATTTAACACCGCTTTACGGAAGTTTTTCAATGGATTCTCTGGTAGTGCTGGAACGGACTTTTTGGTGGTTGCACATTACGGGAATCTTAGTATTTCTAAATTATCTCTACTATTCAAAGCATTTGCATATCCTTTTCGCCTTCCCAAATACTTATTATGCCAATTTAAATCCCGCAGGTCAGTTTAAAAATAATGCAACGGTTACGGCGGAAGTCCAATTGATGATGGACCCCGACGCCGATCCTTATGCAACTCCCGCTGAGGCGGAAATCGCAGAGCCCGAAAAGTTTGGGGCCTCAGATGTCATGGATCTTTCATGGGTACAATTACTCAACGCTTATACCTGTACCGAATGTGGTCGCTGTACTAGTGAATGCCCCGCTAACCAGACAGGAAAAAAGCTTTCGCCACGTAAGATTATGATGGATACTCGCGATCGACTGGAGGAGGTTGGAAACAATTACAGAAAAAATAAGGGATCTGACATAAATGACGGTAAACAGCTCTTGGACGATTATATTTCTCGCGAAGAATTGTGGGCCTGTACTTCTTGTAATGCCTGTGTAGAAGCCTGCCCAATCGGGATCGATCCTTTATCGATTATTATGGATATGCGACAATATTTAGTAATGGAACAATCGGCGGCCCCTTCGGAGCTGAACAATATGATGAGCAATATAGAAAACAATGGAGCTCCCTGGCCATTCAACAATCAAGACCGCCTTTTATGGGCTAACGAAGAATAAAATTAACCACCCATGATGAATAAAGAAGAAGCAGAAAGCTATTTACACCAAAAAGTAGAAAATGGAGAACACGTCAGTCCCGTACTTCCCGAAGGAATTAAAAACTATCTCATTGATATCGATGGGACCATTTGCGACGATATTCCCAATGAAGAGCCCGAACGTATGGCTACCGCACAGGTCTACCCCGATGCCCTAGATACGCTTAACCGCTGGTATGACCAAGGGCATTTGATTTGCTTTTTTACCTCACGTGTGGAGGCACACCGAGAGGTGACCGAAAAATGGTTGAAAGAAAACGGCTTTAAATATCATTCTTTATTGATGGGAAAACCTCGTGGGGGGAATTATCATTGGATTGACAATCATTTGGTACGTGCCACCCGATACAACGGTAAATTCACCGATTTAATCGAAAAGGAAGTGACCATCGAAGTTTTCGATGACGGTCATGAAGGAAAATAAACTATGGAAGTAAAAACTTATGCGCAGAGTGTAGCAGCAGGGGAACAACCGGAATACTTATTTTGGGTAGGTTGTGCTGGGAGTTTTGATGATCGGGCAAAGAAGATCACAAAAGCATTTGTTAAGATATTGAATCAAGCAAAAGTTTCTTTTGCAGTTCTAGGAGCCGAAGAAAGCTGCACTGGTGACCCAGCCAAACGCTCGGGCAATGAGTTTTTATTTCAGATGCAGGCCATGTCCAATATTGAAGTCATGAATGCTTATGAGATTACTAAAGTGGTGACCACTTGCCCGCATTGTTTTAATACCCTTAAAAACGAATACCCAGAATTGGGAGGAAACTTTGAGGTGATTCATCACACCCAACTCATCAAACAACTCCTCGACCAGAAAAAGATTACTGTGGAAGGAGGAACATTTAAAGGCAAGCGAATTACGTACCACGATCCCTGCTATTTGGGTCGGGCCAATGGGGTTTATGAAGCTCCACGCCAGATCATTCAAAAATTAGATGCTGAATTGGTGGAGATGCGAAATTGCAAATCCAGAGGTCTTTGCTGTGGTGCTGGTGGTGCTCAAATGTTTAAAGAAGCGGAAAAAGGCCAGAAAGAAATTAACATTGAACGGACCGAACAAGCTTTAGAAACACAACCTCAAATTGTGGCTGCAGGCTGCCCATTTTGCAATACCATGATGTCTGACGGGGTTAAAAACAAAGAACTTGAGGGTGAAATTCCGGTATTGGATATCGCAGAATTAATCGCTCAGGCAGAAGATTTATAAACACGACTATGATTGTCCCCTTCGATCGTTTATCCGAGGAAGCTCGGGTATGGATTTACCCCGCCAACCGAAAATTTTCAACCCACGAAGTTTCGGCAATCGAAAAAAATTTAAGCCGCTTTCTAGAAGAATGGACTACCCATGGGCAATCCTTGCAAGCGGGTTTTCAACTGCCCTATAATCGCTTTATTGTGATTGGTTTAGAGCAGAGTACTCAGGCCAGTGGATGTTCGATCGACAGTCAGGTTCGGATGATCCAAGCCCTGGAACAACAATTAGACATCCGTCTTTTAGATCGGATGAATGTCACCTTTCGTCAGGGAGAATTTTTAGCCCACAAACCCCTGACGGAATTTAAGGCCCTAGTGAAATCTCGATCGGTAGGGCCAAAAACTATTGTATTTAATAATCTGGTGCAGAATGTAGCAGAGCTTCGTTCTGCCTGGGAAGTTCCCGCAGAAGACAGTTGGCATGTACGTTTTTTCTAAACTTGATTTAGGGCTACTTTTAGGGTGTGTTTTCTCCCTACAGGCACAGCAACCCGACCCGCTGCGTACGGTTGATTCTGCTGCTCAAATGCAATGGGTGGACAGTATCTATCAACAATTGAACCTTGAGGAAAAAATAGGACAGCTATTTATGCCCATGGTTTTTTCTGAAAGGGATACCCTCCATTTTCAACAAATAGATTCATTAGTTCGAAGGGGAATGATCGGCGGAGTTCTTTATTCATTGGGAACTCCTGAACGCCAAATTCGATGGACCAATGCTTTCCAGGACCATGCTCAAACACCTTTATTGGTGGCCATGGATGCCGAGTGGGGAGTGGGGATGCGCCTAAAAACCGTTCAAGATTTCCCCTGGAATATGACCTTAGGCGCTCATGCATCCACACAAACGGTTAAAAACATAGGCTATCGTATGGGATTGCAGTCTAGACGATTAGGAGTTCATATGAACTTTGCGCCCGTAGCCGATATCAATTCCAATCCGAAAAACCCCATCATTGGCAATCGCGCATTTGGGGAGCTTCCTTCAGTGGTGGGCGAGTTTGCAGTCGCTATACATCAGGGCTATATCCAATCGGGGGGGCTTACCAGTGCCAAACACTTTCCCGGACATGGTGACACCTATCAGGATTCCCACAAAACACTGCCTGATGTACAGGCAGATTGGCCACAGTTATATACAAAGGAGTTGTTGCCCTTTCGTAATTTGATTGAGGCAGGAGTCTCTTCTATTATGGTGGCCCATCTAAACCTGCCTAAAATTGAAACCGATCAATTGCCGAGTACCCTCTCCTACAAAATAGTCACTGAACTGCTACAAGAACAATTGGGATTTAATGGCCTTGTGGTTACCGATGCCTTAGATATGAAAGGGGTTTCCAATTATAAAGGGGGAGATAATATTGATCTTTTGGCTTTTTTAGCTGGGAACGATTTATTGCTGTTGTCCGAAGACATCCCTGCGGGGATTCGAAGTATTGCAAAAGCTGTGATGCAGGGAAGAATTTCAGAAGAAAGACTGGCTCGTAGTGTCAAGAAAATCTTAAAAGCCAAATATTGGGCAGGCTTGCATCGGTATGCACCTCTGGAGGAGAACAATGCCACTGCCGACTTAAACAATGCCAAGGATGAAGCATGGATCGCTAAAGCCTATCGAGAGTCGCTTACGCTCTTGGAAAATCAAGGAAGTTTGTTGCCTCTAGCTAAAGGACAAACGATTGGACATTTGGCACTTGGAGAAGCATCAGGTGATACTTTTGCTGAAGCGTTAAAACACTATTTTAAAGTCAAATCTTTTACTCCCGAGAGTTTACAAACACTCCCAAATTCTTCACAAAAATTTCCTCTGGTGGTAAGCTTGCATCGCCCTAATGACACCCCTTGGGAGCCTTATAAATTCAGTAAAAAGGAAGTTCGACTTCTCGAAAAATTACAACAACAATACGCCCTTGTTTTAGTTCCTTTTGTTAAGCCATATGCGTTAAATGAACTCAAAAAATCTCCTCAGGCAATGCTTTGGGCCTATCAGAACAGTCCGATAGCTCAGCGCATAGCAGCACAGGCATTAGTAGGACTTCATTCGATCACAGGGCGATTGCCTGTAAGTTCAGGAAATTACCGTGCAGGAGATGGAATGAATTTACCTAAAAGCCTCTTTTGGGAGCCGGTAGCCCCCCAAGTTAAAGGGTTTGATTCCCAAGCCTTGAAAAAACTCGATAGTATTGCTCACGAGGCCATAGAACAAAAAATGACACCCGGCCTGCAGCTTTTAGTCGCTGTGGATGGCGATTTGGTTGTTCACAAGGCTTATGGCTTCCATACATACGAACGCAAAAGACCTGTAGCTTTGGGGGATGTTTATGATTTAGCCTCCTTAACTAAAATCTTAGCCACATTGCCCTTGATAATGCAGGAAGTAGACCAAGGCCACGTTTCATTAGATGATCCTTTGGAGAAGCTTCTTCCAAACTATCAATCCTCTAACAAGGGTCAAATGACTCTCCGGGAAATTCTCTCGCATTATGCTCGCTTATCCCCTTGGATTCCGTTTTACATAAAAACATTAGATAAAGACGGGAAACCCTTAAAAAAGTGGTATCGGAAAAAACCCAATAAACGATTTCCTTTCGCAGTAGGTCCCCAGATGTATTTGAAATCAAAATTCAAAGATTTTATGAAGGACTCCATTCGGGAAAGCCCCCTTTTGGATTCTTTACAGTACAAATATTCGGATTTACCCTATTATATCCTTCAGGAATATTTAGAATTGAAGTCACAGCAATCCTTAGAAAACTTGGTACAACAGCGCTGGCTGAAACCCTTGGGACTCAAACGTACCGGCTACAATCCATTGAATTGGATCACAAAAGATTCTATTGTCCCCTCTGAGAAAGACACCTATTTCCGGCAGATCAAATTACAAGGGCGTGTGCACGATATGGGTGCCGCACTTTTAGGTGGGGTTGCCGGGCATGCCGGATTATTCAGCAATGCTCTGGAGGTTGCTAAAATCATGCATTTGTATTTACATAAAGGGACTTTTGAGGAAAAAGAACTTTTTTCAGCGACAGTTTTCGATAAATTTAATCGACGTTCCTATGCTCCTGCTGGGGTTCGCAGAGGTATAGGATTTGACAAGCCCCAATTTTCGGGAGAAGGGCCTGCAGGGGCATTGGCTTCCGCGGAAAGTTTTGGACATCTAGGATTTACTGGGACTTATGCTTGGGCCGACCCCAAATACCAATTAATCGTTGTACTTTTAAGTAATCGAACGTATCCCTCTATGGACCGCAATGCTTTTTCGGAATACAACATCCGAACACGCATACATCAGGCGGTCTACGAGGCTTTAATCTCTCAAGAATTGTGAATATAGCCATTGTTTGTTATCCTACTTTTGGTGGGAGTGGTGTGGTAGCCACTGAATTGGGAATGGCTCTTTCTCGGCGGGGCCATCAGATTCATTTTGTGACTTATCGGCAACCCGTCCGATTAGAAGCATTAAACCAAAATTTACACTTTCATGAGGTACATGTTCCCCCATACGATCTTTTCCATTACCAGCCCTACGAGTTGGCATTGTCTTCACGCTTAGTGGGTGTGGTTCAGCAGCATTCGATTGATTTGCTTCACGTCCATTATGCAATCCCCCATGCTTATGCTGCCTATA
>JBMYNJ010000053.1:0-11433 GCA_049598145.1 Flavobacteriaceae bacterium | reverse complement strand
AATGCGGCCGGATGTACCGTGGTGCATGTGGTGAGTTCCGTCAAATTTGCACAAAAAGCCGAAGCGGCTGGGGTAGATGCGGTGGTGGCTGAAGGCTTTGAAGCCGGGGGGCACAACGGACGGGAAGAAACGACCACCTTTACGCTGATCCCGGCGGTTCGCCAAGCCATAGAGTTGCCTTTGATTGCTGCCGGAGGCATCGCCACAGGAGCGGGGATGCTGGCCGCCATGGCACTGGGAGCCGATGGCGTTCAGGTGGGCTCTCGCTTCGCCATTACAGATGAAGCCTCCAGTCATCTAAACTATAAAAATCGAGTGGTAGAAGCAGGGGAGGGGAGTACGGCCTTTACCCTGAAAGAACTGACCCCCGTTCGCTTACTTAAATCCCCCTTTTATCAGGAGCTTCAAAAAGCCTATGCCCAAGGAGCGAACGTGGAGGAACTCAGAGCCTTATTGGGAAAAGGCCGCGCTAAAAAAGGAATTTTTGAAGGCGATTGGGAAAGCGGAGAATTTGAAATCGGACAAGCCGCTCAACTGATCGATGCTGTCCAAAGCGCTGAAACCGTAGTCAAGCAAATGATTGCCGACTACCACAAAGCTCTGTCCAAACTTAAGCCTCTACAGCGCTAAAGCTTAGTTCAATTTGGTTTTGAATCAGGTCTTCAAAACGCTCTTCCTTTCGGATCAGGTGGGCTTGTTCGGCATGCCATAAAATTTCGGCAGGGCGGTAGCGCGAATTGTAATTGCTGGCCATGCTAAAGCAGTAAGCGCCCGCATTGTGAAAGGCTAAAAAGTCGCCTTCCTGAATTTCACTGATCTGGCGGTTGCTGCCAAAGGTGTCGGTCTCGCAGATATATCCCACCACGGTGTAAAAGCGTTTTTTTCCTTCCGAATTCGAAAGGTTTTCAATGTGGTGATAGGCGCCGTAGAGCATTGGGCGCATCAAGTGATTAAATCCGGAGTCTACCTGTGCAAAGACCGTAGAGGTGGTTTGTTTCACCACGTTGACGGGCGTCAGGAAATAGCCTGCTTGAGAGACTAAAAATTTCCCTGGTTCGAAAATAAGCTCCAAATCACGCCCGTATTCCTGACAGAAATCCAAAAAGCGTACCCCGAGTTTTTCGCCCAGTTCTTTGATATCGGTTTCGATATCTCCGGGTTTGTAAGGCACCTTAAACCCGCTTCCAAAATCGATAAAGTCTAGACGGTCAAATTGCTTGGCGGTTTCAAACAAGATTTCGGCCGCATGTAAAAAAACCTCAATATCCAAAATGTCACTCCCGGTGTGCATATGAATCCCATTGATGTGCATGGCGGTATTTTCAACAATGCGCAAGATGTGAGGAATCTGGTGGATGGAAATCCCAAATTTTGAGTCGATATGGCCGACGGAAATATTGGTATTGCCTCCAGCCATCACATGGGGATTGATACGGATACAGACGGGCACATTGGGATAGCGACTACCGAACTGCTCCAAAATATAAAGGTTATCAATGTTGATTTGCACGCCCTTTTGTGCCACCTCTTCTATTTCCTTTAGAGAAACTCCGTTGGGGGTAAACATGATTTGCTGTGGGGCAAAACCTGCCTGAAGCCCTAATTTGACCTCTTGAAGTGAAACGGTATCGAGTCCACAGCCGAGGTGATGCATCCATTTCAGAATGGAAATGTTGGTGAGTGCCTTCGCAGCGTAGTTGAGACGGAGATTGGGCACTTCCCGAAAGGCTTGTGTCAGCCGTTGGTATTGGGCTTCAATTTTTTCGGCATCATACACATATACGGCACGCCCGTGATCTTTGGCAATGGCTAAAAGTTGTGCAGTCGTCATAACTCAAAATTTCCGGCTAAAATAATGGGAATCTCTCTGAAAACCACCCGCTTCCCATCCTTATGATATATTTATCATAAAATGTTATAAATAAAACATAATGAATCTTTGGAAAGGAGGGAGAGGCGTTTATGGATTTTATATTTTTGTGGTCAGAAATCGAAAACCTATGAATTTACACGAATACCAAGGGAAAGAAATTTTAGCTCAATTTGGCGTCGGCATTCAACGTGGGATCGTCGCAGAGACTCCAGAAGCAGCCGTAGCTGCAGCAGAAAAGCTCACCGAAGAAACCGGAACCAGTTGGCATGTAATCAAAGCACAGGTGCATGCGGGCGGCCGTGGAAAAGGCGGCGGTGTGAAACTCGCCAAATCTCTGGAAGATGTAAAAAGTTTATCCGATCAGATCATCGGGATGCAATTGATTACCCCACAGACCTCTGCCGAGGGTAAAAAAGTACATCAGGTATTGATCGCTGAGGATGTTTACTATCCCGGCGATTCTGAACCGAGTGAATTCTATGTTTCCGTCTTGCTCAATCGAGCAACCGGGAAAAATATGATCATGTATTCTACCGAAGGGGGAATGGATATCGAAGCCGTAGCAGAAGAAACCCCCCATTTGATTTTTACTGAAGAAATCGATCCCGGATTGGGCTTGTTACCTTTTCAGGCCCGTAAAGTTGCTTTTAATTTGGGCTTAAGCGGGCAAGCTTTTAAGCAGATGACTAAATTTATCACAGCACTCTACAACGCCTATGTGGGATCAGATGCTTCGCTTTTCGAAATTAATCCGGTATTAAAAACCTCGGACGATAAAATTATTGCCGTTGATGCCAAGGTTGTTTTGGACGACAACGCCCTCTACCGTCATAAAGACTACGAGGTCATGCGCGACCTTCGCGAAGAAAACCCAGTAGAGGTTGAGGCCAAAGCTGTAGGTTTAAGCTATGTCGATTTGGATGGAAATGTGGGCTGTATGGTCAACGGCGCCGGCTTGGCCATGGCGACGATGGACTTGATTAAGCAAGCCGGAGGCGATCCCGCAAACTTTCTTGATGTGGGCGGAACGGCAGATGCTGCTCGGGTAGAAACCGCTTTTCGACTGATCCTTCAGGATCCCAAAGTAAAAGCCATTTTGGTCAATATTTTTGGGGGAATTGTTCGGTGCGATCGAGTGGCCCAAGGTATTGTAGATGCCTATAAAAATATGGGCGATGCAATCAATGTCCCCATCATAGTGCGCTTGCAAGGTACCAATGCCGAGCAAGCCAAGGAGTTGATTGATGCTTCCGGTCTCAATGTACAGTCTGCAATTGAATTCAAAGAAGCCGCCGACAAAGTACAAGCCGCCCTCTAAAGACAAATTGACAGCTTTTTTCGATAATTACACGACAGAATGTCTGTTTTTATACTTTGGTGTAGCCTTTGTTCTTAAGCAAGTATATTAATCTTAAAAAATTTGCCTTATGAACCTTGTTAGACGCAACACCGGATGGTATCCTTCCCTTCTCAACGATTTTTTTACCCGAGAACTCGCGGAGGATTCCCCTGTATTTTCCACTTCGCTTCCTGCGGTTAATATCCAGGAACGCGAAAAGACTTTTGAGTTGGAACTGGCCGTTCCAGGCTTGGAAAAAAAAGACATTGAAATTTCAGTAGAAGAAGATACGTTGATCATCTCTGCTGAAAAGGAAATCCAACAAGCTTTCGATGGAAAGTTTACGCGCAAAGAGTTTAATTATCAAAGCTTCCGGAGAGCTTTTAGCCTCCCAGAAAGTGTTGATGCTACTCAAATCAGCGCAAGCAGTAGTAATGGTGTCTTACAAATCACCTTACCGAAGCGTAAAGAAGCGCTTCCTCAACCCAAACGGACTATTGCGATTCGTTAATCGGGTTAATTATTTGTTTTTGTTTGAAACCGGTCGAAAGACCGGTTTTTTATAACTGCTCCTGGAGTTCTTTAATGGTATCTCGGAGACGTGCAGCTTCCATAAAGTCCAGTGCTTTGGCGGCCTCTTCCATGGCTTTGCGGGTGGATCGGATTTTTTGTTCGATTTCCCTGGGGCTTAAATCTCTGTTTTCGGCCGCTTGGGCCTGGCGTTTGGCTCGTTCCTGAGCTTGCGTGGCTACTGAGTTTTTGGCCAGAGCATTGTCCAGAGATTTGTTCAGGGCCTGAGGTGTAATTTGGTGCCGTTCGTTATAAGCAGTTTGCTTGCCCCGGCGATAATCAGTTTCGTCGATGGTTTTTTGCATGCTGTCCGTGATTTTATCGGCATACATTATGGCTTTTCCACGTACGTTTCGGGCCGCCCGCCCCACCGTTTGAGTAAGCGAACGATTGCTGCGGAGAAACCCTTCTTTATCGGCATCCAAAATAGCCACCAGCGACACCTCGGGCAGATCTAAGCCTTCTCGCAGGAGGTTGACCCCAACCAATACATCAAAAATACCTTTTCGAAGGTCTTGCATGATTTCTACTCGTTCCAAGGTATCCACATCGCTGTGGATATACCGGCAACGAATTTGTACTCGACTTAAATATTTTGTGAGTTCTTCGGCCATCCGTTTGGTGAGGGTCGTCACTAAGGTGCGTTCGTCCTTTTCGACCCGTTGTTGGATTTCTTCAATCAGATCGTCGATTTGGTTTAAACTGGGACGGACCTCGATTTCGGGGTCCAAGAGTCCGGTCGGCCGGATGATTTGTTCCACATAGACCCCTTCGGTTTTCTGGAGTTCGTAGTCGGCCGGGGTGGCACTGACATAGAGCACCTGATTTTGCAGGGCTTCAAATTCTTCAAATTTTAAGGGGCGGTTGTCCAAAGCTGCCGGCAGCCGGAAGCCATAGTCCACCAGATTTTCTTTTCGGCTGCGGTCGCCCCCATACATGGCGTGCACCTGTGAAATGGTGACATGACTTTCGTCGACCACCATCAGATAGTCTTCCGGGAAATAGTCCAACAGGCAAAAAGGACGAGTCCCGGGAGCACGTCCGTCCAGATAACGGGAGTAGTTTTCGATCCCGGAGCAATAGCCCAATTCTCGGATCATCTCCAGATCGAATTCTGTTCGTTCTTCCAAGCGTTTGGCTTCGAGCGGTTTGCCGATTTCTCTAAAATAATCGACTTGTTTTACCAGATCGTCTTGGATCTGGAGGATGGCATTTTGCAAGACATCCGGGGAGGTCACAAAAATATTGGCCGGATAGATATTGACTTTGTCATATTCTTCCAACACCCGATTTTCGATGGGGTCAAAGGTTTCGATGATCTCAATTTCATCCCCGAAAAAATGCAGGCGGAAGGCCAAATCGGCATAGCCGGGAAAAACATCGATCACATCTCCTTGGACGCGGAAGTTCCCTCGGTTAAATTCGCCTGTGGTTCGCGAATACAAGCTTTGCACCAAGCGGTGGAGCAGTTGAGTTCTGGAAATCACTTGATCGCGTTCAAGGGTGATGACATTTTTTTGAAATTCCATAGGGTTACCAATCCCATAGAGACAGGAAACCGAGGCGACCACCAACACATCTCGCCTTCCCGACAAAAGCGAGGAAGTGGTGCTGAGCCGGAGCTTTTCGATTTCCTCATTGATGCTTAAATCCTTTTCGATATAGGTGCCCGTGACCGGGATATAGGCTTCGGGTTGGTAGTAGTCGTAGTAGGACACAAAATATTCGACCGCATTGTTGGGAAAAAACTGTTTGAATTCCGAATAGAGCTGGGCTGCTAAGGTTTTGTTGTGGGCCAGTACTAAAGTAGGACGCTGCAATTCTTCCACTACATTGGCGACGGTAAAGGTTTTTCCGGAACCTGTCACCCCTTGCAGGGTCACGTAGGGGTCTGCTTGCTCAAAGCTGGATACAATTTGTTTGATCGCTTGTGGCTGATCCCCGGTGGGTTTAAAATCCGATTGGATTTGAAATTTCATAGCGTCCCTTTGCTGCAAAAATAGGGATTCAAAAAGAGTTCTATAAATCTCTTTTTTGAAGAATCTTGTAGGCCCCACCGATAAAGACGGCGCTCCAAAGCAAGACGATCAGCAACTCGCCGTATTGGACTCCGGGATGTTGGGCGACCTCCTGCCCGATTTGACTGGCGATATTCCGAACGGCCGAAAGTCGGGTAAAGGGTTCGTCGATCACATTGCTCATCGCTTGCATAGGGAAAAACTGCATGAGTTGTTCCGGCTGTATCCAGGCATCATTTTTCAGTTTGGACCAGGCCCAAACCCAAAGGATCCCTTCCAGAAATTGCCAAAAAAACAAAAGTCCCAAAGCAAAAGCCGAGCGTTTGATAAATACGCTTAAGAATAAACAAAAAGAAAAAAATCCAAAGAGTTTTACCGCATAGGCCAGCATATAATCCAAGTCCATTATAATAATAGAAAACTCGGTATAATCGGAATAAATAAGGCCCAGAATAAGCGAAGTAAGGAACAAAAACAGGGTCGAAACTCCAACGAAAGCCAAGATCATATACACTTTGGATAGCAAGAATTCGGCTTTGCTCAGCCCGTCGATCAGATTTTGTTTCAGGGTACGGTAGCTGTATTCGTTCCCAATCAAAGCAACGATGACTACTGCAAAAAAGATTTTTAAAAAAGCCGCCAAATAGCTGTTAAAATGCCAGATAAAAGGAAAGTTAAAGATCCCTTCTTCCGCTAGGTGGAACTTCACCGCACCAAAATCAAACTTTACGGTGGTTAAAAGCGCAACACTGGTGATCAGTACAAAATAAGTGACGATCAGAAAACGAGAAATTCCATTGTTCCAGAGCTTAATCCATTCCAGTTGCAGGAGTCTTATCATCGGTGTTGGGCTTGAGTTAAGTTTAAAAACTGATCTTCTAAAGAAGGCTTTCGTTTCACTATGTGAGAGGGGTAGATGTCGGCAGCTACCAGGGCCCGACAAAGATGTTCGGTTTCCATAGGTTTTTTAAGATAGGCCCATAGGAGCCCGTTTTTTTCTTCGACCCGCCCAATGGCTTCGGTTTGGGCTAAAAACATGCGTAGTTTTTCCATATCAGCACTCTGGAGTTCAAAAAATCCATGGCTGTGGGTGAGTTCGTCAACTTTGCCTTGATATTGCTGGACGCCATTTTTTAACACAATGACATGGGAGCACACTTTTTCTACTTCGTCCAGGAGGTGGGAGGCTAAAACAATGGTAGTGCCTTGTTCGGCGATGGCAGCTATTAAACTGCGAATTTGATGAATTCCCTCAGGGTCGAGCCCGTTGGTAGGTTCGTCCAGGATTAATAATTCCGGACGATTCAGCAGGGCAGAGGCAATGGCCAATCGCTGCTTCATCCCCAGCGAAAAGGTTTTGAATTTGTGCTCTCGCCGATCCCAAAGCCCGACAAGTTGGAGTTGTTCTTCTATGGCCGATTCCGGACAGTTTTTGATTTTACAAACCAGACGAAGATTGTCGTAGGCGCTTAAATAAGGATAAAAGTTCGGGCGTTCGATTAAGGCCCCCACTTTTTTTATAGCTTCCTGATTGTTCAGGCTTCCTCCAAACCATTGAAAGGAACCGCTGGTTGGATTTACCACCTGCAGGACCATTCCTAAAGTGGTAGATTTTCCGCTACCGTTAGGGCCTAAAAGGCCATATACCTGCCCTTTTTTGATGTGCATGGAAATACGATCCACGGCGACCAAACGCCCAAAAGTTTTGGAAAGTTCAAAGAGTTCTAAAATAGTATCGTTCATCTATTGTTCCAAATGGGTAAAAAAAAGATAGTACTTTTAGGCGAAGTCCAATGTTATGGAAAAACTAATATCGAAAAAAAAACCATTCTTTCCCTTAGGAAAACAGTTGAGTTCGTTTCTCAAACGCTACGATCGGTGGATCCAAACGCCCATTAGCTATGAAGACCTACTCCGTTTCTCTGGTTCGGTAGCCGTCTATGACGAGAAGGACCAAGATACCCTCTGGGTTCGCGTTTTTTATACAGATAGCGAAAGGACAGACATCGATTTCAATCTAAAAAAAATATACACTTTACTGCATTCGGATGGGAACGAGATGGCCCTGCCTTTCCTTAATGTCGATGCGATTGACTATTGTACCTTTGGAAACTCGAAGCCTTTCCGGGTGAAAATCCGAAATATTTTAAACGATAATTTCACCTATTTCTACGTCAAGAAAACAGATGCTTCTCGGGTGTATGGGTTGGAGTTTGAACATATGCTTTCGCCTTATAATCTCAATTATTTGGTGGACGAAAAGTCGTTGGTAGAAGAACACATAGCAGGCATCCCCGGAGACATTTTCTTTAAAGAGCATCTGCACACCATTACCGCAGCCCAAAAAAACCAAATAGCCAAAGAATATGTAAAGTTTAATGAACGCTGTATGGTTCGTTTATTGGGTGATATGCGAGCCTACAATTACGTGGTGATCCCCATTCACGATTTCGATCAGGTGATTTTTCGTATCCGAGCGATTGATTTTGACCAACAAGCCTTTGAAGGCAAGTTTAATGTCTATCGGCCTCAGTTTTTTAAGGAAAACCAACCCCTGATGAAGATCATTCAGGAAAATTTACAGAAAGATTCGATCATTCAATACAAAATCGAAGAACGCTCTATTATGGCCCGGCGGATCATTAGCTCTGAGAATCGACTGTTGTTATTATTGGAAGCAATGGAGGATCAGCAAGTGAGTTTAACCGAAAATCTCAAAAAGCTCCGAGAAGAAATTTATCGCTACACCCAAGACCCTTCTTTTTTAGCCAGTGAATCTATGGGGCAAGTGATGCGTTCGAGTTTTAACTTTATTCGTCGCCACTACGAATCGGTGAATATGTCGAATTTATTCTAATAGAAGTTCTCTTCCCAATCTTCGGGGTCTTCTTCTTCCCCTTCGAAAGAAGATTCTTCTTCCCCTTCAGCACTGAAATTTTTCTCAGGGGCTTCTTCAGGCACTTCCCCTTGTGCGAAAATCAGTTGAGGATAGCTGCCTCCGGCGACTTCTTCTCCCACTTCCATCAGTTCCACAAAAAAGGTCCACATCAATAAAAAGTCATAAACATAGAGCAATTTGTGTTGCCGGGCGCTAAAGACTTCTTCTAAAAGAGTTTCGGCATGATTTTTTCCTTCTCCGATATCCATTAAAGGCAATTCTTCTCCTTGTTCCCATTGATCGTTAGAGAGATAAAACGAAGCCATTTCCTGCCCGCCAAAGCCAAAGGCTTGGGCAATGGCCAAATGTAATTCGTCTAAACTGGCGCTCGCCTGAATTTCAAGATCTCTAAAAACATCCTCTTCGAGGTCGAGGATCACACGGATTCTGTAAATCATAATTGGGGGGTGGGTTTTGGTAAGGTTAATAAATAAAACTGTCCTCCAAACATAAGCGTTGCCAAAAGTAAATGCAAAGGTTGACTGCTGAAAGGAAAATCAAAATAATACATTAAAATCCCGGTAAATATTTCTAGGCCAATGCAGCCGATAACCAGTCGAAAAGCCCGGAGTTTGATTTTGTTTTTCCACAAAATCCATCCGATACCCAGATGAGTTCCGAGGACTAGGAGAGAAAAACTGCGGTGTACATAAAACTTGGTAGGAGCATTGGCCAGCCATTGTTGTGGGAGGTCAGGAAGCGCGTGCATTTGTAAATCTACAAATTGGCGAACCTGAGTTCCCATCCCGATCTGGATTAAACTGAGCACTAAAGCAATTCCCACCATGGTTTTAAAGGTGCCCAATGCAGGAATTTGTGAAGTTCGCGGGTTTAAAATTTGCCCCATTAAAATGAGCAAGGCAACTAAGATCAAGGCCATCCCCATGTGCAAAGTGATTTTCATCGGCAAAAGGTTAGAATCCACCACGGTTTTTCCCAGCCATGCCTGAAATCCCATTCCCAACAATACCAAAAGAGCCCATCCTAAAAGTCGAGGTTTTCGTTTGGCCCAAAACAGGGATCCTACAAAAACCAGAAGGGTCGCTAATCCCGCTAAAACCCCCAATAAGCGATTGATGAATTCAATCCAGGTGTGGTAAGGGTTAAATAGGGCATAGTCGTGTTTAGTGTAGGGGCTCCAATGAGCTGGGTTGTATTGGGAGTCCGTAGTAAAGTCTTTTTTAGCCACTCGAAGGCTTTCTTCAACTATAATCACCTGCCCTTTTTTGTAGGAATGATCAGCTTTCCAGTCGAGTTGGGAGCGTTCGGTGGGGGGGATGAGGTAGCCAAAACATTTGGGCCAGTCGGGACATCCCATGCCGCTCCCAGTCATGCGAACGGTAGCTCCTGCCAAAATAACCAAGTAGACCAGCCCTAAGGCCACCCAAATCCATTGTTTAAATCTTTTCTCCGACATAGGTCAATCCCATTTTTTCTCCTTGTTCTTTCATCAATTTCATCGCAGCTTCAAAATCGTTGGGTATCTCTCCTTCCAAGATGGCTTCTTTGATGCACTCTTTGATCAGTCCGATTTCTTTTGAAGGCTTTAAATTAAAACTCTTCATGATAAACTCTCCACTAATAGGCGGTTGAAAATTCCGAATATGGTCTCGAGCTTCTACATCCACAATTTTTTGCCGTACGATTTGAAAGTTTTTATGATATCGTTCAAATCGTTTTGGGTTTTTGGTGGTAATATCAGCTTCACATAAGATAATCAAATCTTCTAGGATTTCTCCAGCGTCAAAAATAAGTCTTCGCACAGCGGAGTCGGTCACTAGATCTTCTGCGATTATAATTGGTCTGGAGCTCATCAATACTACTTTCTGAACGTATTTCATTTTTTCGTTCAGGGGCATTTTAAGCCTTTTAAATAATTTGTAAACCATTTTAGCCCCGACAAATTCGTGCCCGTGGAAAGTCCACCCGGTGGGTGGCTTAAATTTTTTGGTGGGAGCCTTACCGATATCGTGCAGCAGAGCAGCCCAGCGGAGCCATAGATTGTCGGTGTGCGGGCAAATATTATCCACGACCTCAAAGGTGTGATAGAAATTATCTTTGTGTTTTTGGCCGTCAATTTCTTCAATCCCCTTTAAGGCCGTTACTTCCGGGAGAATTTGTTCTAAAAGTCCTGCTTGGTCGAGCAATAACAATCCTACAGAAGGTTGAGGACATTGCAAAATTTTATTGAGTTCTTCGACACAGCGCTCTCGTGAAATAATCTGGAGACGAGCAGCATTTTTTTGAATGTTTTGGAAGGTGGTCGGGTGGATTTCAAAGTTGAGTTGGGTCGCAAATCGTATCGCCCTTAACATTCTAAGAGGATCGTCCGAAAAAGTGATATCGGGGTCCAAAGGGGTACGAATAATTTTTTTTTGGAGGTCTTCCAAGCCATTAAAGGGGTCTAAAAGAGCTCCATAATCTTCCGGATTTAAACTAATGGCCAAGGCGTTGATGGTAAAGTCTCTCCGGTTTTGATCATCGGTTAATGTTCCATCGCTCACCAATGGTTTTCTGCTGTCTTGCTGGTAAGATTCTTTACGTGCTCCTACGAATTCCAGTTCAAAATCTTGCATTCGGAGCATGGCTGTCCCGAAATTTTTAAAGGTTTGAACCGTTGTTTTTTTTGGGACTTTTTCAGCCACAAGATGTGCCAGTTTTAGCCCATCGCCCACGGTTACTATATCAATATCGT
>JBMYNJ010000052.1:0-11472 GCA_049598145.1 Flavobacteriaceae bacterium | reverse complement strand
CTGTAAATGATGGGAAAAAAGCTCAAAACAGAACCTATCAGGATTTACTTAAAAACAAAAATGATGAGTATAATTTTGAACAGCTGGCACTCTCTGAACTTTATAAAGTTTCCTTGGACGGCTCTAAAGTTAAGTGGTTAGACAACGACATCTATACCGACATAAATTTTTCGCCCGATGGAAATTATGTGCTCGTGACTACCGTCGAAAAACCTTTTTCATATTTAGTTCCCTATAGAAGATTTCCTTCTAAAACTACCGTCTATACCCAAGAGGGAAAAAAGGTTGAAACGGTTCTGGAAGTCCCACTCATCGAAGACCTTCCCAAAGGGTTTATGGCGGTGAGAACCGGGAAAAGGAATTTTGGCTGGAGAAATGACAAGCCTGCTACGCTCGTTTATACGGTGGCTTTGGATGGAGGCGATCCGGAAAATAAAGTAGCATATCGCGATGAAGCATTTGAGTTGGAAGCCCCCTATAACTCGGAAGGTAAAAGCCTGTTTAAAAGTATAAACCGATTGTCCGGGATGACCTGGGGCAACGATAATGTGGCCATAGCCTATGATTATTGGTGGAATACCCGAAATACCAAATCCTATATTTTTAATCCATCTGATGCTTCGCAAAAACCCATTCTGATCTCCGACAGGAATTATCAAGACCGCTACAGTGATCCAGGAAGTTTTGTCACCGAAAGAAATGTGATGGGCAGCAGTGTTTTGACGATTGTAAACGATCAAGTGTTTTCCATCGGAGACGGTTTCACAGAAAAGGGGCAATTTCCTTTTGTGGACCAACTCCACCTAAAAACCCAAAAAAAGAACCGAATTTACCAATCGAAATACACGGATAAGGTCGAAAACATTCAAAATTATGATCCAAAAAAGAACGAATTATTAGTAAGGATTGAATCACCACAAGAATTCCCGAATTATTATTTTAAGTCGGTTAAAACTGAGAAACTTTCTCAGATCACTCGTTTTGAAAACCCCTTTAAAAGTCTTCAGGATATCCATAAAGAAGTCATCCATTACAAACGTGCAGACGGCTTAGAACTGTCCGGAACTTTATACTTGCCTAAAGGGTATAAAAAAATGGAAAAAATGCCCCTGATTTTATGGGCATATCCGACAGAGTTTAAAGATAAATCGAGTGCCGGCCAGAACACCAAAAATCCAAATGAATTTACCTATCCTTATTACGGGTCCATGGTGTATTGGGTTACTCGAGGTTATGCCGTTCTGGACGACGCTTCTTTCCCCATCGTGGGAGAAGGAGCAGAAGAACCAAACGACTCTTTTAGAGATCAACTCGTCGCCAATGCCAAAGCGGCAATCGATGCGGTTGATGCATTGGGGTATATCGACCGAGAAAGAGTGGCCGTCGGCGGTCATAGCTACGGAGCTTTTATGGTCGCGAATCTACTTTCACACTCCGATTTATTTGCCGCAGGCATCGCAAGGAGTGGCGCATACAATCGTACATTAACCCCTTTTGGTTTTCAAAGCGAACAAAGAAGTTATTGGGAAGCTCCACAAGTATACTATACCATGTCTCCGTTTATGCATGCCGAAAAAATGAATCAACCCCTCTTACTGGTTCATGGAGAAGCGGACAACAATTCCGGAACCTACCCCATGCAAAGCGAACGTTATTTTAATGCCCTTAAAGGTCTGGGAGCCACTGTGCGCTTAGTGATTTTACCAAAAGAAAGCCACGGCTATCGTTCAAAAGAAAGCATTCTTCATTTGTTATGGGAACAGGATCAATGGCTGGAAAAACACGTTAAAAATAAAAACCTTTAAAACGAGTGATCATACAATTATTACCCCTCCTTAAACTAAACCAAATGAGAGCTCTGTTGATCATTTTTTTAGGATCGCTCTTTTGTTTTAATTCCTATGCACAAAAACCAAGAGCGAGAGATTTAGGAATCCCATTTGTAGGGAAAACAGGCGAATTTAATGCGATAACAGACGTAAATGGCGTAGAGGTTGGATACAGTACTATTATTTCCGGTCAAGGAGAAAACCTTGTAGGTAAAGGACCAATTCGAACGGGAGTTACGGCCATATTTCCAAGAGGAAAAGCACAAAAGTTTAGTCCGGTTTATGCGAATTGGTACAGCTTAAATGGCAATGGAGAAATGACCGGTACGACATGGGTCACCGAATCGGGCTTTTTGGAAACCCCGATCATGATCACCAATACCAATAGTGTGGGTGAAGTGAGACAAGCCGTGCTGAAGTGGTATGTTGATACCGATTGGTACAATGGAGAAGACTGGTGGTATACCTATCCGGTCGTCGCAGAAACCTATGATGGCTTTCTAAATGATATTTATGGCTTTCACGTAAAAGAAAAACACGTTTTAGAGGCGATCGAAAATTCCGCAGGCGGTAGGATTGCTGAAGGAAATGTGGGAGGCGGCACCGGGATGATGTGTCTCGGCTTCAAAGGAGGAACGGGAACTGCATCCAGAATTTTTAAAATAAAGAATTCAACCTATACAGTTGGGGCAATTGTACAGTCCAATTTTGGAGCTAAAAGAAACTTAACAATCGCCGGTGTTCCGGTGGGACTTGAATTAAAGGATACCCTAAACTACGTTTATAATGCCCCTCCAAAATCAAGAAGGCAAGAAGGAGATGGCTCCATAATTGTTGTAGTGGCTACAGATGTTCCTTTATTACCCCATCAGTTAAAACGAATCGCTCAAAGAATTCCTTTGGGTGTGGGGATTGTTGGGGGACGTGGCGGTAATGGCTCCGGAGATATATTTTTGGCCTTTTCTACTGCCAATGAAAAGGCTTTTAACCGAGATAAAATCACTGCCGTGGAAACCTTGTCGAACGACTTAATCAACCCGGTTTTTGAAGCGACGGTTCAAGCGGTTGAAGAAGCGATCATCAATGCGATGGTAGCTGCAGAAACGATGGAAGGAATCAATGGAAATAAAGCCTATGCCATTCCACATGATCTGCTTATTGAAACTTTACAAAAATACAATCGGATAAACCCCTAACGGAGTACCACTATGGCCACAACTCATGGCTTGGCTGCCTCCGAAACTAAAACCAGGCGTATGAAAAAAAGGATACCCATACTGCTCTTGGCCCTCTGGGCCCTGGGTTGTGCTGAAGTCCAGCAAAACTGGACAAAAAAAGAGGAATTTCAGGGACAAATCGCCACCTTTCTGACCTTTCAAAAAGAAGATGGCGAACAGGCCATGAACTTTTATATGGGCCTGTTTGAGAATTCTAAAATTGTGGAGATCAAACGTTGGGGAAAGGAGGGCCCCGGAAAAGAAGGAACCCTGATGCACGCCACCTTTACCTTAAATGGAAAACTATTGATGTGTAGTGACAGCCCGCCGGTGCATGCCTGGGACTTTAGCCCGGCCATCTCCCTCTATGTGGACTGTAGAGATGCAACGCAGTTGGAGCGCCTTTTTTCCCAACTCTCCGAAAACGGACAAGTGCTCATGCCCTTGGGCAATTATGGCTTTAGTCAACAATTTGCCTTTGTGGAAGACCAATTTGGAATCTCCTGGCAACTGAATCTCCCCTAAAAAACCCACAACACACCCCAAAAAACCCCTAAACGGTTTTTCTAAGAGCGCGCTATGGATCTGTTTTACAGATCCTTGCGCACAATCCCTCTTTTTTATAATTTTGGAGGAATAACCCCAAATCTGACTGCTGCCATGAAAGTCTTCTGGTTTCTTTTTTACTCTTCTACTCCCCATTTATGGGGAAAGGGTTCCGTTATCCGATCCATTTCGGGAGTATTCAGACATGGGTGTTTAATCACAACCGATAAAAGAAAACGATCGGAACCTTAAGCTCGGATATTTACGAGTTGTGCAACATATAAAACAGACTGAACATGAAATACATATCATTATTTATTGGAGTATTGATTTTTCTTAATTCATGCAATAGTGGAACAGCTAAGAAATCAAATATACAGACTGATGATTCAAAAGAAAATGGGATACTTGATCATCGGAGACTTGCTTTTCAAAATAATGAATTCATAAGCATTTATGATTTTTCAAAGAGAAAAACTAAAGATTTAACCCAAGGATTTGACCCTTGTATTTCGCCTGATGGTAAATGGATTGCTTTCACACAGGCCACAACGCCAGGAAAAGACTATTCACGGATTATTAGATTAATACACACAGAAAATTCAACAATAAAAGATTTAGAAATCAACAATACAAATCATTATGGAGCGATTTGGTCTCCTACAGGAGAGCATTTGGCATTTAGCATAATGAATAATCAATGGCAAATTGGATTAATAAAACCCAATAGTTCTAATTTTAAAATTATTTCGTCCGACTCAGATATTGGACTACATGCACCGACTTGGACTCCTGATGGGAAATATATTTTCGCTCATAATCTTGATATCTTATACAAATTTGACACAAACGGAGACTTGATAAAAAAGTTAGATTTAAAACAACTTTTTGGAGACAAATTCTATTTTTCAAGCTCAACACGATTCTGCTTGACTTCTAATGATAAGAAATTAATTTTCGCAGCCGGAATAGATGAGTATATCCAAGGGTTAAATGAGCCATTGAGTGCTATTTTTAGTTATGACTTTGATACAAAAAAAAATTAAACGGATTTCTAAAAAAGGTTTATGTACAACGGACTTATGGATAGATAAACAAGACAAAATTTATTTTTCAGGTTTTGATCACATCAAAAAGCCAAGAAAAATTTATCACACAAGTTTAACTGACACGATTCTGATTGAAATAACTAACGGAATGAGACCAAGTATTGGACAATGAAATACGCCACTCAACAACGTATAAAAATAATAGCCGATACTGGAGTAAATTCAAAGGTTGTCGCCCGCTTCAACTTTCTTGTAATTTGACAGGAAAGTACCACGCCATCGGCTACTATTCTTATACAAACCTTTGTAATCCATTTCAGTAAAAGCTGAACCTTGGTCGCTATATTTTGTTCAAGCAGAACTTCCGCATAAATACCTATCTTAGGAGATCGACCAAAACACTTTTATTTTGAAAACCAAAGGCGCAATTTTACTGTTTTGCTTGTTTATCCAATGCCAAGAACCTCCAAAGTATCCAAACATTGCAAAAGGGCCAGCCGAAGCCCAAACCACAGGGATACAGTTGGATCTCAGTGGGGCGAATCGCTTAGCCCAGTTGCCGCTCCATTGTTTACAAACCGAATATCCCAACAAACTTGGGCAGGTTTTGGGCGATAGCACCCAACTGCAATCCCCTAAAGCTTTACATCCGGCCTTTTACGGGTGTTTCGATTGGCATTCGTCCGTGCATGGACATTGGTCTTTGGTCAGTCTTTTAAAGCAATTTCCGACCCTGGAAAACAGGGCTCTTATTCAAGAAAAGCTCGCACAAAACATTTCCCCAAAAAATATAGCGACCGAAGTCCTTTATTTTAAAGAGAAGTATAACCAATCCTTTGAACGGACCTATGGCTGGGCATGGTTATTAAAACTTGCCGAAGAACTCCATACTTGGGACGACCCCCTTGCCCGAACCTTGGAACAAAATCTGCAACCCCTTACCGACCTTATTGTGGAGGGCTATCTCAATTTTTTACCCAAGCTCAACTATCCGATTCGGGTGGGGGAACATACAAATACCGCCTTTGGCCTCACCTTCGCTTATGACTATGCCCAAACGGTAGGCCATCAGCCCTTAAAAGAGCTGATCATGCAACGCGCTAAGGATTTTTTTCTTGCGGATGTCCAATGTCCCCTCTCCTGGGAACCCAGCGGATTTGATTTCTTATCCCCTTGCTTAGAAGAAGCCGATTTGATGCGACGCATACTTTCGGCCGAGGAATTTAAGTCGTGGTTCACTCAATTTTTACCTCAATTGGCTGGAGAAGACTTTCGCTGGTCGCCCGGGAAAGTTTCCGATCGAACCGATGGAAAATTGGTGCATTTAGACGGGGTGAATTTTAGTAGAGCTTGGTGCCTCAATGGGATTGCCCATCACTTTGAAGAATACAAGCACCTCAAACAAGTAGCCGACGAACACATCCGCTACTCCCTGCCGAGTATAGTAGACGATAATTATGAAGGAACGCATTGGTTAGGCTCCTTTGCAATTTATGCTTTAAATACGGCTGCGAATGCTCAAATGGATTAGAAATATAGGTCCCGGGACTCTCGTTGCGGCTGCATTTATAGGTCCGGGAACCGTTACTGTGTGTACGCAAGCGGGCGCACGGTTTGGGTATTCGCTCCTTTGGGCGATGGGGATCTCCATTACCGCCACAATTGTATTGCAAGAAATGGCCGCACGCATCGGCCTGATTACCCAAAAAGGTTTGGCGGTCATTATTCAGGAACAAATCCAACATCCGATTCTTCGAAAACTGTTGATTGGACTGATTTTAGGGGCCATAGTGGTGGGCAATGCGGCTTATGAAGCCGGGAATATTAGCGGGGCAGCCTTAGGCATGAACCTGTGGGGAACCCACTACGCTTCCTTCTATCCATTGGTTATCGGTAGTATCGCTGGGGGCCTGCTCTATCTCGGGAATTATAAAATCTTGGAACGCAGCCTGATTGCATTGGTGGTTTTTATGAGTGCTGCGTTTTTGTTAACGGCCTTCTCCACCCAACCCCACTTTTCGGAAATTATGCAAGGGATGTTTGTCCCCAAACTTCCGGAGAACAGTCTGCTGGTCGTCATTGGACTCATCGGCACTACGGTAGTGCCTTACAATCTGTTTCTTCATGCAGCATTGGTCAAAGAACGCTGGCAGGGGAAAGACGACCTAAAACACGTCCGAAAAGATATGATCCTATCCTTGCTGTTGGGAGGATTGGTCTCGATGTCCATTATCATCGCTGCAGCCGCTACCCCACAAGCCAACATTGCTAATGGCCTCGACTTAGCCGAAAGTTTAGAACCTCTGATGGGGCCCTATGCCCAATACTTTTTGGGGCTTGGCCTTTGTGCTGCCGGAATTACCTCGGCCATCACGGCTCCTTTAGCAGCCGCCTATGTGGCCCGAAGTTGTTTGGGGTGGAAAAACTCCTTAAAAGACCCTAAGTTTAGAACCGTTTGGGCCACGATATTGGTGCTGGGAGTGCTGGTTTCCTCTTGGGGATTAAAACCTATAAAGGTCATCACCTTTGCGCAGGTAGCCAACGGCTTACTGTTACCAATCATGGCTGTTTTAATCCTTTGGATCGTCAATAAGACCTCCCTCTTGGGGCGGTATAAAAACACGGCCTGGCAAAACGGGATCGCCGTGGCGATTGTTATGATTACGATCCTCTTGGGGGTCAAAGGAATTTTAAGGGTGTTTTAAGTATGCATATCAATTGTGACATGGGGGAAGGCTTCGCCAATGAGCATCTATTGATGCCCTACCTTTCGGCCTGCAATATTGCCTGTGGTGGGCATGTCGGAGACCTTCATTCGATGGAACAAGTGGCTGGCTTAGCCCTTCAACACCAAGTAGCCGTTGGGGCCCATCCGTCCTATCCGGATCAAGCCAATTTTGGAAGAGTCTCCATCTCGATCCCCGAGGAGGACTTGATCCACTCCATCAGCGATCAAGTAGCACAATTAAAAAGTATCGTAGAAAAGCAAGGTCACTCCCTTACCCATATCAAAGCCCATGGGGCCTTATACCACGATATAGCTCAAGACCCAAAGAAAGCCCAGCAGTTTTTAAAAGCGATCGCCCCCTATCGGACGGAATGCCAACTCTACGTCCCGGATCGTTCCGTTGTGGCTGAAGAAGCTCTAAAACAAGGTTTTAGCCTCGTTTATGAGGCTTTTGCCGATCGGAATTATACGGACGATTTAAAGCTGGTGTCCAGAACCCAAGCCCATGCATTGATCACGGAACCCGAACGGGTATTGGAGCATGTTTTGCGGATGCACCGGCAGCAAACCGTTCAAACCATTTCGGGTAAAATCCTGCCGATTCAAGCAGATACTTTTTGTGTGCATTCCGATACAGACAATGCCCCTACCATTGTTCAACACCTCCATCAAGCATTTTCTTCCCATGAGCGATAGCAAACAACTCCCCACCTATAAGCCTTATGGAAATGAGGCCATTTTAATGGAGTGGGAAGCACGACTGTCGGAGTCTATCGTGCAAAATGTGCTGCATTTTAAACAAGCGCTGGAAGCGGAACGGATGGAAGATAT
The DNA here is from genome assembly GCA_049598145.1 of Flavobacteriaceae bacterium. GTDB lineage: Bacteria > Bacteroidota > Bacteroidia > Flavobacteriales > Flavobacteriaceae > WTJH01. Next base: position 3,272 of record JBMYNJ010000052.1, on the reverse strand, counting down.
TTTAGAAATTATTCCCTCCAACCATTCGTTATTGGTGATCTACCGCAATCCCATCGATTTTAAAAGGACGCAAAAGGACTTGGCCACAATTTTTAATGCCTTGCCCGATGAGAATCCCCTTCAAAAAAGGGTTTTATGGAAGATTCCCGTATGCTATGATTTAAGCTTTGGGATCGATCTGGAGGAAATTTCTGAACGCAATCAGCTCTCCATTGAGGAGATTATCCGCATCCATACCCAACCCCAATACACGGTCTTTTCGATTGGTTTTCTGCCCGGTTTTTTATACCTCGGAGGTTTGAACCCCAAACTCCACATCGATCGAAAAGCCCAACCCCGCTTACGCATCCAAAAAGGTTCGGTGGGGATTGGGGGCCAACAAACCGGAATCTATCCAACGGATAGTCCGGGCGGGTGGCAGCTTATTGGCCATTCGCCCCTCCTCTTTTTCGATATTTCTAACCCCCGGCCTTGTTTTGCCCAAGTGGGGGATCGCATTCAACTGGAAGCCATCTCCCTCGAAGAGCACAGCAAGATTCGCACGGCTATTCAAAACAACGACTACTCCTTAAAACCTCTAATCGGATGATCCATATCTTAAAACCGGGGCTATACACGACGGTTCAAGACTTGGGCCGCTTGGGCTATCGACATGTGGGCGTGCCCGTTTCCGGGGCAATGGATCGTTTTCATGCAGGATTGGCCAACCAATTGATCAATAATCCCAAAGATGCTGCCGTTTTAGAAATTACCTTACAAGGGCCTAAATTACTCTTTGAACGCCCCACCCAAATCGTACTTACAGGGGCCGACCTCTCTCCTACCCTAAACCAGCAAACGATCAAAAACAATGAAGTGGTTTCCATTGCGGAGGGGGATGTCATGGCCTTTGGCAAACGCCACTATGGCGCACGGACCTATTTGGCCGTGGCAGGGGGCCTGCAGTCGCCTGTGGTGATGCACAGCCGAAGTTACTATCCCCCGCTTACCACAAGTGCAGTGGTTAAGGAAACAGATTCGATTCCTTATTCCTCCACCAACCCCCCAAGGGAACAATCACACGCCTACCTTAATGTAAACCAAAAACACTTCGACACTCCCGTATTAGAAGTCTATAAAGGCCCGGAATATGAGCTCCTAAGCGAGGAAGAACAGCGGCTTTTAACCACGCGTGAATTTTCGATAGGTGTCAACAACCGGATGGCCTACCAACTGGTGGAATCCTTCGAAAACCAGTTGGCTTCCCAGATCACTTCGGCAGTCCTTCCGGGAACGGTGCAACTCACCCCTTCCGGAACACTGATCATCCTGATGGCAGACGGCCAAACCACAGGAGGCTATCCCCGGGTGTTGCAACTAAGCCCCTCCAATGTAGATGTCTTAGCTCAAAAAATAAAAGGAGACTCGGTTGGGTTTCAACTGCTCGAATAAGCCCCTAAACACAATGGTTTCAATGGAGTACATATGGGTTCCTATAAAACCCAACACTCTAAACATCAAACCCCAAACGACCAAACACACCCCTATGGATCTGTTTTACAGATCCTTGCGTACTATCCCTCTTTTTTTTATTTTTAATGGAATAACCCTAAATCCGACTGCTGCCATGAAAGTCTTCTGGTTTCTTTTTTACTCTTCTACTCCCTATTTATGGGGAAAGGGTTCCGATATCCGATCCATTTCGGGAGTATTCGGACATGGGGGTTTAATAACAACCGATAAAAGAAAACGATCGGAACCTTAGGTTCGGATATTTACGAGTTGTGTGCAAGCTGAAACAGCGTTGTTGAAAAAGTGTCATATGATGGAAAGCGTATATAGTTCGACAACTTCGTTTAAAAATAACTAAAGCGAAAAGACACTAGTGGATATGGAAAATATTAGTTTAAGAAAGGCAACAATAAAAGACAAAGTATTAGTAGTTGACTTTGACTATAACCTTGATAAGGTTGAGCATATTGAACTAAATAGAGAGAAAAAGATAACAAAAGCAATATCGGACGAGGAATGTTTTATCATTTTGGCAGGTAACAGAGCAGTTGGTTTTCTCATATTTGATTATCGTTTTTTTGACCAAGGTTGGATAGAACTCATTATTGTAGAGGAAAAATATAGAGTGAAAGGAATAGGCGGACAAGCAATTAACCTTATATGCAGACAAAGTAAGACGAATAAGGTGTTTACTTCAACTAATAGTTCTAATACTCAAATGCAAAAAGTATTAAATAAAGTTGGTTTTTCTTTTGCGGGTAAAATAAACGGGTTAGACGAAGGAGATCCTGAACTATTTTACTTTAAAACGACTGACGATAGGAAAACGAAACACTAAACCGAAGAAAGAAATGCCAGCACACAACAACGGCTATAGCAAATGCGGGCTGACTGCAAAAAATGAAGATATTGCAACTAAACAAATCTACCGGAGGCGGACAAGAAAGCGGTTTCAAAATCCCCCACTTGCCATAGCCAAACCGTAAGGGCAAAAAAAAAGACCCCAACATTGCTGTTGAGGTCTTGAAGAAGGCGGCGACATACTCTCCCACCAAATGGCAGTACCATCTGCGCTAATGGGCTTAACTACTCTGTTCGGGAAGGGAAGAGGTGAGCCCCATTGCTATAACCACCTTAATTGTCGTCGTGTTTTGGCGCGACTTGTGTTGTAACATATTGGGAATACATAAAGGCAATGGAAAATCAAACAAGATTAAGAAGCAATTTTAAAAAAAAGGTATTTACGATAGGCTTACGGGTAATTAGTATCACTCGGCTAAGACATTACTGCCTCTACACCTATGACCTATCAACGTTGTCGTCTTCAACGACCCTTAAAAGAAATCTCATCTTGTGGTAGGTTTCGCACTTATATGCTTTCAGTGCTTATCCTTTCCCGACGTAGCTACTCGGCGATGCTCCTGGCGGAACAACCGATACACTAGAGGTCAGTCCATCTCGGTCCTCTCGTACTAAAGACAGATCCACGCAAATTTCTAACGCCCACTACAGATAGAGACCGAACTGTCTCACGACGTTCTGAACCCAGCTCGCGTGCCACTTTAATGGGCGAACAGCCCAACCCTTGGGACCTTCTCCAGCCCCAGGATGTGACGAGCCGACATCGAGGTGCCAAACCCCCCCGTCGATGTGAGCTCTTGGGGGAGATCAGCCTGTTATCCCCGGCGTACCTTTTATCCTTTGAGCGATGGCCCTTCCATGCGGAACCACCGGATCACTATGCTCTTGTTTCCAACCTGATCGACTTGTAGGTCTCTCAG
>JBMYNJ010000051.1:0-11559 GCA_049598145.1 Flavobacteriaceae bacterium | reverse complement strand
ACAAATCAGGAAATCTTGTGGTTTAACTCAGCAAGAATTATCTGTAAAAGCTGAGGTTTCAAGAAAGAGTATTAATGCCATAGAAAATGGAGTGTATGTTCCATCTACAGTGTTAGCATTGAAAATTTCAAAGACTTTAAATTGTTCGGTTGAAGATTTGTTTACACTTCCTTAAACGAATGACCCTCGCTTAATAATTAAAAAACGGTTACACTATAATAGTATAACCGTTTTATTGTTTTAGTAGCGAGGGCTGGACTCGAACCAGCGACCTTCGGGTTATGAGCCCGACGAGCTACCTACTGCTCTACCTCGCGATTTGAACTACAAAAGTAATTAAATGCTCAAAGCCGTGCAAGTATTACCCGGTTTTCACAGATTTTATTCTAACTCTTATCCTCTTGAAAGCTCTATCTTTGAGCCATGCAAGGGAAACATTACGCTGGCTTTATCTCGATTGTGGGAAATCCCAATGTGGGAAAATCTACATTAATGAATGCCCTTTTGGGAGAAAAATTATCGATCATCACTCAAAAGGCCCAAACCACTCGTCATCGAATTTTAGGGCTGTTGAATGGCGACGATTTCCAATTGGTATTATCGGACACTCCGGGGGTGATAAAACCTGCCTATGCCATGCAAGATGCTATGATGCAGTTTGTTAAAGAGTCTTTAGTAGATGCCGACGTGATTTGTTATATGACCACGGCCGAACTCGAACCTCTAAAAGATGAAAAGCTCAAAGAACGCCTTCAAAAGACGCAAACCCCTTTGTTGATTTTGATTAATAAAATTGATTTAACCCAACCCGAAGCTTTACATCAGGCCGTTGCTCAAATGAATCAAGATTTTCCAGGGGCTGAAATTTTACCAGTATCGGCTAAAACAGGCTTTTGTATTCCAGAGTTATTGGAGAAATTGCGAAAACTCCTTCCGGAAAGCCCCCCTTATTTTCCCAAAGATCAGTTAACCGATAAGCCGGAACGATTTTTTGTAAATGAAGCCATCCGTCAAGCCATATTAGAACACTATAATCAAGAAATTCCATACGCAGTTGAAGTCACAACTGAAGATTTTAAAGAGGATTCGAAAATCATCCGTATCCGTTCAATAATTCAGGTGGAGCGTAACAGTCAGAAGGGTATTTTGATTGGTCATCAAGGGAAAGCACTAAAACATTTGGGGATTACTGCTCGTAAAAATTTAGAGCTTTTTTTCGGTAAAAAAATCCACTTAGAACTCTTTGTTAAGGTGGTTAAAAATTGGCGTTCCAACAATCAACAGCTGAAACGATTTGGGTATTCAAACCAATGAAATAGGCTATTTTTGAACCAGATTTCAGAATATGAGAAATATAGTAGCCATTGTTGGTCGTCCCAATGTGGGCAAGTCGACCTTTTTTAATCGGATGATTCAGAAGCGTGAGGCGATTGTAGATGCCGTTAGCGGAGTTACCCGAGATCGACATTACGGCAATTCAGATTGGAATGGAAAGGAATTTACCTTAATTGATACGGGGGGGTATTTGGAAAATTCCGATGATGTATTTCAAAAAGAAATCGATAAACAGGTTTTATTAGCAATTGATGAAGCCGATGCCATCATTTTTATGGTAGATGTAGAAGAGGGGGTTACAGGGATGGATACAGCAGTAGCACATTTGCTTAGACGATCCAAAAAGCCTGTATTTTTAACGGTCAATAAAGTGGATGCAGCCTCTCACCAAGCCCTAGTTCCAGAGTTTTATGCGCTTGGATTTCCGGAGCTCTACCCGATATCAGGAATCAATGGGGCGGGAAGTGGAGAACTGTTAGACGCCTTGGTGGGAGCTTTACCGGAAATTCCCGAAACTACGGATGAAGATCTACCCCGTTTTGCAGTAGTTGGACGTCCCAATGCCGGAAAATCTTCCTTTATCAATGCCTTGATTGGCGAAGATCGTTACATCGTTACAGACGTTGCCGGAACTACCCGCGATAGTATTGATACTCCATACAATCGTTTTGGGTTTCAATTCAATTTGATTGATACTGCTGGAATTCGTCGCAAGGCGAAAGTCAAGGAAGATATAGAATTCTATTCGGTGATGCGTTCCATCCGAGCGATCGAAAATGCCGATGTGTGTTTATTGCTTTTAGACGCTACTCGAGGATTCGATGGGCAAGTTCAAAATATCTTTTGGTTGGCCCACAGAAACAACAAGGGAGTGGTTGTCCTAGTTAACAAATGGGATTTGGTTGAAAAAGATACCGCCGCCAGTCGTCAAATGGAATTGGCCATAAAAAAATTATGTGAACCTTTTGACGACGTGCCCGTTTTGTTTATTTCAGTAACAGAAAAACAACGCATTTATAAAGCAATTGAAACCGCTATGGAAGTCTATAAAAATAGAAGCAGGCGCATCCCTACCCGAGCCTTAAACGACTTGATGTTGCCCATTATTGAACAAAATCCACCCCCAGCGATTAAGGGGAAATATGTCAAAATAAAGTTCTGTACACAATTGCCTACTCCACATCCCCAGTTTGCATTTTTCTGTAATTTACCTCAATATGTGAAGGATCCCTACAAACGGTTTTTGGAAAATAAACTTCGGGATCATTTAGATTTTACAGGGGTTCCAATACAGATTTTCTTTCGGAAGAAATAATTAAAGATGCTGATTCAATTCTTCTAGCTTTGCTTTAATTTTTTGAAGCTTTTGTAGGATATCCACACCCTCGTTCCCTCCTTTTTTTAATCGTACCATTTGATTTTTGGCTCCTGCTATGGTCATGCCTTTTTCTTTAACCAAATGGTGAATCAATTGAATCACTTGAATATCCTCATGGGTGTATTTGCGAATACCGTTTGCTTTCTTCTGGGGATTAAGCTCCGGAAATGATTTTTCCCAAAAACGCAATAGGGAGGTATTTACATCAAAGCCTTTGGCTACTTCACCGATTGAAAAATAGCGTTTTTCTGAAGGGAATTCAAAGTGCATAGTGTTAGTCTAAAGACTGATTTTCTTGAGTCGCCTGGTTGAGCAATTTATCAAACTCCTCTGCAGAAAGGTTTCCGTAGTAGAAATTTAATGGATTGATGCGTTTCCCGTCTTTAAAGATTTCGTAATGCAAGTGGGGAGCCACCGAACGTCCGGTGCTCCCAACATAGCCAATAATATCACCGCGCTTTATCTTTTGGTTGCGCTTAACGTTGTATTTGCTTAAATGGGCATAGAGGCTTACATATCCGAAGCCATGGTTAATACGGATGTGTTTTCCATAACCAGCCGAACGGTTGTCTGCTCGTGAGACTACTCCATCGCCTGAGGCATAGATCGGGGTTCCGGTTTTAGCCGAAAAATCCATTCCCCAATGCATCCGGCGTAACTTGGTAAACGGATCTGTCCGAAAACCATAGCCTGAAGCCATACGTTTTAAATCCTCATTTCGGATGGGCTGAATCGAGGGAATTGAAGCGAGGAGTTCCTCTTTTCTTTTGGCTAAAAGTTCGATTTCATCCAGAGAAATAGACTGAATGGCCAATTGTTTCTTAAGCACGTCCAGCCGCTTGGTGGTATTGATGATTAATTCCGAATTGTTATATCCTTCTAAAGCTTTGTATCGGTTGATCCCACCAAAACCGGCTTTTCGCTGACTTTCCGGAATGGGATTGGCTCCAAAGTAGACCCGATAAAGGTTGTTGTCTCGATCTTCAACATTGGTCATTACCGATTCGATTTGTTCCAGTTTTTTGTTCAGAATTTCAAATTGGAGCTCGTAGTTTTTTAATTCTCTTGCTTGAATAATTTCCGTGGGAGTATTCATCCAATCGGTCTGCAGGAGGGTGAATAATCCCAATACGCCAAAGACGATTGCCGAGAGAAAAAACAAAATTAAATTTGATATGCGAAGCGACTGACGCGATTTTATGGGACGATAGGAGAGCGTCTCAGGGTCGTAATAATATTTAACTTTAGCCATGTACATCGATCCAGTTAAAAATTTCGTTTTTTTGCACTGGATTAATAAATGCAAATATATCAAATAAAAAATATCTCCGTTTCTCTCGGGCTGTTTCTGAACAGCTGTGTCTTTGAGGAATTGGCCACGTGCGTATGAAATCAGTTGATATCCGTCAGACTTTTTTAGACTTTTTTGAAAGTAAAGGGCACACCATCGTCCCATCGGCTTCTATGATTAATAGAGACGATCCGACATTGATGTTTACCAATGCCGGGATGAACCCTTTTAAGGAGTACTTTTTGGGGCAAGCTACCCCAAAAGACCTTCGAGTGGCAGATACTCAAAAATGTTTACGCGTGTCGGGGAAACACAACGATTTAGAGGAAGTTGGAGTAGATACCTACCATCATACTTTCTTCGAAATGTTAGGTAACTGGAGTTTTGGAGATTATTTTAAACCAGAAGCTATAGCTTGGGCTTGGGAATTGCTCACCGAAGTTTATGGTATAAATCCCGACAATTTATACGCCACGATCTTCGAAGGTGCCTCGGAGGAGGGAATTGCCATGGATGAGGAGGCCAAAACCTTGTGGAGTAAGTTTTTACCTGAGGAACGCATTCTGTTAGGCAATAAAAAAGATAATTTTTGGGAAATGGGCGAGCAGGGACCCTGCGGACCTTGTTCAGAACTCCATGTCGATTTACGCTCTGAAGCCGAAAAAGCCAAAATTCCAGGGGTAGAGTTGGTCAATCAGGATCACCCTCAAGTCATTGAAATTTGGAATCTAGTTTTTATTCAATACAATCGGAAGGCCAATGGTTCTTTAGAAGAACTTCCTGAAAAGCATATCGATACGGGGATGGGATTTGAACGCCTGTGCATGGTATTGCAAGGGAAAACTTCCAATTATGATACCGATGTTTTTACGCCCATCATCCGGGAAATAGAAACCCGTACGGGGATTACCTATGGTGCGGCCGAGGAAACGGATAAAGCCATACGAGTAGTTGCCGATCATTTACGGACGGTTTACTTTTCCATTGCCGACGGTCAGCTTCCCTCCAACACAGGTGCCGGCTATGTGATTCGTCGGATTTTAAGACGCGCCGTTCGTTATGCTTATACCTTCTTAAACCAAAATGACCCTATGCTTTGCCAGTTGGTTCCCACCTTGTCCAATCAGATGGGGGCTGTTTTTCCAGAGCTCAAAAAACAGCAATACTTAGCTGAAAATGTGATTCGAGAAGAAGAGTTATCCTTTTTAAAAACTTTAGAACAGGGCTTGCATATGCTTGATGGAGTTTTATCGGATACTTCCAATAAAATAATTCCAGGAAATAAGGTATTTGAATTGTACGACACCTTTGGCTTCCCACAAGATTTAACAGCACTAATCGCTTCGGAACGCGGTTATAAAGTAGACCAGACCGGTTTTGAAAAGGCTATGGAAGCTCAAAAGAACCGTTCTAAGGCTGCAGCCCAACAGTCTACCGACGATTGGGTTGTTCTTAGACCCATTGAAACCATGGCTTTTGTGGGGTATGATACTCTTGAGATTAAGACACAAATAGCTCAATACAGAAAAGTATCGACCAAAAAAGACGGTGAATTCTATCAAATTGTCTTGACTCAAACCCCATTTTATCCCGAGGGTGGAGGACAGGTAGGGGATAAAGGGTATCTGGAAATGCCCAATGGAGCACTGCATTATGTTATCGATACCAAGAAAGAGAATAATCTGATTTTGCATTATTGTAAAACCCTACCGGAGCAATTAGACGAAATTATCGAGGCTGCCGTTGACCCCAATCAACGAAGACGAACAGCAGCTAACCACACGGCCACTCATTTATTACACCAGGCATTGCGTTCAATTTTGGGAACTCATATTGAACAAAAGGGATCAATGGTACACTCGGGAATTTTCCGCTTCGACTTTTCGCATTTCTCAAAAATGACTTCTGATGAACTTCACGAGGTAGAAAGTTTTGTTAATGCGAGGATTCAGGAACAACTCCCCTTGGAGGAGCAAAGGCAAGTGGCTTATCAAAAAGCGTTGGATCAAGGGGCGATTGCCCTTTTTGGAGAAAAATATGGGGATGAGGTACGCAGTATCCGCTTTGGACAGTCCATAGAGCTTTGTGGGGGAACCCACGTAGAGAATACCCGTGCGATCTGGCACTTTAAAATCCTTTCAGAAGGGGCAGTTGCTGCTGGGATTCGTCGGATTGAGGCCATTACAGGGGATGCTGTTAAAGATTATTTCCAAACGCAAACCCACCAGTGGAGCCAGTTAAAAGTTCAATTAAAGAATCCACAGGATCCCCTTAAAGCGATAGAACAATTACAAAACGAAAATCAGCTGCTGAAAAAAGAAGTTGCTCAATTACAAAAGCTAAAAATAGAGACACTGAAGCAAGAGCTTGAAGGTGTCCTTGAACGCATTTCAGAAATGTCTTTTTTAGCGACTGAAGTAGACTTAGACGCGCAAGGGATGAAGGATTTAGCTTTTGGCTTGGGGCAAAATCGCCAGGATCTGGTTCTGGTATTGGGCACCGTGCAAAACGAAAAACCCTTACTCTGTTGCTACGTCTCTAAAACTCTAGTTGCTTCGAAAGAATTGGATGCCGGTAAAATCGTCAGAGTCCTTGGGAAACACATCCAGGGCGGTGGCGGCGGACAGCCCTTCTTTGCTACTGCTGGAGGGAAAAACCCTCAAGGGATGGCTGCAGCTTTGGCTGCAGCAAAAAGTTTATTGGACTGAGCCGGGATAATCTTTCATTAATTCCGTGACAAAGGCATAAATCCGTTCGGAGCGTTTGGCTTTTTTAAGCGGTAATGCTCCACGTCCTTTCCCTAACCAAACGAGTTTTTGCGTTCGAGCATCATAAATACGGACACTTAAGTTTCCAACGGTTCTTGTGGAAATGTTGGTTTGATTTCCACCCCAGCCAGGCCCATACCAGCCCCAGCCCCAACCGAAGCCCCACCAATTGGGCCACTGACTCACTTGGACGTCTTTTTCAGAAGAAGCTCCAAAGCCGATTAAAAGGTCTGGACTTTCAGATTTCGTTAACCCCTTTTGAAGCATAATGGAATCTACTGCTCGAAGAATTCGGCGTTTGTCCAGATCGGAAATTTCAGCTGCATCTACTTCAGACTTTAAGTATGCATAATTGTTATAGGTTGAAAAGTCTAAGTTTTCATCATAATCCGTGAAAACTGCTACACTGCTACAACTTGTGATCAAAACCACAAGGAATCCTAAACTTAGTTTTTTCATGGCCGATAGATTTTAATTTTCACCTTTACATAGGTGCAAACACTATGCCGAACTCCCCTTTTTTGGATCAAATCCATAGGGACAATGTCTGCATCCGCTTTGGCAACAATATCCTCGCTTCAGATGATACTTTTCTGTAAAAACTTTGTAGCCCTCAGGCGAGAGATAATAATCTTCGGGTTCCAAAGGAGGTCTCATGGCTTTTTTTTGTAAAATTAAAACATCAATGCTTAGCTTATGCATCAAAGTCCCATCCATTTCTTAAATCAGGCCCCAAAGGGCTATACGATTGGTCTTTTACGAGAAGATTTGATCGATCCGCTCATCTCGGGCAATAAATATCGGAAACTAAAGTATGCTTTGAAAGCCTTCCAGCAAGGGAGTTTTCAGTCGATATTGACCTTTGGAGGAGCTTTTTCGAATCACCTTTTGGCTACTGCTGCTGCGGGGTATCAACACAATATCCCTACCATTGGTATTGTCAGGGGAGCGGAATGGCAAACTAAAATTGCAGCTTCCCCAACCTTGGCCCATTGCAAACATTTGGGAATGGAACTTCAGTGTGTGGCTCGTGAGCAATATGCCCAATGGACCCTACAAGCCTATCAGGGAGTTTTACCTGAAGGTTTTGAGGAGGTCTATATGATTCCCGAGGGCGGGAGTAATGAGATTGGAGTACAGGGTTGTAATGAAATTTTGGGAACGCATACGGCTCATTTTGATACTCTTTGTGTTTGTGTAGGTACTGGAGCGACTCTAGCAGGAATAGCACAAACTGCAGGCCTCGATCAGCAGGTGTTGGGGTTTTTAGCCCTAAAGCACCGTGAACTGAAAGCACAAATTCAAAATTGGGCCAAGGGATCAGCTTTTGAATTATTGGAACAATACACTTTTGGGGGATATGCCAAAATCCAGCCCCCCTTAGTGGATTTTATGAATCGATTTTACGAAGTAGAAAGGATTGCTTTGGATCCTGTATATACGGGCAAGATGCTTTTTGGTATTTTTGATTTAATTCAAAAGCACCAATGGACTTGGGGGACAAAAATTTTGGCGATACACACTGGAGGCTTACAGGGCCTTCGGGGGATGCATCAACGCCTATTAGACAAAGGGGAACCTGGATTCACCTACTTAAGTGCTTGGGATGGGGCTTAATGTGCCTGGGTTTACTCCAGTCCTGTGGGGCGGGCCGAAAAGTTCAAATACGCTCCCAAAATCCCGTATCTGCTCAAAAGACGATTTCCTCACCTAAAGCTCAATCCAACAAAAAGAAGTCAGGATCGAAAAAGTCAACCCCAGCACTTTCCAATGCCCAACGTGCGGCACAGTATATCGAAATCTTTGCTCCCATTGCTCGAAAAGAGATGCAAAAGTTTAAAATTCCGGCAAGTATCACCTTGGCCCAGGGGCTTTTGGAATCCGGTTTTGGAACAGGCCGGTTGGCAGTCGAGGCCAACAATCACTTTGGAATTAAATGCCATAGCGGATGGAGGGGTAAAACCATCTCACACGACGATGATCAAAAAGGGGAATGTTTTCGGGTGTATAAAGATCCAGAGGAGTCTTATCGAGATCACTCCTTATTTCTAAAGAATAGAAGTCGATATGCTTTCCTCTTTAATTACTCAACCAAGGATTATAAGGCGTGGGCCAAAGGCCTTAAAAAAGCGGGTTATGCCACCGATCCCAAATATCCGGATAAGCTGATACAACTCATCGAACGTTATGATTTAAGTCGCTTCGATTCCAAATCCAAAGTCCGTGATTCAAAAATTGATCTTCGGGTTCTCGACCCCAATGAAATTACAGTCACGGTAAAGTCAGGAGACACCCTTTACGGTTTGGCTCGAGATCACGCGGTAGATATGGCGGCACTCAAAAAGAAAAATCAACTGAAAGAAGACGTCATTTATCCCGGTCAAGTTTTAATTTTGCCCAAAAAATAAACAGATGCGATATCAACGCAGTAGCGCTTTATTTCAAGAAGCCCAAGCGGTTATTCCCGGAGGAGTCAATTCGCCTGTACGGGCATTTCAAGCGGTAGGGGGAACTCCGATTTTTGTCACCCATGCCAAGGGAGCCTATCTATATGACGAAGACAAGCATCGTTATATCGATTTTATCTCGAGCTGGGGACCACTGATTTTGGGCCATGCGTATCAACCGGTGATTGATGCTGTGACCGCTCAAGCTAAAAAAGGGACTTCCTTTGGGATGCCCACTGCTTTGGAGACCACTATGGCCCGTCAGGCTTTAAAAATGGTTCCCCATATGGAGCAAATCCGTTTTGTGAATTCGGGAACAGAGGCTTGTATGAGTGCGGTGCGTCTGGCACGAGGTGCAACTGGTCGTGAAAAAATCATCAAGTTTGCGGGCTGTTATCATGGACATTCGGATGCTTTTTTAATCCAAGCTGGCAGTGGTGCGGTGACTTTCGGATCGCCCAGCAGTCCAGGGGTGACTCAGGGAACAGCACAAGATACCCTTTTAGCTCCCTACAACGATTTGGCTGCTGTGCAGACTCTCTTTGAATCTCTTCCGGAACAAATCGCAGCGATCATTATTGAACCTGTAGCAGGTAATATGGGATGTGTGCCTCCACAATCTGGATTTTTAGAAGGACTCCGAAGCTTGTGCGATCGTTATGGAACCTTGTTAATTTTTGACGAGGTCATGACCGGATTTCGTCTTGCTCCTGGAGGCGCTCAGCAACATTTGGGCATCCAAGCCGACATCGTGACCTATGGAAAAGTTTTGGGCGGGGGGCTGCCGGTAGGAGCCTTTGCCAGTACTCATGCGATTATGCAAAATCTTGCCCCTCTAGGACCCGTGTATCAGGCAGGTACTTTAAGTGGAAATCCTTTAGCAATGGCCGCAGGCTTAGCAATGCTCACGGCTTTAGAGACGACTCCCGATACCTTTACTGCCCTGGCTCATAAAACAGAGCAGTTACACAAAGGCTTTGCTGAAATTGCCAAGCGCTTAGGAATTCCGGTTCAAATCAATCGAGAGGGATCGATGATTTCCGTTCATTTTACAGAAACCCCTGTGACCGATTTTAATACATCCGCTTTGGGGAACAACGATCGATTCAAACAATATTTTCACGGCATGTTGGACCGTGGGGTGTATCTGCCGCCCTCTGCTTTCGAAAGTTATTTCTTAAACAACGCACTGTCTGAAGAGGACATTGAGCATACCCTCAGTGCTTTTGAAGAAACCTTAAAGACTTTTTAGGATTGATCCAGAAGTTGTACCCAAAGCCCTTGTTCATTTTTGGTCACTTGGGCTTGTTTTTTAGAGGTCAGTCCTTTGATGGCTTTATCCCATTTTTTATTACTCATTCCCGCTTGTTCTTTCAAGGTTCCTAAAGCAATCGAATGGGATTTCTTTAAGAGTTCTAAAACTAATTTTTCTTCTACTGTAAGGGCAACCGCTGCTTTTTCGGGTTTCATTTGAGGGAAAAACAGCACTTCTTGAATGGAGCTATTATTAGCATTACTAAGCGATCAATTCCGATCCCAATCCCTGAGGTTGGCGGCATTCCATATTCGAGGGCGCGTAAGAAATCTTGATCGATAAACATGGCCTCATCGTCTCCTTTTTCAGAGAGCTTGAGTTGTTCTTCAAATCGTTCCCGCTGATCGATGGGATCATTTAATTCCGAATAGGCATTGGCCAATTCTTTCCCATTAACCATGAGCTCGAAACGCTCAGTGAGATCGGGATTTTCACGGTGTTGCTTCGTTAGCGGACTCATCGATTTGGGATAATCGGTAATAAAGGTGGGCTGGATATAGTGGTGCTCACACAATTCTCCAAAGATTTCATCAATCAGCTTCCCTTCGCCCATGGATTCGTCTACTTCCAGACCGAGCGATTGGGCCGTTTGGCGAAGTTGGTCCTCATCCATGCCGCGCACATCCACTCCGGTGTGGGTTTGGATCGCTTCCAGAATAGGGACACGCGGATAAGGTGCCGCAAAATCGATCACATGATCGCCCACTGGGACGGCAGTAGTTCCGTGCGAGTCTTGCGCAACTTTCTCCAGCAGCTTTTCAGTAGTTTCCATCATCCAGAAATAATCTTTGTAGGAAACATAGAGCTCCATCACTGTAAATTCAGGGTTGTGGGTACGATCCATCCCCTCGTTTCTAAAATCCTTAGAAAACTCATAGACGCCGTCAAAGCCCCCAACGATTAACCGCTTTAGGTATAATTCATTGGCGATTCTTAAATAAAGGGGAATATTGAGCGCGTTGTGATGGGTTATAAATGGGCGTGCAGTTGCTCCCCCAGGAATAGGTTGTAAAATGGGGGTTTCG
>JBMYNJ010000050.1:0-11703 GCA_049598145.1 Flavobacteriaceae bacterium | reverse complement strand
TATTTCAAATGCGATGAAAAAAACACGAATTGTTTTCATGGGAACACCCGAATTTGCGGTAGGTTGTTTGGAAGAACTGCACCGAAAATCCTACGAAGTGGTGGGAGTGGTTACGGCGCCTGATCGCCCTGCAGGTCGGGGAAAAAAGTTGCGCCCTTCACCGGTCAAGCGTTTTGCAGAAGAAAAAGCTTTCCCTTTGCTACAACCCAGCCAACTGAAAAACCCTGAGTTCTTAAATACTCTCAAAGCATGGAAACCGGATATTATCGTGGTGGTTGCTTTTCGAATGCTCCCCAAAGAAGTTTGGCAAATTCCACCTCTGGGGACTTTCAACTTACACGCTTCGCTCCTGCCCGATTATCGTGGGGCGGCACCCATTAATTGGGCCTTAATCCAAGGGGAAGAACGCACCGGAGTAACCACCTTTTTGATTGATGAAGCCATAGATACCGGAGCAATTCTGCTCCAAGAAGCTATCCCTATTGATTCCTCAGAGAATGCAGGGCATCTCCATGACCGGTTGCTGGAAATGGCCAAGGGTTTAATTCCCAAAACCATAGACGGTTTAGTTCTTCAAGAATTAAAACCGAAACCCCAAGACCAACCGCCTCATCATAAACCGGCTCCCAAATTGAATCGAGAGAATACCGAAATTCCATGGGAATCCTCCACACCGGAACAACTGATGAATCATATTCGAGGGCTATCGCCCTCTCCCGGAGCTTGGACCTGGTTTCAGGAAGGCACTGAAGAACCCATACGGATTAAAGTCATGAAAGCCCATTGGATTTTGGAAAAACATGAATATGATCCTTTAAGTTGGGTCGTTTCGCATAAAAAAATCTTAGTGGCTTTAACAGATGGGTTTCTCCATTTGGAGCAATTGCAGTGGCCCGGAAAGAAGGTTATGCAAGACCGAGAACTGCTCAACGGTCGAAGTTTTGGCTCCCAAACCCGCATTTTAACTGGAATTTAAGCCCTATTTTTCCACACAAAGCCGGAATTATCAACATTTATCCCAATTTTTTATGGTTTTTGTTGGTGCATTGGCGAAAGCGTTTAAATTTGTTCTTGTAACCTTTTATAAAAGTTAATTATGAACAAAACTGAATTAATCGATGCTATGGCAGCAGATGCCGGTATCTCTAAAGCAGCTGCTAAACAAGCATTAGAATCTTTTTTAGGAAGCGTAGGGTCAACTCTTAAAGGTGGTGGACGTGTATCACTGGTTGGGTTTGGATCTTGGTCTGTTTCTCAACGCGCGGCTCGAGAAGGCCGTAACCCTCAAACGGGTGCTACCATCCAAATCGCAGCAAAAAACGTTGTCAAGTTTAAAGCAGGTGCTGAACTTTCAGACGCTGTAAACTAAACAGTAACTTAACAAAACAAACAAACACTCTTCGGAGTGTTTTTTTTTACCCCTATCTTGAGCTATGTCTTCAACTCAACAACTTCTTTTTGCAGACCCCAACTTGTATAACGACACTTATTTCAATCGGTCGGTCATATTTTTGGCGCAATACAACGATCAGGGAGCCTTAGGTTTTATCCTCAATCAGCCCTCCGGGCATCAATTACATGAATTAGTACCTGAATTGGAGCTGGAGACCCCCGTGTTTTTTGGCGGTCCTGTGGCAGAGGATGAAATTTTCTATCTCCACCACAACAGCTTAAAATTGCCCGGTAGTATCCCCATTGATACCCACTGGAGTTGGGGCAATCGATTGGAAGGACTCGAACATTTTAAAAAGAACCCCAAAGTTCAGGAGACTCAATATCGTTTGTTTTTAGGATATTCCGGTTGGGAAAGTCAGCAGTTGGAAAAAGAAATTGAATCGAAAAGCTGGGTTCCCGAGCAGTTCCCTTCAACAGCTAAACTACTCCAAACCTCTTTTAAAGTTTTATGGTCCAATAAAATGAGGAAACTGGGCGGACGTTATCTGATGTGGTCAAATCTTCCTGACAATCCCCAACACAATTAACCTAATACACTTTTTCTAAAGTTTTGATAGATCGCTTCCAGCTCGGAAGATTCGTAATTGGTTTTTCGATACTTCTGCACGATAGCAAAGCCATATTTGGGGTCCCACAAACTTACATTTTTAGCCTGCTGCAATTCAAAAGGGGCTAAAAGGGATGCTTCGCAACTTATATTTTGGGTCGCTAACCAGTCTTCCCAAGCCCGAGTTAGGGGATGTTTGAGCCCTCCGCTCTCGACCTCTGGAGTTCGGAAATTTCCCTCAGGATATCCTAAATAAAGACTCCCTCGGCTGCTCAACGCCAAATGCATATCAGCGTTTAGCAACAATGCAGCGTCCCACCCATTTTCATAGGCAAATATTTGAGCAATGGAACTAATCGGTTCTGGAGTTGTTCCGCCTCGAGTGTCTACGTTGGCCACTGCAAATTGATCTTTATATAAATCGACTTCCAAAACCAGTGGATTTTGAGGAATTAAAAAAGTCGAGTGGAATTGTAAATAGAAAGAGGCTTCTCCATAGATGGCATCCGTGGATGCGGGGGTGCTTCGGAAACAGCAAATCTGCAGGGTTGGGTAGTCTCCCCTTTGCGCTTGGAGCAATTGGTTGGCTTGTGATTTAAAAAAGTCGGGGGTGTATTCGTCCGGTATCGAAAAGCGACGCTGCCGAAGCTGCGCCATGAGATGGAAATAAAAAGACTCCCATAACAAGAGTTCTCCCTCCTGAAAAGGAATGTAAATACTAAAGGAATCTCGAAACTGCTGAATTAAAGATAAAGGCTCCTTCAAATTTTCGAAACCAGACAAACACCGTCCATTAAAATTGATCATAGAATCGGCTTATGCAGAACCTAAAACTTGCTTGAGGTCGGCAATTGAATTTTGCCAAAGCATTTTGGCTTCTTCAAGCTCGTCTTCATCTGCAAAATCGGAAACAATTAAGGACACATCTTTGGTGATTTCATCTACCTGAATATAAAATTCAAAGTAATAGTCTTCCTGATCGTCTTCATCAGTCTGCCATTGAAATTTTACTTTTTCATTGTTTTTTTTACTGAGTAGTTTGGCATACTCCTCAGAATCGTCCCATATAAAGGTAAACAGCTCACCCCTTGAATTCACATTGTCTGCAAACCATTCCGAAAGTCCCGAAGGAGTAGACAAATACGGAAATAAAAGTTGGGGGGAAGACTGAATGTCGAATTCTATTGAAAAAGGGGATTTGTCTGCCATGGTCAAATTTTATTTTAGCCAATATAGACAAAAAACCATTTTTTCAAAACCCTCCCCAATTTTTTTAAGAAGATGCCCTTGAGTCGATCATTTTTTCACAGTATATTTGCACCTCTTTCAAGGCGAGGTAGCTCAGCCGGTTAGAGCGTCGGATTCATAACCCGGAGGTCGGGAGTTCAAGTCTCCCTCTCGCTACTACAAAACACCCCTTAGGGTGTTTTTTTTTGCCCGACGGATTCTTATCCGACTAAGGCGTGACGGGAGTTCAAGTTGTGCCTGAGGCACACAGGCTCCAACTCCCTAGATACAACACCCTTCGGGGTGTTTTTTTTTGCCCGGCGGATTCTTATCCGCCTGAGGCGGACGGGAGTTCAAGTTGTGCCTGAGGCACACAGGCTCTAACTCCCTACATACACCACCCTTCGAGGTGTTTTTTTGAAATCAATAATATCAGAAAAATGACATTCAATATCCCCTTCCAGAAAAGTTTTTCCTTGCGGTGGAAATTGGATTATATTTGAGCAAACGAGACTAAAAACCCATGGAAAGCTATATACTTGCCATTGATGCAGGAACTACAAGTTCCCGTGCCATAGTGTTTGATGCCACCGGCACTGCCGTAGCCACCGCGCAACACGAATTTACCCAACATTTCCCCAAGGCCGGCTGGGTGGAACACGACGCCAACGAAATTTGGAACACGCAGCTCCAAGCCATCCGGGAGGTCGTGGCTCAAGCAGGGATCCAACCGGAGCAAATCCACGCCTTAGGGATCACCAACCAACGGGAAACAACTGTAATCTGGGACCGAAAAAGCGGGGAACCCATCCATAATGCCATTGTTTGGCAAGACCGCAGAACAGCAGACTATTGCGCTCAACTGGAGGCCCAGGGACACACCCCCATGATTCAGGACAAAACGGGCTTGCTGTTAGACGCCTATTTTTCGGGGACTAAAATCCGGTGGATTCTCCAACAAAATCCAGCCTGGGAAGCCGCCGCTCAGGCGGGTGAATTGGCCTTTGGAACCATCGACAGTTGGCTGATCTGGAAACTTACGGGCGGGCAACACCACCTGACCGATGTGAGCAACGCCAGCCGTACCATGCTCTTTAACATCCACCGTTTGGAGTGGGATGTCGAACTTTTAGAGCTCTTGGAAATTCCGGCCGCCCTCTTGCCAGGAGTGGTCTCCAATGCCGAAGTGATCGGTGCTACAAGCCCAGAGATATTAGGGATACCCATCCCGATTGGTGGGATTGCCGGGGACCAACAAGCTGCCCTCTTCGGGCAAATGTGCGTCCATCCAGGAGCCGTAAAAAACACCTACGGGACGGGTTGTTTTTGTATGATGAATACCGGAGAAACCCCCGTACAATCGAATAACCGCCTGCTGACCACGATCGCATGGCAGCTCGATGGAAAAACCCACTACGCCCTGGAAGGAAGTATTTTTATTGCAGGTGCCCTGATCCAATGGCTCCGCGACCAGTTGCAAATGATCGGTTCTGCCCCCGAAATCGAAGCACTGGCACAAAGCGTAGACGACAGTCAGGGGATCACTTTCCTTTCCGGCCTCTCGGGCTTGGGAGCTCCGCATTGGGCCCCTCATGCGCAGGGAACCGTTTTTGGAATTACTCGAGGCACCCAAAAAGGACATATTGCCCGCGCAGCACTCGAAGCCATTGCGATCCGCTCCTTGGAAATCATTAAAGCCATGCAGAAGGATGCCGATACCCAATTCCAAGAACTTAAGGTCGATGGAGGGGCCACGGCCAATAATTTACTGATGCAAATTCAGGCCGATCTGTTGCAGGTCCCTGTGGTGCGTCCTACCACGACGGAGACTACAGCTTTGGGAGCTGCCTTTTTTGCCGGACTGGCCACCGGCTATTGGCAATCGGTTGCCGAACTCGAAGAGCATTGGGCAGCCGAGCGGCACTTCGAGCCTCAAGAAAACAAAGCTTTGGAAGAAGCCCTCAGCCTTTGGAATAAAAGACTCACTGCACTTTTAAGTATAGACAACTAATGAACCGAAAAAAAAATCTAAAAAAAGTCCGGCAGCGTACCAAACCCTGGGATATCCTGATCATCGGAGGCGGTGCTTCCGGCTTGGGAGCGGCCTTAGATGCGGCCAGTCGAGGCTATAAAACCCTGCTTCTCGAAAAACACGATTTTGCCAAAGGAACCTCCTCTCGAAGCACCAAACTCGTTCACGGGGGCGTTCGCTATTTACAAAACGGAGACATCTCATTGGTGATCGAAGCCTTAAAAGAACGAGGGATTATGCGGAAAAACGCCCCACATCTGGTACAAGACCTCAGCTTTGTGATTCCTTCCTACGACTGGTGGAACAGCCCTTTTTATGGGTTGGGCTTAAAAGTATACGATATGATGGCCGGTAAATTAGGACTGGGGCCTTCCACCCTTTTGGGACGGGAAGAGACCTTAGAAATGATTCCCAATGTCAAAAAAGAGGGCCTTCGGGGTGGGGTGATCTATCACGACGGCCAATTCGACGACTCCCGAATGGCCATTTCCCTCGGGCATACGGCCGAAAACCACGGCGGAGTATTGCTCAATTATATGGAAGTCACCGGTCTATTAAAAGAAGAAGAATTAATCACAGGTGTGGAAGCCACCGACCGCATCAGTGGAAAATCCTATTCCATTCCCGCCAAAGTGGTGATCAATGCCACCGGAGTATTTTCAGACCAGATCATCCAACAAGACCAACCCGACGCCAAAGCCATGATTCGGCCCAGCCAAGGGGTACACCTGGTATTAGATAAAACTTTTCTTGCCGGAGAACACGCCATTATGGTTCCTCAGACGTCGGATGGCCGAGTGCTCTTTGCCGTCCCTTGGCACGACTACGTGGTCCTGGGAACGACAGACACCCCTATAGACGAAACCCTCGACGAACCCATTGCCCTGGAAGAAGAAGTTGAATTTATTCTGGCCAATGCCAGCGACTACATGACCCGAAAGCCCACCCGAGCCGATGTCAAAAGTATCTTTGCGGGCCTGCGCCCTTTGGCAGCTTCTCAAGACGATTCGGAATCGACCAAAGAAGTATCGCGCCACCACAAGATTACCGTAAGTACCAGTGGACTTTTAAGCATTTTAGGAGGCAAGTGGACCACCTACCGGAAGATTGCCGAAGACGCGATCAACACTGCCATGACCGTCGGAGGGCTTCCTGAGCGGGTGTGTAATACCGAACTGCTCCCGATTCATGGTTTTGATTACAATTCCGATTGGAACGACCCCATGCATGTCTATGGGACGGAGGCCGAAAAAATCAGAGACCTCAATCCGGAAACCGCAGATCAAAGTCTTTCTTCCCGATTTTTTATCACACCTAATATTATCCAATGGGCGGTAGAGGAAGAAATGGCACTTACCTTAGAAGATCTCTTAGCTCGCCGGACACGCTGCCTGTTTTTGGATGCTCAGGAAGCACTGGATATCGCTCCTCAAGTAGCTGAGCAAATGCAACACATCCTCGAAAAAGACGACGCCTGGAAAAAAGAACAACTCCTGGCGTTTAAAACCGTCGCTAAAAACTATATCCTATGATCGAAAATGTATATTTTGCTGAATTTGTAGGGACATTCGTCCTTTTGCTCTTGGGGGCTGGTGTAGTCGCCAATGTCAACTTAAAGCAAACGATTGCCTCAGGACAAACCCCCTGGGTGCTCATCACTACCGCCTGGGGCTTGGCTGTTTTTACTGGAGTATTCATTACCGGGCAGTATAGCGGAGCACACCTAAACCCGGCAGTAACCCTCTGTTTGGCTGTGGCAGGAAAATTTTCCTGGACCCTGGTACCGGGATATTTGTTGGCTCAGCTGTTGGGAGCTATGGCAGGGAGCTTATGCAATTATCTTTTATATATCGATCATTATCGCGCCACAGACGATGCAGCCACTGTCCGCAGTACCTTTTGTACTGGGCCCGCCATTCGGAATTATAAAAACAACCTCTTTAGCGAAGCTTTGGGTACTTTTATACTCACCTTTGGGGTGCTTTTTATTGCACAACCGAACATCCAAGTAGCCGGCTTAGAAACTTCTTTTGGTTTAGGAGCCTTGGAGGCCCTTCCGGTAGGGCTTTTGGTATGGGTCATAGGCATGGGCATGGGTGGAACCACAGGCTATGCCATTAATCCTGCACGGGATTTCGGGCCGCGCTTAGTGTTTAGCCTCTTGCCGATTAAAGACAAAGACCCCGATTGGGCCTACGCCTGGATCCCGATCGTCGGGCCCTTTCTCGGAGGAGCTGCAGCTGGACTTATCTACTTAGCCATTATTTAGCGACGTTCACCGCTCGGGTTTCCCGTATCACAGTGACTTTTACTTGGCCCGGGTAGGTCATTTCTGTTTGAATTTTTTGGGAGATCTCAAACGAAAGCTGAGAGGCATGATCGTCCGATACTTTCTCACTTTCGACCACCACGCGGAGTTCGCGACCGGCCTGAATCGCAAAAGCCTTACTCACCCCATTAAAGTCGTAAGCAATATTTTCCAGGTCTTTTAAACGCTGGACATAGCTATCCAAGACTTGCCGCCTGGCTCCAGGGCGAGCACCTGAAATGGAGTCACATACCTGAACGATTGGCGACAATAAATATTTCATCTCAATCTCATCGTGATGCGCACCAATGGCATTGCAAACTTCTGCTTTTTCCCCGTATTTCTCAGCCCACTGCATCCCTAAGATGGCGTGTGGAATTTCCGTTTCTTCTTCCGGAACCTTTCCGATGTCGTGCAACAGTCCTGCCCGTTTCGCAAGTTTAGGGTTTAAGCCCAATTCCGAAGCCATTACTCCACAGAGTTTGGCCACTTCGCGGGAGTGTTGTAAAAGATTTTGTCCGTAAGAAGAACGGTATTTCATTCGGCCGACAATTTTGACCAATTCGGGGTGAAGTCCGTGGATGCCCAAATCGATAACGGTACGTTTTCCGACCTCAATAATTTCGTTTTCAATTTGTTTACGGGTTTTGTTAACCACTTCTTCAATACGGGCCGGATGAATCCGACCATCGGTCACCAAACGGTGCATAGATAAACGTGCAATTTCCCGACGTACCGGATCAAAGCAGGACAAGATGATCGCTTCCGGGGTGTCGTCCACAATAATTTCAACTCCGGTTTCGGCTTCCAGCGCGCGAATGTTGCGTCCTTCTCGGCCAATAATCCTTCCTTTGACGTCGTCGGAATCCAAATTAAACACGGAGACACAGTTTTCCACCGCTTCCTCCGTCCCAATCCTTTGGATGGTATTGATCAAAATCTTTTTAGCTTCCTGTTGGACCGAAAGCTTGGCCTCTTCCAAATGCTGCTGGGCAAAAGCCATGGCTTTGGATTTGGCTTGTTCTTTGAGCGAATCAATCAGATTGGCTTCGGCCTCCTCAGCAGAAAGGTTAGCGATGGCTTCCAGGCGACTGATGAGCTCTTGTTGCCGTTTTTCGAGTTCTCCTTCTTTCCCGTCAAGCTTTTCAATTTTGTGATCCAAACGGTCGCTCTTGAGCTCGAGGCGTTTGTTAATATCTGCATTTTTTTTGAGTTCATGCGTGAGTTTAGACTCTTTGTCGCGCAAGCGTTTTTCGGTTTCATTGATCTTTTTTTCCCGGTTAAAAATCACTTTTTCATGTTCCGATTTAAGCTCAATAAAACGCTCTTTGGCTTGAAGTAATTTCTCTTTTTTAAGATCGTTTCCTTCTTTGTGAGCCTTTTTTACGATGGCTTTGGCTTTATTTTCTGCCGAACGCATCCGTTTTTTGGTGCGGCCTTGGAGCAAGAAAAAATTCAGGCCAAAACCCAAGCCGATTCCCACCACTGCGGCACCGACGATAATAAGGTTTGTTTCCATAATTCTTTAAAAAAAAAGCCTGTAAAAGCATGAGTTTTGAATAAACTCCTAAAAATCAGGTTTGAGGCTACCTAAAGGGTCAAGGATCTGTCTTAAAACAGCTTGCTTTTACCTTTATGACTCACCTCTTCTAAAAAATAGCTCGTTGAGTTTACCAAAAAAGTTGCTAATACAGGCAGGTTGTATTAATATTTCAAAAAACTAGAAAGTCGACATATGCGCTTCAATAAGTTGGATCAATTCATTGATTTTGGTCGTATCGGAACTCTCGGCCGAGGCGGGATTTTGATTTTGTTCCACCTGTGCGGCGAATTGTAGGGCACACATGGCCAAAACGTCTTGTTTGTCCCGAACCGCATAATTTTGTTCGAGTTGCTTAATCATGCCTTCGATCTTTTTGGCCGACTGCCGAAGCGGAGCTTCTTGAGAGGCGGCGACCGTAAGGGGATACACCCGATCGGCAATGGTGAGCTTTATTTTTAACGTTTCACTCATGTGACTTTATCCATACTTGAAAGGTGCGCTATACACATTTCAACTTCTTTAATTAACGAATTAATCTTGGTCTTAGCGACTTGCTTACTTTCTTTACTGCCAAGCAGTGAGTTTGCTACTTTAAGCGTCTTGTTTTCCTGTCGAAGGTTGGTGTTTTGCTTTTCCAAGCCTTCGATCTTAGACTCCAATGACTGATATTGACTTTGAACACGTTGTAATTCGGCGTGTTTTTCCTTCAAGCGGTTTAATAGCACCACAACCTTCTGTTCGAGTTGTTGTAGGGAAGCGTCAAAATCATTCATAACAAACGACTACTTCACACAAATTTAAACAATCCCAACCGGATACGCTAATAGGGTCTGGGAATTAACTTTTGAACAACCCTTCTTAAAAAATCTATATGCGCTACTGACAGAAAGAAGTACAAGCTGATTAAATTAGTACAGAATTAATCCTATGCGAATCTCACGATTATTCATTCTTCTTGTATTTGCCTTAACCGGGTTCAGGACTTTTGGGCAAGCCCCTTTTTCTTCTTGGGTTCCCCCCTTAGATATCCCCTTGGCTTTTTCGGGCACCTTTGGCGAAATTCGGGGCAGTCACTTCCACGCAGGAGTGGACCTTAAAACCAAAGGAAGAGAGGGCTTTCCCGTACGGGCCGTTTCCAAGGGGAGCATTGTTCGGGTGCGTGTCAGTCTTTCAGGTTATGGAAAATCCCTTTATATCGAACATCCCAACGGGACCACCACCGTTTATGCGCATCTAAAAAAATTAGCCCCGCCGTTTGAAAAACTTTTGAAAGAAGTTCAATACCAAAACGAATCCTATACCGTCCAGTTCTACCCCAAAGGAGACTCCTGGAAAGTAGAAACGGGAATGGTGATCGGCTACTCCGGAAATACGGGAGGGTCGCTCGGGCCACATTTGCATTTTGAGGTACGAGACACGCGCACGCAAGAACCCCTCAATCCTCTGAATTTTGGAATTCAAACGCCAGATAAACTTCGACCTATCGTCCAAAATTTATGGGTGCAAAAAGTCGGAACTCTAGAGCCTAAGCCGATTGTATTGGAAAAAGTAAACGACAGCCTTTGGTCGGCTCCCCGGCAGTCGTTCGGCGGCCTCCACGGCTTTCTCATCCGAATGTTCGATCGCCAAGATAGGAGCTACAATAAAAACGGGGTGTATCAATTGGAATTGCGGGTTAATGGAAGTCTGCTGAGTCGCTTTCAATTGGACCGTATGAGCTTTGGTGATTCCAAAAAAATTAAAGAGTTGATCGATTATCGCCTCTACAGGCTACAGAGGAAAACCTTTCTCAAGCTCAATGACCCCCAAAGTATTTCGGCTACTTTTATGGAACACAAATCTCTAAGTCTATTCAATTTTGAAGACGGGAATTCCTATAAGGTGGACTTAAAAATTTCGGATCATTCGGCTAATCACACCTATATTTCATTTTTTGTCGAGGGAACCTACGAACGTCCCAGCACCCCTGTTCTTCCCTCACATATCCCTGAAAAAGATTACCGTTACGCCTCGAAGAATTCCAGTATTTATATCCCAAAAAACAGCTTTTATAGCCCTGTACAAACCTCTTTTGAGGCCACAGCAGATACGCTGTTTGTTTCTCAAGACAGTATCCCAGTAAACAAAGGGATTGATCTCCGTTTTGATTTTCCACAAACGGCAGCAAATTCAAACACCTATTGTATTGCAAAGCTCAACAGAAAAGGAAGCCTGGATTTTGTCAGTTCAACCGTCAAAGAGCAGCAATTGGCTGCCAAGGTCTCTGAATTGGGAACTTTTGTTCGGACGCAGGACAGTTTAGCTCCTGAGATTCGTCCTTTAAATTTTAAAGATCAGCAATGGGTGAGTCGCTATCAATACTTAACTTTGAAAATTCAAGATGATTTTTCAGGAATCAACACCTACGAAGGTCGAATCAACGGACAATGGGTTTTGTTTGAGTATGAACCCAAAACGAAAACGCTCACTTACGATTTTTCGGATCGAGCATTTCCCGACGGCAAACACGAGCTGGAAGTCACCGTTAGTGATCGTTGCCAAAATAAAGCGGTCTATAAAACTCAGTTTTTTCGAAAATACGGCTTGAACTA
>JBMYNJ010000049.1:0-11733 GCA_049598145.1 Flavobacteriaceae bacterium | reverse complement strand
TTAATTTGTTGAAAACAAAAAACCCATCGGTGGGACTTCAATAGTGCTCTTCTTAAATTTAGTAAACCAATTAGTAGCTAGTTTATGTTCGACTACTCCGAGGGTTCTGGGGATTTCCCCATAACCAAATTTGAAGAAATGCTAAAGTCTAATGCTGTAGCATTCTTCGACGCTCAAGAATTTGAATCCATCATCCATCATTACATCGATTATGGTCAAATTCAAATGGCCAAAAGAGCCTTGCAAATGGCCATGGATCAACACCCCAAAAACACTGAATTGCTCCTGCTGCAAAGTGAATTGCTTATTTTTGATAATCACTACACCGCTGCCCAGGAACTGCTTCAAAAAATTGAGAAATTAGCCCCAAACAACGAAGAAGTTTTACTGCAAAAGGCCAGTATTCACTCCAAAAACAATCAGCATCTTGAAGCTATCGAAATGTTGAGCAAAGCGCTAACATTATCGGATGAACCGGAGGACATTTGGAACCTCTTGGGAATGGAATATTTGATGTTAGAGTCTTACGAAGAAGCGCAATACTTCTTTGAACAGTGCTTTGAAAAAATACCCGAAGATTATCAATCGCTTTACAATTTGCTCTATTGTTATGAACAATTGGAAAAAGATACTGCGGCCATAGAAATTCTCAATCGGTTGTTGGAGAAACAACCCTACAGTGAAATCGGCTGGCATCAACTGGGTAAAATTTATTACAAACAAGAAAAATATCTCGAAGCTCTTTCGGCCTATGATTTCGCCATAATCAGTGACGATACCTTTTCGGGAGCATATATCGAGAAGGGAAAAGTACTGGAGCATTTGGGGCGGTTGAATGAAGCGATTGAGCATTATGAAATTGCCATGCAACTCACCGAGGGTAACTCCTACACCCATCACCGAATTGGGATGTGTCATCAAAAAT
This sequence comes from Flavobacteriaceae bacterium, assembly GCA_049598145.1. Taxonomy (GTDB): domain Bacteria; phylum Bacteroidota; class Bacteroidia; order Flavobacteriales; family Flavobacteriaceae; genus WTJH01. The sequence goes on along the minus strand of JBMYNJ010000049.1, from coordinate 10,808 downwards.
TAGGCAACCAAGCTTTAGCGTTGCGATTTTTCAAAGAAGCGGTGCATCTTGAACCCACAAATGAAAAAGCTTGGGGGGCTTTAATTCAGTATTATTTCGAGTCTAAAAATCATTCTAAAGCATTGTACTATGTGGGGAAAGCTCTAGAGGTCAATGCCGATAGCGTTTTGTTATGGAAAATTAAAAGTCAAATTCACCAGATGTTAGGCAATTTTCTGGAAAGTAATTTGGCTTTGCAAAATGTTATCGATTTAGGCAATTATGAGCTCGAAAATTGGATGCTGTTAATCGATGGGTATGTCCAACAAGGAGAATTTCAAACGGCTTTAAAAACAAGTTTACAAGCGCGTGAGTTTTATGCGGAAAACAAAGCTGTTGCCCTTCGATTAGCAGCCATATATATGAAATTGGGGAAAATTATGGAGGCCCGCTACTTTAAAAACGATTTGCCCAAAAAGAACCAAATTCCTGTAGAAGTTTTCCAACTTTACCCGGAATTGGAACACTTACTCGCATTTGAAATTAAAGCCTCTTAAATTGGTCTTTGGGCTTTAATCACTGATGAAACATTCCGCTCCATCCAATAATCATTTATCCCAAAATATCTTTTTGTTTTTTAAAGGTATGGCTATGGGGGCTGCGGATCTCGTTCCGGGGGTTTCTGGTGGAACCATTGCACTGGTCACTGGAATTTATCATGAATTAATTCAAACCATAAACCAAATCAACTGGAGCACCCTTGGGCTTCTGCTTCAAGGGAAATTTATCCCTTTTTGGAAAGCCATAAATGGACGGTTTATTGTCCTACTTTTGAGCGGAATTCTGACTAGTGTGGTGCTCCTATCATTTTCCATTGACTTTTTATTAGAACAATACCCCATCCAATTAAACGCCTTTTTTTTAGGGCTGCTTTTGGCAAGTGTACGGATGTTAATTCAACAAGTGGATACCCCCAAAAATCGAGAATTTTGGAGTTGGATTTTTTTGGGGGTTCTCGTTTCTTTTGGACTCACTCAACTTGCTGTAACAAGCACTGAACCGGGCTTAATCAAACTTTTTTTTAGCGGGATGATCGCCATCTCAGCCATGCTACTCCCGGGCTTATCCGGGGCTTATATTCTTTTGGTATTGGGCGTTTACGACACATTCATTAGCACAATTAAGGGGATTTTATCCCAATTTTTTACTTACGAATGGAACAGCTTAGTACTGCATTTAAAAAATGGAATGAGCTTAGGACTGGGGATCTTAGTAGGGGTTCGGTTATTTGCAATATTCCTCAAATGGGTTTTAAATCGCTTTCCAAAGCAGACCGTACTCTTACTCATCGGCCTGATCTGCGGGGCCCTACACAAAATTTGGCCTTGGCAAAAATGGATTACCACAGCGCAGAACCATAAAATTTCAGTGGCCGTTTGGCCTACTCAATTGGAGAGCAATCCCTATTGGATTTCTGCTGCCTTGTGTTTGGTCTTTGGGTTTTTACTTTTGGCTATTTTAGATGCGCAGGTTCAAAAATCCAAAAATGCAAAATCGAAGCACTAAAGATTCTTGGCTACTGGTGATTAAGGGAATTGCCATGGGAGCAGCCAATAAGGTTCCCGGTGTATCCGGCGGAATTGTGGCTTTAGCTACCGGCTGTTATGAAGAATTAATTTTTTCACTGCAACGCTTGGATCGAAAAGCACTTAAGCTATTATTTTCAGGACAATATGCCGCCCTTGTCGCCCATAGTAATCTCCTTTTTTTGGGGAAGTTGTTTTCAGGAATTATTCTGAGTTATTTTAGTATTTCTCTATTAATCGATTATGGTTTACGGACCTATACCATCGAAGTATGGTCTTTGTTTTTTGGGATGATCTTGGCTTCCATTTGGACTGTGTCCAAACATCTACAGAATTGGAAAATTCGACAGTTTCTCGGATGTGCAGTAGGTTTAGCTCTAGGGCTAAGTCTCTGCTTTCAAGAACCTATGCAGGCGAACCCTAATCTTTTTTTTGTGTTTTTCTGTGGAATTATCAGTATCACCGGGATGACCCTTCCCGGGCTTTCAGGTTCTTTTGTCCTTTTGCTACTGGGCAACTACAAGCTGTTACTGGTGGATACCGTTAATGCACTTTTCTTTGGACTTTTAAACCTCTTTCAGGGACGTTTTCAAGAGGTTTTTACCCCTGAGCAGTGGTTTTATTACCAAATTATGGGGGTGTTTGGAGTGGGGTCACTTTTGGGTTTGAGTTTGTTCTCTAATGCCTTGAGCTATTTACTTAAGCACTGCAAAAAAACCACCTTGGCTTCCATTTTAGGTTTTATTATTGGGAGTTTACCCTTGGTTTGGCCCTGGAAATTCACTTCTGCCAAAGGACCAGTACTGGAACAATTATACTTCCCCTCCGATCAGGCTATCCTTCCAATTATATGTATACTTGTGGGTTTAATTAGTGTTTTAATCATCGATCACTATGGTCAAAATTCGACAGTTCGGACTGCTGGGAAAAGAAATTGATTACTCTTTTTCGCGGACGTATTTTGCTCAAAAATTCAAAAAAGAAGGACTTTATAATTGTCGTTACAACAATTTCGATCTCCCAGACGCCGCTGCGGTAGCAAAACTCCTTACTACTAAAAAATTTGCTGGACTGAATGTCACCATTCCTTATAAAGAAGAAGTTATTCCTCATCTGGACGCACTCGATCCTGTGGCCGCAAAAATTGGAGCCGTAAACACTTTATGCTGGAAATCGGGCGAGTTACGAGGCTATAACACAGATGCGATTGGATTTGAAAAAGCACTAAAGGAAGTTTGGCAAGGGTTCCATGAACGTGCCTTAATTCTAGGGACAGGAGGAGCATCCAAGGCCATCGCTTATGTCTTTGAAAAAAATAACATCGAGTATTTATGGGCCTCCCGAAAAGCTTCCAATCCACAACAGATCACTTATCAAGAGATCGATAAGGGTTTCATTCAAAAATACACCCTAATTGTCAATTCCACTCCTTTAGGAACTTTCCCTCAGGTAGAAACCTGTCCAGAGCTTCCCTACCAATCATTAGGTCCTGAACATTGTTTATTTGATCTGGTCTACAATCCTGAAAATACGACCTTTATGCAACATGGACTTCGACAAAAAGCTACCGTTTCGAATGGATATCAAATGTTGGTTTACCAGGCTGAAGCCGCCTGGGAAATTTGGAACAGTTAAGTTCATCGGTTTTTTTCTATTTTTACGGGTATAAGACCACAACCATGGAATACTCGGATACCATTGATCCCGCAAACGAGTCTTCAGCTCAGCAAGCTGAAGATCTAGCGGGTGCGAACACACCAGACTCAAAAGAGGAGATTAAAGAGTCAAACGAAAAAACGGTTGAAAGACCAGAAAAAAAGACCCCATCAACCCCCAATTACGAGGAATTGGATTTTCAAGGAATCGTCAGTACAGCGTCTGCTTTACTTCAATCGAAACCCATTCCGGAATTATCTGAAACATTTAAACAATTAAATGCACATTTCGACGCAAAGTTCAAGGCTAAACTGGAAACCGAAAAGGAGGCCTTTATTTCTGGTGGAGGAAACGAAATTGACTTTTATTTCAATCCGCCTTATAAAAAAGAATGGGAGCAGATATCTTATAATTTCAGGCAGCAACGACGCAAATACTATCGTGAATTAGAGGAAAATCAAAAAGCTAATCTTGAACGACGTAAGCAAATCATTGATGAAATTAAAGTTCTAATTGGCAGTCAGGATAATATCAATTCGGTTTATAACCAATTTAAAGCCCTACGAGACAGTTGGCATAAATGCGGAGCAGTTCCCAGAGCTGAGAGTTCCAATATCTGGGAAACTTATAAACATCATGTGGAACGCTTTTATGATTTCCTACACCTGAATCGCGAACTTCGGGAATTGGATTTTAAGCACAACTATCAAGAAAAACTCAAGATCATCGAACAAGCGGAAACTTTAGCCCAAAGCGACAATATTTTAAAGGCTTCTCGGGATCTTAACACACTCCATCGCTTGTGGAAAAATGATCTGGGACCTGTGGCGAAAGAACATCGGGAAGACTTGTGGAAACGCTTCCAACAAGCCACCAAGATCATCCACGACAAACGTCATGACTACGAAAAAAACATCGATCAATTCCAACAGCAAAATCTTGAAAAAAGATTGGCATTGCTTCAGTCTATGGAAGAATTAATCGAAAAAAAGGTCAGTTCGCATCGGATTTGGCAACAAAACGTCAAACGCTTTAATGAACTTCGAGTTGCCTTTCAAGATACCGGACAAGTTCCCAAGGCAGAAAGTAAAAAAACATGGAATCGGTTTAGAGAAGCTGGGCGACAGTTTAACCGTGCCAAAAACGAATTCTACAAACAGCAGAAAAAAGAACAGAAACAAGCGATCGATCAGCGGAAAGCATTGATTGATCAAGTAAAATCCATTCTGGAAATGGAGGATTGGAACCAGCACAGCCAAAAGATTAAGCAGTTGCAAAACCAGTGGAAAAAAACGGGTTTCTTACCCCGTAAAATTGGCGACGCCCTTTGGGAAGAATTCCGTGCAAATTGCAACATTTATTTCGAACGACTCCGGGGTGGATATTTGCAATTAAGCAGTCAGGAAGAGGCTGTGCACGAAGCTCAACTGGCCTTAATCAAAACCGTCAACAGTGCTGAAATTCCAAAAGAGGCAACAGAAATTCAAGACTTCTTTTTAGACCTGTGGAGAACCTGTCAAACGGCAGGAGAACTAAACAAGTCTGCTGCTATGAAAAACGGTAAAGCTTTTGTTAAGGCCGTAAAGAAACGTCTTAAATCCTCTGGTCTGTCCTCTGTAGACATGGAATTGGTATATTTTGAAATACGCTTAGCTGTTTTTGGAAATTGGGACGATACTTTAATCGATGAGATGACTCAAATTAAAGCGCAAATCGATCAGCTAAAAACCGAGCAAACCCAGCTGGAAAATAACTTGGAATTTTTCAGTAATGCCAGTAGCGACAATCCATTAGTGAGAGAGGTCACCCAAAAATCGGAACAACTCACTCAAAAAATCGATGTTCTTGGTGAACAATTCAAACGCCTCAAACAAGCTCATCACAAACTCAATAAAGCGGAGGAAGAAGAGGCTTCAGAAGAATCGGAAACTGAGCTAGAAGATTAAAGTTTTTTTTTGGCCTCTTGCCAAAGAGCTTCCATCTGGTCTAGATTCAAACTTTGCAGATCAGTTCCTTGTTGTTCGGCTTCTTGTTCCATTAACTGGATACGTTGTATAAATTTTTTATTGGTGCGTTCCAGAGCCGTTTCCGGGTTGATATTTTTAAACCGTGCATAATTCACTAGTGAAAACATCACATCGCCAAATTCAGCCTCAATTGCACTGTCTTCTTGTTGGCCTACCGCCTCACGGAGTTCCTGAATTTCTTCTTGAATTTTCGATAGAACACCTTTAGCATCGGGCCAATCGAATCCTATGCCTGAAGCTTTTTCTTGAAGTCGGTGGGCTTTCACAAGGCTAGGCAGCGATCGAGGCACCCCTTCAAACACACTCTTTTTTCCTTCTTTAAGTTTTAGGGCTTCCCAGTTTTTTTTGACCTCCTCCTCATCAGCGACTTGAACATCGCCATAAATGTGTGGATGTCTTCGGATCAGTTTTTCTGCGATGGAAGTGGCTACATCCCCCAAATCAAAGTCGGCAGTTTCGCTTCCAATCTTGGCATAAAAAATGATGTGTAAAAGCAAATCTCCCAGCTCATTTTTGATTTCATTAAGGTTCTGATTCAGGATTGCATCACCTAATTCGTAGGTCTCCTCAATAGTTAAATGTCGTAAACTTTCATAGGTTTGCTTCCGATCCCAAGGGCATTGTTCACGCAGCTCGTCCATAATGGTTAAGAGCCGATCTACAGCTTCCAAAATTTCCGATCGACTATGCATCAGTTGAATCTTCCGTTGTTTCCTCAGAAGTCACTTGAGTGCGAGCCCGTTTAAACTCCTCAAAATAATCGTGCGCCAGTAATAAATTATACCACTGAATAATTTTCTTGATATCACTGGGGTAAACTCGATCTTCATCATAATCTTCCAGCACTTCAAAGAAAAAAGCCTCTAATTCATCTGCTTTGGCTTTAGGGGATACCGTACACTTCTGGCCCTTACTATACTCAAAAACCTTTTGAAATACATCGATCAAAGGAACTTCACCCCCAAGGGTATATAGCTGAATATCTTGTAACCCACTAAATTGCTCCCGTGGGTGGGTCACCACACGTTTGCCTGAGTTTAATTCGTGGGCAATCACCCCAGTTCGCGTATGGGTCTCTATTTTAAATAAACCGGGGCGCCCCGGTATAGTAATAATTTTCTCTAATGACATTTATCGCTTTCTTTTCGTCTGCGGAAATCGCATGGGATATTCCGAATGAATTTTCCCCTGCGAAATCGCTGTTAGTTTCCGTTTAATGAGTCGTTTTTTAAGCGGAGATAGTTTATCTGTAAATAAAATTCCCTCAATATGGTCGTATTCATGTTGAACAACCCGGGCAATAAGTCCCTCAAATGTTCGGGTGTGTTCTTTAAAATCCTGATCCCAATAGTGAATTTGGATAGTTTCATTGCGAAGCACATCTTCACGAATATCAGGAATACTCAAACAGCCTTCGTTAAAATCCCAAGCCTCCCCTGTTTCGTCTAAAATAGTGGCATTAATAAATACTTCTTTAAACTTTTCAAGTGCAGTCCGCTCTTCTGCGGTTAAAGAATCGTCTGCTGCAAAAGGAGCGGTATCGATCACAAATAAACGGATACTAAGTCCTATTTGGGGGGCTGCCAAACCGACTCCATGAGCGGCATACATGGTTTCCCACATATTCGAGATCAATGCTTGTAAATTTTTGTAATCCGCCTCAATGGGTTTTGCACGCTGTTTCAGAACAGGAGCACCATAAGCAACAATTGGCAATATCATAGCGGTCTATTTTGACGGTCTAAAAAGGATTGTAAAATTAAGGCAGCGCTCATGCTATCCAATAATTTTTTGTCTTTTCTTTTACTTTTTTTTACCCCACCCTGCAAGAGACTTTGTTGCGCAATTTTGGAGGTAAATCGCTCATCTTCGCGATAGACTGGGATTTCTGGAAATGTATCTTTAAATCGGGAAATCCAGGACTCAATTTGAGATTCTACAGCTGAGGCTTCTCCACTCCAGCGCAAGGGAGCTCCCACTACAATACCAACAATAGAATCTTGCTGAATGATTTGCTCCAGTTGGTTCATTAAAAGTTCAGTTGAAACGGTATCTAAGGCCGAGGCAATCAGATGGGTTGGATCGCTGGTGGCAATCCCTGTTCGCTTCGTTCCAAAATCAATCCCGATATAAATACTCATGGAAATCAAAGATAGTCCAATCCAAACATTCCATAGGAATCCTGATTGAAAAGCCTATTTTTGTCAAAAATTTGAGCATGCAACAGATCATAGAATCCGCTTGGGAAAATCGAGAGCTTTTAAAAGACCCAAACACTCAGGAAACGATCCGTGAAGTGATCCAACAAATCGATTTGGGAAAACTAAGGGTAGCCGAAAAAACATCTGAAGGCTGGCAAATCAATACTTGGGTCAAAAAGGCGGTAGTCTTGTATTTCCCCATTCAACAAATGGAAACTATTGAAGTTGGGCCCTTAGAATTTCACGATAAAATTCCTCTTAAAAAGGATTATGCCTCCCAACAGGTGCGTGTAGTACCGCATGCCATTGCCCGTCATGGGGCCTACCTAGCTCCGGGAGTGATTATGATGCCCAGTTATGTAAACATTGGGGCTTATGTAGATTCCGGGACTATGGTAGATACTTGGGCCACTGTAGGGAGCTGTGCGCAAATTGGAAAAAATGTTCACCTGAGTGGAGGCGTAGGTATTGGAGGTGTTTTAGAACCCTTGCAAGCTGCGCCCGTGATTATTGAAGACAACGCATTTATTGGCTCAAGATGTATTGTTGTGGAAGGTGTACATATCGAAGAAGAAGCGGTTTTGGGCGCTAATGTGGTCTTAACGGCTTCAACCAAAATCATCGATATCTCCTCAGATGAGTCGGTTGAATACAAAGGGCGAGTCCCGGCTCGATCGGTCGTGATTCCAGGGAGCTACACCAAGTCTTTCCCTGCTGGTGATTATCAAGTTCCTTGTGCTTTAATCATCGGACAGCGAAAAGCCAGTACCGATAAAAAAACCTCATTAAATAATGCTTTAAGGGAGCACAACGTGGCCGTATAATATGATTTCGGTCGTTATTTCATATTATAAAAACCTTCCTAATCTGGAATTAATTCTCAGGGCTCTAAACCGACAGTCGGATCAGAATTTTGAAGTTATTGTATCAGAAGACGACGAAGACTCGCAAACGCAGGATTTTCTCAATCGAATCACATCGGAGCTTGGCTTTCCCATTCAGCATTTGCAACAGCCAGACTTGGGTTTTCGGAAAAATAGAAGTCTCAATAAAAGCATCCGAACCGCACAGGGCCATTTTATGGTGTTTTTAGACGGCGATTGTATCCCTCATAAACATTTGGTTCGCGCCTATCGTAAAGTTTCGACCCAATCCGGGATCTTTTATGGCCGTCGGGTAATGCTCTCTCCTAAACTCACCCAAAAACTTCAACAACAAAAAACTTTTCAAGGCATTAACTTTAGTTCGCTCCTTTTTTCAAAGTCCAAAAAAAGAAAAGAACACTTCTATTTGCCTTGGAGTTTATCTTTTACCACCCGAGGATTAAAAGGGTGCAATTGGGGTGTTCAGAAAGCAGACCTTTTAGCGATCAATGGCTACGACGAATCTTATGAACACGCCACGGTAGGGGAAGACGATGATATCAGTTGGCGCCTTCAAGCATATGGATTAAAACTTATATCCATGAAAAATAAAGCCATAGTTTACCATTTAGACCACCCGCGTTCTTACAGTCAAAAGGGCACCGAAATCAACTTAAACATCTTTAAAGAAGTACAGGCCAAACAGCAGATAAAGTGTCTCAATGGTCTGGAAAAAATTTAAACCTAGGATGGTTTAGGAATATAATACTCCAAAGGCCTGTTGGGATGCTTGATGATTCCTAACATTTTCTTGAATCGGTATCTGAAATACTTCTTTCGAAAGCTTCTTCTGTGTGCTCCGAGCATATATACATAAGAATTGTTACGAACGTCTCCTTGAAGGTAAAGCGACTCGAATTGATTTTTCCATGCCACATAATTAAAACTCAACTGATCGCGTTTACTCCCCGTTTGTAGTATTTCCCACCACTGTTCCATCACCTGAATTAATTTTGGATCGAGATGGCTTCGAATCAGTACCCCGCCTTTAATTAAACCAAAATTTTCAGGAAATCCTTCTTTTTTGAATCGATTGATTTGCTGTTCCATGAGGGTCAGATCGTCTTTCAGACGTCCGGTTTTTTGATAGAGTTCCAAAATCGCCTGATGCTCCGCATAGATGCAATTTCTAGAATCACTGGAATTTTGATGGTCGAAATGAGCCATCGGATGTTTTTCTAAGGCCTTTTCGATCAATGGAATCGGATTTCTCAACACCAAGCAATTCCCATCAACATACATGGAATACTCATAATCAGCCAGATAGAGATGTGGGAGTATTTTGGCTTTTCGGGAATCGCGTGCAGGGTCTTTTGAAGGAGGGATTTGAATGATTTTCCAATATTTGGATTTAAAATCCTGATCTGTAATACAGACAAAATCGACCCCCGGAAATTGAATCTGGGGCAATAAACCATTGTAGGGCCCGACGATTGAAGTGTAGATCACGAATCGATTCAAAGACACGCTTTTCCCACAAAAGTAGGGATTTCAAAGGGATTGTTAGTAGCTTTGAAGTCGGCAAACAAGACTGATGAGCATACGAATCGGATATGACGCAAAACGCATTTTCCACAACCGAACGGGTTTGGGAAATTTTGGCCGTTCGCTAATCGATCTCTTGGCCAAACACCTTCCCCAAAATACCTACGTTTTATTGAATCCCAAGCAGTCTAAACTTGACTATCCCCTTCCCAACAAACAGGTGATTGAAAGGCAACCCCGAGGGTGGTGGTGGAAAAGCTTTTCCTCCATCTGGCGGCAAGGTCCTGTTTGCAGAGATGTTCTACAGGAAAAAATTCAACTGTTTCACGGCTTAAGTGGAGAACTGCCTCGTGGGCTAAAAATCCCGGCAGTTGTAAGTGTGCATGACTTAATTTTTATCAAGCATCCCAAACTCTATTCGCCTATCGATGTTTGGATACATCGAGCAAAAGTAAAACATGCTGTGCAAGCTGCCGATAAAGTTGTCGCCGTTAGCCAGGAAACCAAAAACGATCTTATTACGCTTCTACAAGTCCCCGCTTCAAAAATTGAAGTCGTTTATCAGGGGTGTCACTCCCAATTTCACAAGCAGGTTCCCCGCGCTGAAATCGATCGAATCTTAAAAAAATATAAGCTGCCAGAGAAATTTATTTTGAGTGTCGGAACCCTGCAAAAAAGAAAAAATACAGGATTAATTTTAAATGCCTTAAAACATACCCGCGACGCTATTGTCTTAGTAGGCAAGCGGACCGTTTATGTAGATGAGCTTCAATCCATCATTCAAAAAAATGGAATGGAACAACGGGTAATTCTGATCCACGAAATCGCCTTTTCCGAACTTCCTGCTCTTTATCAGGCGGCGGATATTTTTTGCTATCCCTCATTTTCAGAGGGTTTTGGCATCCCCATTTTAGAAGCTTTATGTAGCGGAACTCCTGTAATTACAAGTCA
>JBMYNJ010000048.1:250-12270 GCA_049598145.1 Flavobacteriaceae bacterium | reverse complement strand
CACGCTCCCAAATCTGTGCCCAGGCTTGAGCCTGCTCCTTCTTTAAGATTTCAAAACCATCGGATACCGCTGCAGCCGTTTGTTCTTGTGCTTGGTCTACTAATGCTTTGTGGGAATGATTGGCACCAGAGACATAGCCGCCGTATTTGTAAAGTGTCGCGGTTTGGCCTTTCGCAAGAGTAATCTTGTATACTGTACTGATTTTGGAATCTTCAACTAAATTCTCCTGAATAGGCAAGATGTTTTCTCCCTTGACAACCAAACGACTATCCATGTAGGTCGCTACCTGAAATTCGGTCTTTAGGGTATGGGAACGCAAACAGCCGAAAGTGCCTTGGGTAAAAGTTTCGGTGTGTTTCCAAAAAGGGTCGTCCCAGTTAGAATCCTGATTCACTACATTTCCGTCTATGTAGGGCTCCCAACGAATATCACAATCCGTAGAGGCCGTTATTTCCATACGGATGGCGCCCAATTCCATTCGGGCCATGGATAGAAAACGTGTGAAAGAAATGGTTATTTGTTCCCCTTTAGAAAAAGTAACTTGGAAAGAACGGGTGTAAATACCGGTTTGCATATGGAGTTCTCTCCGGAAATTTTCGACCGATTGTTTGGCCAAATCCATTTCCTCATCGTTAACCCAAAGTCGAATACCGATCCAGTTGGGAGCGTTTAGAACTTTCGCAAAATATTCCGGATAACCATTTTTCCACCACCCCACACGAGTTTTATCGGGATAATAGACCCCGCCCAGATAGCTCCCTTGGAAGCTGGCTCCAGAATAACTTTCTTCAAAATTGGCGCGTTGTCCCATAGCCCCATTTCCGAGACTAAATAAACTCTCGGAAGACTCCACTCGCTCGGACTCAAATCCCTTTTCAATAATTTTCCAGGCATCGGGAATGATATAATCTTGTCTCATGAATGATGTTGAATCAGTTGTTCAAAAAAATGGCTGGGGATTTCTGCAATATTATTAAAATTAAAATCAGCCTCCTTTAAAATCTGAGGATCTCCCAAACCAACTACTTGCATTCCTGCATTTCTAGCGGCGGTCACTCCAGCAACAGCATCCTCAAAAACAATGCAATTTTCAGGGGAAACCCCCAAGGCCTCAGCCCCTTTGAGAAACACTTCAGGATCGGGTTTGCTGCGCGTCACCCGATTGCCGTCTATTAGGACCTCGAAATAGGGTAATAATTCTAAATATCTAAGGATCAAAAGCGCATTTTTACTTGAAGAACCCAGAGCTACTGGAATTTTTTTTTCTTGAAGATCCTTCAATAAGGAAGCCACTCCTGGGAGGGCGTCTTCTGGTCGAATTTTTTGAATGCGCTCTAAATAGTCTTCATTTTTATGGTAAAGTTCTTGCTCAAATGCCTCGGAGGGTAACGAATGGTTGGCCCATTCGAGAATACGATTTAAAGAATCTACTCGATTGACTCCTTTCAATTGTTCGTTGTCTTCTTTTGTCAGATGGTAATCAAAGCGCGCTGCAGTTCTTTTCCATGCCAGGAAATGATAATGTGCAGTATCTACAATGACTCCATCCAGATCAAAAATAAAAGCCTGGACGGTTTTCATGTAACGTAAAATTTAAGGGAAGAAGATGCTGTAAATGTAGGATTAATTTTTGTTTTTGCAAATGTTCCTATCAGCCTTTACTGCTTAGGCAGTAGAATCCCTAAGGATTAATTCGGTTTGAATAATTTGCTCATGAGGCACTCTAGCAGGTTTCTGCATACGCTCTAATATCATTTGGGCAGTCGTTCGACCCATGAGTTCTCCGTGTTGACTCACTGTAGACATGGAAGGAAAAGTGTTTTTAGATAAAATCCCATCCGAAAAAGTAATGACCTTGACTTCCTCCGGAACACTTCGTCCAATGGAACGGAGTACATTGATGGCAGCTGCTCCAAAATATTCGTTTACGGCCAAAATTCCATCCACGGCGGGATCTTCCTCGAAAAGTTTTTTCAATTGAACTTCCAACTGCTGAATATCTTCCGGCTTACGCGTGGCAAATGTGCGAACGATAGCTTGTTGATGCAGTGGCAATTGATGTTTTTCTAAAGCGGCACAAAACCCTTGATAACGCTGCTCCCCCACAATCATAAAAGGGGGAGTGGTAATCACAGCCAGATGTCTACACCCTGCTTCTATGAGATGTTCAGTAGCCATGATTGAACTTTTATAGTCGTCTATCCGTACACAATCGACTCCCAATCCTGGTGCGTATCGATCAAATAATACCAGAGGAATTTCTCGGGCTTGCACCTCGGTGAGATGCTCAAAGTCTTGTTTTTCAAGGGTTTCTCCCGAAAGACCTAAAATAATGCCATCAATGATCCCTTCGGCATAAAGCTCTAATACGAGTACTTCTTTTTCATAGGATTCATTGGAGACAGAGATCAGAACATTATAGCCTTCCGCATCGGCTACTGCTTCTATTCCTCGGATCACCTTGGAGAAAAATTCATGCACAATTTCAGGCACCACCACTCCAATGGTCTTGGTCTTTTTACTTTTTAGGCGCAACGCCATATGGTTGGGGCGGTAGTTGTGCTGTCGTGCAAATGCCTGGACAAGATCCCTAGTATTTTGGCTGATTTCCGAATGATTATTCAAGGCTTTGGAAACCGTGGAAATCGAGATTCCTAGTTCTTGGGCCATTTTTTTGAGAGTCATTCGCATCGCTAAAATTTGAACTAAAAGTATCTAAAAAAATATTCACACGAAAACGTTTGAAATATTACGAAAACGTTTGAAATCACAGTAATAATTGAATACTAAATCATTAACCCCTAAAAAATCAAATGAGGATCCATACATTTAGTGTTGGAAGAAGATAAGCAAACATTAATTAATTACTAAAACAAGCATTATGAACAAAGCTTTTATTATTTGTTTGATGGGGCTTTTAAGCTTAGGCATAGCCCATGGACAAATAACCGTTCAAGGTACAGTTACCGATGCAACGGACGGGACACCGCTCCCGGGAGTAAACGTAGTCGTTCAGGGAACTTCTAAAGGGACGACAACCGATTTTGAAGGAAACTACAGCATACAAGCTTCTGAGGGGGCAATCCTAACCTTTTCTTTTATCGGATTTTTAACGGCAGAAATGGCTGCAACCGCCGATCGTTTAGACGTAGCCCTCCAATTGGATAACGAACAGTTAGAGGAGATCGTGTTAACGGGTTATGGAGTGTCTCGTCAAAAGGATATCACCGGAGCTGTCGATAAAATTTCCACTGAGGAATTTAACCAAGGGGCAATCGTTACACCGGAACAACTCATTGCGGCTAAAACCCCCGGGGTTCGTATCAGCAGTGGTTCTGGAGCTGCCGGAAGCGGATTTGAAATTCGTATTCGTGGAGGTTCTTCATTAAACGCTTCTAACAATCCATTAATTGTGGTGGATGGGGTGCCTTTAGACGTAAACGGTGCCGGATTAAACGCCATTAACCCGAATGATATTGCTGACTTTACGGTGCTAAAAGATGCATCTGCCACAGCCATTTACGGTTCACGTGGTTCGAACGGGGTATTGATTATTACCACCAAAAAAGGGCGAAAAAACCAGGAATTAAAAGCGCAATTCTCTACACGAGTATCTTATTCGGATCCTGTGCAACGCGTGGATGTTTTAACTCCTAATCAGATCAACACGATCAAGCCCAGTAATGTAACACTAGGCAGTGCCAACACCGACTGGCAAGACCAAATCTATCGCCAAGCCTATGCTTTCTTAAACGATCTTTCCATACAAGGGGGTGGAAAAAACATTGACTATCGCTTGTCATTAAACAAAGTTATCCAAGACGGAATTCTCAAAGAAGATAGCTTTGACAAATCCAATGTGAATTTCTCTGTTGGCTTTCGTTTATTAGACGATAAACTTCGGGTTCGTGTCAACAGTATCAATACCTCCATTCGGAACGATTATGCGAACGAGGGAGCTATCGGGAGTGCCATCAGTTTTGATCCCTCTCGTCCTGTGACGAACGACAGTGCCTATGGAGGGTACTTCGAATGGTTGGATCAGAATGGGATTCCTAACAATCTAGCACCCAGAAACCCTGCAGGACTTTTGGACAATCGTTCCAACTCTGCTATTACGGGACGTTACATTGGAAACTTTAATCTCAACTATTATTTCTTAGACGGATTTAAAGCCACCTTAATTACTGGGTATGACTATTCCGAACAAAATGGAAATCAACGAATCGCAGCTAATGCGGCTTCCAATTACCGGAGTGCCTCTAGCAATGGATACGTGGGAAGTTATCAAAATGTGACTAAATCCAGATTTTTGGATGGCTACTTCAACTATACCAAAGATCTTACTTCGCTAAACGGACGATTGGATGCTACAGCAGGATATACCTTCCAACAGTTTTATCGACACAACCGATTTAACAATACGGACCTGCAATCCAATGCTGCTCAAACCAGTGAAGATCTAGGTTTGTCCTCTGAAAACTGGTTGGAGTCTACATTTGCTCGCGTATTTTTTAGTTATGCAGACAAATATTCAATCACAGCCACAGCACGAATGGATAAGTCTTCTCGTTTCAGTCCAGAAAATCAAACCGGATTTTTCCCGTCTGCGGCTGCAGCATGGACGCTTAGCGAAGAGAGTTTTCTACAAAATAGCAGTCTAATCTCTAATCTAAAGCTTCGAGCAGGATGGGGGATCACTGGACAACAAGAGCTCGACAACGACTTCGGATATTTAGGACTTTACACCGCTGGAGGGCCTCGTGCACAATACCAGTTGGGAAATACTTTCTACACGACCCTTCGACCTGAGGGATACGACTTAAATGTCAAATGGGAAGAGACCACGACCCTGAACTTAGGTTTGGATTTTGGATTGCTTAACAACCGTATCAGCGGATCGGTTGACGCTTACCAAAAGAAAACGCAGGATTTATTAAACTTTATTACGCCTCCAGCAGGATCGAATCTTGAAAATGGAATCACGACCAATATTGGAGAAATGGATTCTAAAGGTTTAGAGGCGGCATTGAGTATTATTCCGATTCAAAATGATAAACTCACTTGGAATGTAGATATGAACATTTCTTTCCAAGAGCGTGAAATCACCAAGCTTACCCTAAACGACGACCCCTCATTTAAAGGAGTTCTCACTGGGGGAATTGCTGGGGGTGTCGGAAACTCTGTTCAAATTCATGCACAGGGCTACACGCCAAACTCTTTCTTCTTATACGAACAAGTGTATGATTCCAATGGCCGTCCCTTAGAAGGGGTTTATGTAGACCAAAATCAAGATGGAGTAATCAATGACGACGATAAAGTCATTAAAAACGACACCGATCCTGATTTTTATTTTGGATTTAGTTCCAACCTTACTTATGGAGCATTCGACTTAGGATTTACGTTTAGAGGAAGTGTCGGGAACTACATGTATAACAACGTAAACTCCAACACCGGATTCACCCAAAGTTTATTTGGAAATGATATCGTTCGAAACGCCACAACCGACATCTTAAACACAGGCTTTGAACGTGCACAATACTGGAGTGACTATTATCTTCAGGATGCCTCATACCTGAAGTTAGACAACCTTACTTTGGGCTATAATGCAACCGACAACCTTCGATTTTACATCACGGGGCAAAACTTGCTCATTGTAACCAACTACGACGGTTTGGACCCTGAAATACCGGGAGGAATTGATAACAACATCTATCCGAAACCGACCAATTATTTGTTGGGGCTAGACTTTAAATTTTAAATCTGAAAGACGATTAAAAAATGAAAAAAATATTTTTACTTTTTGTTGTACTCGGCCTGATGGGCTCCTGTGCAACCGATTTATTGCCGCGGAATCAAGAAACGGCAGAAACACTTTTCGACAGTCCGGAAAGTTATAAGCAATTTTTGGCTCGACTCTATGCCGGGTTGGCAATGTCTGGGCAACAAGGTCCTGCAGGGCTTCCGGATATTTCAGGAATAGACGAAGGCTTCTCCCAATATGTGCGTCAGTTTTGGAAAGCACAGGAGCTTTCTACTGATGAAGCTAAAATTGCATGGAATGATGGAAATATTAAAGATTACCACACCCACAATTGGAATGCTTCGAACGAATTTATTCGAGCCACCTATGATCGAATCTACTACCAGATCAGTATCTGTAATGAATTCTTACGACAGACTACTGATGGAAAAGTAAGTGCGCGTGGCGGAAACGCCTCTTTACTCACAGAAGTTCAAGGCTATCGCTTAGAAGCGCGTTTCTTAAGAGCATTGAGCTATTGGCATGCCCTTGATTTATTTGGTTCCGTTCCTTTTGTTACGGAAGAAGATCCCATCGGAGCTTTCCTTCCCGAACAAGCCACCCAACAAGAATTATTTGATTATTTGGTTGCTGAACTTACAGAAATTGTTCCCTTGCTCCCCACAACGAATGAATATGGGAGAGCTACACGAGGTGCAGCAGCCATGCTATTGGCCAAGGTATACCTCAATGCTGAAACTTACGTTGGGGCTCAACGCTACAATGATGTGGTGACTGCCCTAGACCCTGTATTGAATGGACCCTATTCCTTAGACCCAAGCGTTCCTTATCAGCACTTATTCCTTGCCGATAACGACAGGAATGATGCCTCTGATGAAATTATCTTTAGCGTGAATTTCGACGGACTTCGAACCCAAACCTATGGAGGGATGACTTTCTTAGTTCATGCGGCTGTAGGGGGAAGTATGAATCCTGCTGAGTTCGGAATTGGCGGAGGATGGAATGGTTTACGCACCACTCCTCAATTCGTGGATAAATTTGAAGTTAATGTTGATATTTCAAGTTTAAACAATACTGTTGGAACTGCCTCCACTTGGGGAATTATCGGAAGTGCCACCCCGAACGGATGGAGTTCGGATGTGGATATGCGCGCAACGGGAACAGCAGGAGAATTTGGTCTTTACATTGCACTTGCAGATGGCGAAATTAAATTCCGTAACAACGATGATTGGGCTGAAAACTTCGGAGATAATGGTGCTGACGGTAGCCTTGACGACGGAGGAGCTAATATTTCTGCATCTGCCGGAGTTTATTTTATCACCTTTAATCCTACCGCAGGAACCTACCGGGTAAGTCCTATCAAGGACTTCCGCGGAAATTTCTATACCGACGGACAAAACAAAGAAATTGAAGACCAGTCCGCGTTTACAGATGGCTATGCCGTGATCAAATACAAAAACATCGATGTTCAAGGAAACCCTGGTTCCGACCCTGTAGATTTCCCAGATACCGATTTTCCGATGTTCCGTTTAGCAGATGCCTATCTTATGTATGCAGAAGCCTTTTTAAGAGGGGCTTCAAATGCGAACGGTACAGATGCATTGGGCTATATTAACTCGATTCGACAAAGAGCCTACCAAGGTAATCACGGGCAACTGGCATTAAGCGATCTGACTTTGGATTTCTTATTAGATGAGCGCGCAAGGGAACTCCATTGGGAAGGACATCGACGTACCGACCTGATCCGTTTTGGGCAATTCTCCACTGCTGGAATTTGGGCCTGGAAGGGCGGAGTACAAGAAGGAGCGACCACGGAAGCCTTCCGAGATCTTTTCCCGATTCCCCAAACCGACATCACGGCCAATCCGAATTTGGATCAAAACACAGGATACTAGTCAATCTTAAAAACATATCAAAATGAAAAAAATATTTATCCCTCTTTTGGCCGTCTCGCTGCTCTGGCTGACAGCATGCGACAAAGAGGAACCCACAGCCATTTTAAATACGGACTTAAGCACCACGCTTTCCGTATCTGCAAGCAGTATCACTTTAAGTGAAGATACGGCAGATGATACTGCCCTAACCTTGAGCTGGAATGCGCCCAATTTTGGGTTTCAAGCGGCTCCTACCTACAGCATCAAATTCAGTACACCAGGCGGAGGGGCGGAAACTGTAGCCTCAACTACGGCCACTCAAAAAACCTACACCACCAGAGCTTTAAATAGCCTTTTGTTAGGCTTGGGATATGAAGCGGATGCGCAAGCTAATGTAAATGTGACAATTCATGCAACCCTTGGAGAACAGCCGGAAGCTCAAATTGCTAATTCTAATCTAGACGTTACACTATATTCAATAGTTCTCGATCTAAACACCGATTGGGGAGTTGTAGGAAGTGGTACCCCCAACGGATGGAATGGACCTGATGTCCCTTTTTATCAAGTACAGGGCAATCCTAATGCTTTGGTTTCTTATATCACTTTAGTGGATGGAGAAATTAAATTCCGGACGAACAACGACTGGACGGTAAACTTAGGAGACAATGGTGCCGACGGTACGCTAGAACAAGATGGAGCTAATATTTCTGTAACGGCTGGAAACTACCGAATCACGCTCACTTTAGATGGAGGGAACCCTTCAACTTATGTGATCGAACCTTTCTCTTGGGGAATCATTGGGGATGCCACTCCTGGCGGATGGGGTGCCGATTTCGATATGGAATACGATCCTTCTACGGATACCTTTAAAGCAATTGGTATCTTGGGCGATGGTTTTATCAAATTCCGTAAAAACGACGATTGGGCCGAAAATTTAGGCGATAATGGTGCCGATGGAATCTTGGACCCCGGAGGAGACAACATAGCCGTCACCGCTGGGAACTACATTATCACCCTAAATTTAAGAGAAAACACCTACAGTTTAGAGGAAGTCAATGTATGGGGAATCATTGGGGATGCCACAGCAGACGGATGGAACTCCGACCAAGACATGCGTTATGATTTCGACAACATTAACCCAGGCGTCTGGTATTTAAACAATTACAGTCTAGGGGCTGGAGATATCAAGTTCCGAGCAAACAATGATTGGGCGATTAATCTCGGTGACAATGGAGCCGACGGTTCTTTGGAACAAGACGGAGCCAACATTACCGTGAGCGCAGGCACATATGATATCGTTTTGGATTTAAGCGATTCTGCCAATCCAACCTATACTATTACTGCGCGTTAATCTTTAAATCTATATTCTTAAGCAAAAGACTACTTCGGTAGTCTTTTGCTTTTTTAGCCATGAAAAAAAGCATTTGTATCGTCTTCCTTATAGGATTTTTAGGGGCATGCACTCCTACAAAAACAAAAGACACAAAACTTCCCAACATCGTTCTCTTAGTGGGAGACGACCAAGGATATCCTTATTTTGGATTCATGGGAGCCTCCTATGTTCAAACCCCTCATATGGATCGTTTGGCCAAAAGGAGCTTTGTATTTTCACAAGGGTATGTACCCGAAAATCATTGTCGTCCTTCCTTAGCTACGCTGATTACAGGACAGACTCCTCCCGTTTATGAAAGAGCCGTCGAGAAATTAATCTCAGAAAAAGGATTGAAAACCGATACCCAACAACGCGATTTTCGATTCCAAGCCATGCAGTATTTCAAAACCCTTCCTAAAGTTTTGGAAGATGGTGGGAATATCACTACTCTAACGGAGGATTTACCCATGGAATGACACGTGGATGGACCCCAGAAGACCGCAAAAACGGAAGTAAGTGGTTTAAACAATTTATGGGAGGCGACGGTCTAGCACTTGCTCGGGCAACGATGGAGCCCGTGTATTCGTTTATAGATGCCCATCGAGAACAACCTTTCTTTATATGGTATGCGCCTGAATTGCCGCATTACCCCTTCGATGCACCGGAACGTTACTACGAGCCCTATAGAGCTACCGATTTTTCGGAATCAGCCAAACGCTATTATGCCAATTGTACTTGGTTCGATCAAGGCGTGGGCGCACTCCGAAGCTATCTAAAAGAAAAAAAATTATTAGACCAAACTCTTTTTGTGTATGTAAACGACAACGGATGGGAACAAGACCCTTATCAAGAATTTCGACACGACAGCTTGCGATGGCACAACGGTGGAGACAAAGGCAAACTTTCAGTTTACGATCAGTCCTATCGTACCCCTATTCTTTTTTCTTGGGAAAATAAAATTCCTTCTGGAAACTCTGAAGCATTAGTTCATTCAGCTGATATTCCTACAACCTTATTAGACTTGATTGGTCTCCAAAAACCTAAAGAATTTGAAGGAAAATCCCTCCGTTATTTATGGGAAAACCCAAAAGCCGAGGGTCGATCCATGATCATCGGAAAAGCAAATCAGATGCGAGACGAAGCCGATATGATGGGTAAAAAGATTGAAGCCTACTGGATTCGAGAGCACAAGTGGTTTTTTAAATGGAATCTAACCCACGAAGAAATTGCCTTATTTGATATGGAAAATGATCCCAAAAACGACTGGAATGTAGCCCCAAAATATCCAGATTTAGTCAAGCAGTTTCAAAGGACTATTGACCAATGGCGAAAAAATCCTGAACTTGTTGATTAAATCTTTTATATGAAGATTCAATTCCAAAATTTAAATTTCTCCTTTCTTCTGCTTTGGCTGAGTTTTCAATTGCCGGCACAAGTTCAAAACGGGAATTTTCAAGTAAGTCCACAAAGCTTTAATGAAAATGAGGAAATCTCTATTACCCTAAGTGGAATTGACTTAGAGAGTTGGGGGGTCTCCGAAATTTATCTTTGGACATGGTATTTCGACTTAAACGGAAACGAAGTATCCAGCAATATCAATTGGAATGGCGAATGGACCCAATCTGATGCAGCTATGCAAATGACTGCCAATGGCGATGGTAGTTACAGTTATACCTTTACCCCCACCGAATTGTATCAGGATACAGGAATTGGTCGAATAGGAGTTTTAGCCAAGGCTCGAGATGGGAGCAATCAGGGAAATGGCGAACGCAAAACTCAAGACCACTTTTTTGAGGTTGGAAAATTTGAACTCACGCGAACAGCTCCTGCTTCCGATAGAGTTGTAGTTGCCGCCGGTACCTCAATAGAAGTAGCCGCACAAACCGGAAGTACTTTGGTTAACTTTGAGTTGCGACAAGGAACCGCTCTGATCGACCAAAGTAATAATTCTACTAGCTATCAAACAACACTCACCAATCTACAATCCGATGCCTCCTATACTTTAAGAGCCACAGATGTAACCGACTCCGATAGCTTCCAACAATCCAGCTTTGAGGTGGTCATAGCTCCACAAGTCAATCAAGCGGCTGTTCCATCTGGTATGAACGATGGCTTTAATCGCGATCCCACCGACCCCACTAGTGCTACTTTCGTGCTCTATGCTCCAGGAAAAAGTTTCGTGCATTGGATCGGTTCTCCTACTCAATGGATACGTAACAGCAGCTATTTGATGCAAAAAGACCCCTCAAGTGATCGATTTTGGATTCGGTTAGAAAACTTAAACCCTCAAGAACCTTTGCTCTATCAATATTTGGTGGACGGTTCCATCCGAATCGCCGATCCCTATTCTGAAACTATTTTAAGCCCCTACAACGATGCCTCTATTGAGGCGGCCACTTACCCCAATCTTCCTGCCTATCCCACGGCTACCCAACATGCGGTTAGTTTTATAGACCTGAACGAAATTCCCTATAACTGGCAGGTAACAAACTTTCAAGGAGTCTCCAGCGAAGCCTTAGTAATCTATGAAGTTTTACTACGAGATTTTGATGCACGTCACAGCTTTGATGCCTTAGGTGAAAAATTGGATTATTTAGTTGAATTGGGAATTAATGCAATCGAACTCATGCCGGTTCAAGAATTTGACGGCAATGAAAGTTGGGGCTATAATCCTAGTTTTCACATGGCTTTAGACAAATATTATGGCAACAAACAAGCCCTTAAAGCTTTAGTGGATGCAGCCCACCAAAGGGGGATTGCCGTGATTTTAGATGTGGTATATAACCATGCTACCGGACAAAATCCCTACTTCCGCCTGTGGAACACTGATCCAGAAAGGTATAACGGGACCCCAACTGCGGACAACCCCTTTTTTCAAATTTCTCCGATTTCACAAGGCTACCTGAATTATTTTAATGATATGAATCACGATGCTGCTGAAACCGCTGCTTATGTGAATCAAATCAATCGGTATTGGATGGAGGAGTTTAAAATTGATGGCTTTCGTTTC
>JBMYNJ010000048.1:0-240 GCA_049598145.1 Flavobacteriaceae bacterium | reverse complement strand
TGAAGAACAAGATTTTTCAGATTATGGAATCTTGAGTTGGGGCGAAGAATTTGAAAAATATTCTGAAGCGGCCATGGGTCATTCCAATTCTAATTTTGGTGGGGTTTATCACGCCAATCGGAATTTCGACTCCCCTACACTTGTAGGTTTTATGGAAAGTCATGACAAGGATCGGATTCAGTATAAAAATCTGCAATTCGGGAATCGTCAAGGGAGCTACGATATTCGCAACCCTCAAAC
>JBMYNJ010000047.1:7541-12745 GCA_049598145.1 Flavobacteriaceae bacterium | reverse complement strand
TGCTCTGACATGTGAAGAATAAAGTTTAAAAATAATAGGCGTGCTTGTAAGTGAACTTTTTGATGTAACTTTATTTACAATGTTCTATTCATAAGTTTTAGTTTTAAAAAGTTCATTAGCAACAGATTAATATACAAATATTACTATAACAAACATGGTTAAAGACAACCTTTTTGTGCTGATTAAATCCCTTTCGAAATCCGAAAAGAGGCAATTTAAGCTGTATATCGGGCGGTTAGGCGCTAATGAAAATGCTAAATTCATCAATCTTTTTGGGGTTTTAGAAAAGATGGATCGCTATGATGAGGAGTTGATTTTACAAAAGAAAATTGTTACCAAACAACAACTTTCGAATCTTAAAGCGCACCTATATAAACAGATTTTAGCCAGTTTAAGAACCAATCCCGTTCATAAAGGAATTCGTCTACAAGTGCGCGAACAATTAGATTATGCTACTATCCTTTACAACAAAGGCTTATATGCTCAGAGTCTTAAATTATTGGAACGTGCCAAAGCACTTGCATTAAAGTACGACCAGAAACTTTTCGCCTATGAAATTGTAGAGTTGGAAAAGGTGATCGAATCTCAATACATTACCCGTAGTCTTAGCAATAGAGCTGAACAATTGATTTCGCAAGCGGATGATTTAGGTCATCAAAATCAGATTGCTAGTCAACTTTCGAACTTATCTCTTCAACTTTACGAGCAACTCATCAAAACCGGTTACACCAAAAACGACGAAGATTATCGAAGAATTACCCAGTTTTTCTATAAAAATTTGCCGGTGGTACAGTTGGAAGACTTGGGCTTCAGCGAGCGGTTGTGGTATTATAAAGCCCATGTGTGGTACAGTTTTCTCACACAAGATTTTCTGTCGAGTTACCGCTATTCGGCCAAATGGGTAGAATTATTTCATCAGCACAAAGAAATGATTGCTGTTCATCCTGTATTTTATCTCAAAGGGAACAACTATCTGATGGAATCCTTAACCCTTTTAAAACATTCCGATAAATTTCTGAAGGTTTTGTCGGAATTGGATCAACATGCAAAAGAGTTTGCGTTTGATAAAAACGTCAATTTGGCAACCCTCTGGTTTCTTTATCGACTTAATAACAAACTCAATTACACCTTTTCTGTCGGAGATTTTGCCTCCGGAAAAAGCTTAATTCCAGAAATTTTAAAAGGTATAGATACCTACAGCAGCCGAATTGACCCTCACCATATAATGGTTCTCTACTACAAAGTAGCTTGCTTGTATTTTGGCCTGATGGACTATGAAAAATGTATTTTCTATCTCCGCAAAATCATTCAAAATAGGTCCTTAAAAATGCGTGAAGATTTACTTTGTTTCTCCAGAGTTTTAAACCTTTTTGCGCACTACGAGGCAGGATTTGATTACCACATCGAATCCTTATTGCGGGATACTTATAAGTTTTTACTTAAAATGGATGAATTGTATGAAGTGCAAAAAGCCATGATTCGTTTTCTAAGAACTTTAGGTGATATCTACCCACATGAATTGAAAAGTGCTTTTCAAAAATTGTATAACGAATTACAGACCTATGAAAACGATCCTTATGAAAGACGGGCATTTCTGTATCTAGATGTAATGTCTTGGTTGGAAAGTAAGTTGCAGAATCGTCCTGTGCATGAGATTATTCGCGAAAAAGCTGAGCTATCTAACCGGAAGCTACGGCATTCCATAGAGCACCCTTAGGATAGGGAGCTTCGAAGATCATTTCAATTTTCTGTATCGGGTGTTTAATTTTTAGCCGGAAGGCGTGTAAATCGATTCCTCCATTGGCATTGGACCGAGCCGCTCCATATTTAAGATCGCCTTTAATCGGATGCCCGATAGTGCTCAATTGAGTTCTAATTTGATGATGTCTACCGGTCTCTAATTGTATTTCCAAGCAACTGTAACGATCCAAAGATTTTAGGGTTTGGTACTGTAAACGTGCTTCTTTGGCTTGAGGAACAGCTTTCGGATAGGCAAATGACTTATTTTTTTGAGGTTTCCGAAGCAACCAATGTTGGAGCTTGGCCTGTGCGGGCTGGGGATGTCCTTCCACCAAACAATGATACGTTTTATGAACTCTTCGAAGTTTAAAATCTTCATTCAATCGAGTGAGCGCTTTAGAAGTTTTGGTAAAAAGCACCACACCGCTGGTGGGGCGATCCAATCGATGAACTACCCCTAAATAAACATTTCCGGGTTTTCGATAGGTTTCTTTCAGATAGGCTTTGAGCAAATCTACCAGACTTGAATCTCCTGTTTGATCCCCTTGAACTAAAACTCCACATCTTTTATTCACAACCAAAAGATGGTTGTCTTCAAAAAGAATTTCAAATGCTTTTTCGGGTTTAATACTGTTCTTTTTCGTTGGGGAAACTCCCGGATTTTACATCAGCAGAATAGTGAGATACTGCTTTAGAAATAATTTCATCCAAATCGGCATAACGTCTGAGAAAACGAGGGCTGAACTCTTTATTCATTCCCAGCATATCGTGCAGCACAAGCACTTGTCCATCGACTTGACCTCCGGCACCAATGCCAATGACAGGAATGGTTAATTCTGCGGCTACTTGAGCAGCCAATTCTGCGGGAATTTTTTCCAATACCACTGCAAAACAACCCAACTTTTCTAAGAGTTTGGCATCATCCAGTAGTTTTTGAGCTTCAGTTTCGTCTTTTGCACGAACAGTATACGTGCCAAATTTATAGATCGATTGGGGAGTAAGTCCTAAATGCCCCATGACAGGGATTCCGGCTTGAATGATACGCTCAATGGAATCTTTAATCTCTTTTCCGCCTTCCAGTTTAACGGCATGTGCTCCTGCTTCTTTCATTATACGAATGGAGGATCGCAGGGCTTCTTTTGAGTCGGATTGATAGGTTCCAAAGGGAAGGTCTACTAAAATCAAAGCACGTTTGGCGGCCCGTACGACAGCTGCCGCATGGTAGATCATTTCATCTAAAGTGATGGGTACTGTAGTTTCGTGACCCGCCATTACATTTGAAGCTGAGTCGCCTACCAGAATAACTTCCACGCCGGATTGGTCAACAAGTCCTGCCAGGGTATAATCATAGGCAGTGAGCATTGATATTTTTTCTCCTTGTACCTTCATTTCCAATAGGCTATTGGTCGTAATTCGAGAATAATTCTTTTTGGAAGTTGACATGCCTGTATTTTTTTTTCCAAAGTAAATACTTATTTTTAGAATTCTTCAATAGTCAATGCATGCATCATCAATTGCTTATTGTGTTTTTTTTGGGAAGTTTTTGGCTCCGGGCACAAATTCCTGAATTTGTTTCCATAGGCGATCCTCCCCAAGAAGTTACTTCTCAAAATATCATTGCCCATGCCATTCGAGGAATTGGATTTCGTTACTATTGGGCGACTCAGGGATTGAGGCAGCAAGATTTAAACTTTAAACCCTCAACAAAGGCACGCAGTTCAAGAGAAACCCTAGAGCATCTTTACGGCCTCTCCATAATGATACATTCAACGGTTTCCAACCAAATGATTAAACGCACTAACCAACAAAAAGAGTGGACTTTTGAATTGCTTCGGCAAAATACTTTGGATTTAATCCAACAAGCCAGTACTCGTGCGATGGAGTTATCGGATGCTGAATTACAAGCGCTGTCCATTCGGTTTTACAGCTCGGATGAAGAAATTCGATATCCCATATGGAATTTTATCCAGGGCCCCTTGGCGGACGCTCAATATCATATCGGGCAACTGGTCAGTTTTAGAAGGAGTTCCGGAAATCCGATTGATCCCAATGTCAATGTCTTTTTAGGTCTTCGCCAGTTACCGTGATTTTATGACAGCATGTCAGTCATTGTTTGTTGGCATGATGATTGAAAAAGTCTACGAAACCAAAGTAGATTATGAGTAAGATTATCGGAATAGATTTGGGAACCACAAATTCGTGTGTTTCTGTAATGGAGGGAAATGAGCCTGTAGTTATCCCAAACGCTGAAGGAAAGCGGACCACCCCCTCCGTAATTGCCTTCGTGGAAGGTGGTGAAATTAAAGTGGGAGACCCAGCCAAGAGACAAGCGGTAACCAACCCTACGAAAACCGTAGCCTCCATTAAAAGATTCATGGGGAACAAATTCTCAGAATCCCAAAACGACCTTAAAACGGTCGCCTATAAAGTAGTTAAAGGAGATAACGATACTCCTCGCGTAGACATTGATGGCCGTTTATACACCCCTCAGGAATTATCTGCTATGACACTTCAGAAAATGAAAAAAACAGCTGAGGACTATCTGGGACAAGACGTAACGGAAGCGGTGATTACGGTTCCTGCCTATTTTAACGATGCTCAACGTCAGGCGACTAAAGAAGCAGGTGAAATAGCGGGATTAAAGGTACAGCGGATTATTAACGAACCTACTGCTGCTGCCTTAGCTTATGGATTAGACAAAAGTGATTCTGATAAAAAAATTGCTGTTTATGATCTTGGCGGAGGTACTTTTGATATTTCAATTCTTGAGTTAGGCGACGGTGTATTCGAAGTATTGTCCACCAATGGAGATACCCATTTGGGAGGGGACGATTTCGATCAAGTCATTATTAATTTTTTAGCTGACGACTTTAAGGCAGCCGAAGGGATGGACCTTAGAGAAGACCCTATGGCACTTCAGCGTTTAAAAGAAGCTGCAGAAAAAGCCAAAATTGAGTTGTCATCTTCTACTCAAACAGAAATTAATTTACCTTATGTAACCGCTACAGCGAGTGGTCCAAAGCACTTGGTCACCACCCTTACACGCGCCAAATTTGAGCAATTAGCAGACGATTTGGTCAAACGTTCTATGGAGCCCGTACAACAAGCCCTTCAAGATGCGGGACTTTCCACCTCAGACGTAGATGAAGTTATCTTGGTTGGAGGGTCTACCCGTATTCCCATCATCCAAGAAAAGGTCGAAGGATTTTTCGGAAAAAAACCCTCCAAAGGAGTCAATCCAGACGAAGTAGTTGCGATTGGAGCGGCTATCCAAGGGGGAGTACTCACTGGAGATGTCAAAGATGTTTTGTTATTAGACGTCACACCTCTTTCTCTTGGGATTGAAACCATGGGAGGAGTGATGACTAAACTCATTGAAGCCAATACCACGATTCCAACAAAGAAATCACAAGTGTTTTCTACTGCGGCAGACAACCAACCTTCGGTAGAAATTCATGTAATCC
>JBMYNJ010000047.1:0-7531 GCA_049598145.1 Flavobacteriaceae bacterium | reverse complement strand
CCATGGCAGCGGATAACAAAACCATTGGACGCTTTCATTTGGATGGAATTCCTCCATCCCCCAGAGGGGTTCCTCAAATTGAGGTCACTTTTGATATTGATGCAAACGGAATCATTAAAGTTAGTGCGCAAGACAAAGCTACTGGGAAATCCCAAGATATTCGTATTGAAGCCTCTTCAGGACTTACCGAAGAAGAAATCGAACGGATGAAGAAAGAGGCGGAAGCCAATGCTGATGCCGATAAAAAAGCCAAAGAGCAAGTAGATAAACTCAACGGTGCAGATCAAATGATTTTTCAAACGGAAAAGCAATTAAAAGAGTTTGGAGATAAACTTTCTGCAGACAAAAAACAACCTATCGAAACCGCTCTTGAAGAGCTAAAAAAGGCGCATGCCTCTTCCGATTTGGCAGCTATAGATACGGCTATGGAAACCATTAATGAAGCTTGGAAAAATGCTTCCGAGGAAATGTACAAAGCCCAGCAAGAAGCGGGGAGTGATCCCGCCCAGGCCACTGCTGACGATGCCCAACAAGATGCTAGCGCTCAAGCCAGTGACGATGTTCAAGACGTCGATTTTGAAGAAGTAAAATAACACTCTTAACCCTTGAAACCTTCCTTCGGGAAGGTTTTTTTTATGACAAAAGATCAAATATTAGAGTTTTGCAATACGTTGTGTAAAAACACATTGATGGAAACTCTTTCGATAGAATTTACCGATGTGGGTGAAGATTTTCTCATGGCACGTATGCCCGTTAATTCTAAAGTATATCAACCCGATGGAGTTTTACATGGCGGTGCGACAGTGGCTTTAGCTGAAACAGTGGGAAGCTCAGCCGTTCAGGTTTTGAATAGAGAC
Organism: Flavobacteriaceae bacterium; assembly: GCA_049598145.1. Lineage (GTDB taxonomy): Bacteria > Bacteroidota > Bacteroidia > Flavobacteriales > Flavobacteriaceae > WTJH01. The sequence goes on along the minus strand of JBMYNJ010000047.1, from coordinate 6,674 downwards.
CCCAACATAATGGTCCGCGGCATTGAAATTAGTGCCAATCATGTAAAATCGGTAAAGGAGGGATTTGTCCATGCAACCGCCCGATGTATTCACCCGGGACGAACCATTCAACTTTGGGAAATACGGGTAACCGATGATTCGCAAAACTTGGTGTCTCTTTGTAAATTAACAACGTACTCACGAGCGAAAAAATAATGTCACTCCCGGCCTTTGTACAAGATTTAGCAGAGTGCTTACGATCCAAAACCCCGATGGCTTTCTATCGGAAACCCGGAGAAGAACAAATTCACGCCATTTTTCAACAAACCCCTGATTTATGGCCGATAAATACCTGGAGAGAAGAAGGCTTTTTTATCGCCCCATTTCAAAAGGAGAATCAAGCTTTTTATATTGCCGGGGATCAGAAAAAGGTCTATTCACTCGGGACAACAATTCCCAAAGCTCCTTTGGGGTTTAATGGGCAATCTTCTATATCAGCCTTGGATTATCAAACCCTGATTCAACAGGCACAGGCAGAAATTCAAAATGGAATTTTTAAAAAAGTTGTGCTCTCCAGACAGTTGGTTGGTGATTATCCTGAAACAGAAATTTCTCATCTTTATCATCGTTTGTTGACCTCTTATCCTCAGGCATTTTGTTACTGTTTTTTTCATCCGCAGATGGGACTTTGGATTGGGGCATCCCCAGAAATTTTTTTGAGTTTAAATGATAATCGAATAAAAACTATGGCCTTGGCCGGGACAAAATCGATTATGGATCGGGATATTCCATGGGGCGAAAAAGAAATTCAGGAGCAGATTTTTGTTGAAGATCATATTCGTGAACAACTCAGTACCTTACTTAACCCGAATCAAATTCTGGAAGGAGAAAGGTCTGAAGTTGTGGCAGGACCCGTTCTGCATTTGTGTACTCGGTTTGAAGCAAATGCTCAAAATTTATCTTTGTTTGAATTGACAAAGCTGCTCCATCCAACTCCTGCTGTTTGCGGATATCCGACCTTGGAAGCTTTTTCATTTATCGCTCAGCACGAATCGGATCTTCGTGAACTCTACACGGGATTTATCGGTCCAAAATTTGGAGAAACATCAGATTTTTATGTGAATTTAAGATGTGCTGCCTACAAGAATGGGATTCTACGATGTTATGTAGGTGGAGGAATCACAGAGAAAAGCCAATCGGAGGCCGAATGGATTGAAACTGAGCGCAAAGCACAAACCTTTTTGCAAGTACTTTAAGTAGGCCGGTTCCATAGAGCTTTCGTATTTTTGTCGGGCTATGAAAATTTCATCAATTCCAAGTGCGCAATTGACCGTTGAAAGTTGCCGTGCCTATGGAATTAAGCATATTATTATTTCTCCTGGTTCTAGAAGTGCCCCGTTGGCCTTGAGCTTTACTTCCCATTCCGATTTTGAATGTCACAGTGTTGTGGATGAGCGTTCTGCAGCCTTTTTTGCTTTAGGGATTGCACAACAGTTGAAAGCCCCTGTAGCATTGTTATGTACTTCCGGGTCTGCCGTCTTAAATTATTTACCCGCCATCGCTGAAGCCTATTATAGCACGATCCCCTTGTTGGTGCTCTCGGCCGATCGGCCTACTTATCGCATCGATATTGGAGATGGACAAACCATTAGGCAGGAACAGGTAATGGCTAAATTCACGTCTTTCTCAGGCGCATTAATGCAAGATGTAAGCCATGCAACTGAAAGCATTCTGATGAGTAATCGACAACAATTACTCCATTCGGAAGAGGAGGTAAAGCGGCTTCAACCGAAGCAAAAACAAGCCAATATCGAAATATTGCACCAAGCATTGTCAAAATTGTGGGATGATCGATTGCCGGTACATCTCAATATTCCGTTTGAAGAACCGCTTTACCATTTGAAAACTTCTACCGTTGCACCCATTCAAAAAAGAAGTTCTTTACCCTCAAAGATTGACCAAAACAAACTTGATGAACTCCAGGCCGATTATTCCAAAGCAAATAAGGTACTGATACTCGTTGGAGTATTAGAACCAAATGACAGCCTTAGAGAACATATACAAAAGCTGGCTCAAAGGCCGGATACACTTGTTTTTTCTGAGTCGCTTTCTAACTTAAAATTATCCGAGGCTATTGAAAATATAGATGTATTAATCGCGCCTTTGGAAATTCATAAAAATTCAAAGGATTATTTTCAAAAACTACAACCCGAAGTATTAATTACTTTAGGGGGGCTTGTCGTCTCCAAAAAAATCAAAAAATTTCTGAGAAGATATCCACCACAAAAGCACTATCATCTGGGGAACACACCGGCCTACGACACCTATTTTAGAGATGTTCATGCGCTCCAGGGTGAATTAGAAAAATTGTTAAGTACACTTAACCCAACATCAGACGCTGCAAGCACTTACCGTTTAATCGGACAACAACATATGAAGCGACATCAGGAAAAACATCTGCAGTATATCAAAAAACTTCCTTTTTCTGATTTTCATGTCTTTTATAAACTATGGAAAAAGATCCCTAATAATTATCAGCTTCATTTATCTAACAGCTCTACTGTTCGCTATGCACAGTTATTTGATAGCAAACCTCTTGGACTAATGTTTTGCAATCGTGGAACGAGTGGTATTGATGGAAGTATTTCGACGGCATTAGGGGCCGCTCAGGTCAATAATTCTCCTACTTTGTGTATCACGGGCGATCTGAGTTTCTTTTATGATAGTAATGCCCTTTGGAAAAATGGATGCCCTCCGGATATGCGGATTATCATCATCAATAATCAAGGAGGAGGAATTTTTAGGATTCTTCCGGAAACGATTAAAGACCGTTTGTTTGAGACTTATTTTGAAACCCAGCATCAACTTCAAGCAAAGTATTTGGCTCGAATGCACGGATGGGGCTATAGTTCCGCAAAAAACAGTTGGCAACTGGATGGGCGACTTAAGCGGTTTTTCAAATCCTCTCAAAGACCCAAGATTTTAGAAATATTTACCCCAAACCAAACAAATCCAAAAATTTTAAGCAGCTATTTTAAATATCTTGCACAACATTAAATTCAAATTAAAAAAAGTACCTATGAGAGAGTGGACGACCCTAAAAGACTATTCAGATATTCGATTCGAATATTTTGAGGGTATTGCGAAGATTACCATCAATCGCCCTCAAGTGTATAATGCTTTCCGTCCGGAGACAAATTTTGAAATGTTGGAAGCCATGGAAATCTGTCGGGAACGAGAAGATATAGACGTTGTTGTCTTTACAGGAGCTGGCGATAAAGCGTTTTGCAGCGGTGGCGACCAAAATGTAAAAGGAGTAGGGGGCTATGTAGGTGAAGACGGTGTTCCCCGACTGAATGTTTTAGACCTGCACAAACGTATTCGGGAAATTCCTAAGCCTGTTGTTGCGATGGTCAATGGTTATGCCATAGGAGGAGGGCACGTACTCCACGTAGTATGTGATCTTACAATCGCTTCTGAAAATGCCATTTTTGGACAAACCGGCCCTAAAGTAGGGAGCTTCGACGGTGGTTTTGGGTCTTCATACTTGGCCCGCCATGTAGGCCAGAAAAAAGCGCGTGAAATTTGGTTCCTATGTCAACAATACTCAGCTACAGAGGCTTTAGAGATGGGCTTGGTGAACAAAGTTGTACCTTTTAATTCCTTAGAAGATACTGTGGTCGAATGGTGTAAGATCATGCAACAGCGAAGTCCGTTGGCCTTGCGAATGGTAAAGCGTTGTTTGAATGCAGAACTCGATGGTCAACACGGACTCATGCAGTTGGCTGGAGATGCGACCTTGATGTATTATCTTATGGAAGAAGCACAGGAAGGAAAGAAGGCCTTCTTGGAAAAAAGAGCCCCTGACTTTAAGAAATACCCAAAATTCCCTTAATTTGATGACATCCTCTCGCAGTACTTGGCGTGCTTGGGTTTTAGCGGCTCGTTTGCGCACTTTGCCACTTTCATTGGCGGGAATTGTTGCAGGAAATGCTTTGGCTTGGCGGCAGTCGGAATTTCAATGGCCTCTCTTTTTTTGGGCAGTACTTACCGCCTCTCTTTTTCAAATCCTTTCTAATTTTGCCAACGACTATGGCGACGGGATCAAAGGAACAGATAACAAAGATCGTTTGGGCCCTCCCAGAGCCCTGCAAATGGGACTTTTAAGACCTGGTCAACTGCGTCGAGGGATCTGGATTGTGGGAGTCTTAAGTTTGTTCTCTTCAGGGATATTGATCGCAATTGCATTCCCTGCCGATCAATATTTTCAAGTTTTACTATTCTTAATCTTGGCTGTATTGGCGGTTGTTGCTGCAATTAAATACACCGTAGGGAATCATGCTTATGGCTATAAAGGCCTTGGCGACGTATTCGTCTTTTTATTTTTTGGGGGCGTTAGTGTGTTGGGGAGTTATTATCTTCAAGTACAACAATTATCATATCAAGCCTTATTATTTACAATTTGTTTTGGAGGTTTGAGTGTAGGGGTATTAAACCTCAATAATATGCGTGATATCGAAAACGATAAAGCATCCGGAAAGAATACTCTAGTAGTCCAATGGGGACTTGCAAATGCACTCATTTATCAATGCATTTTAATTGGTTTAGCTGCTTTGAGTTTCACTGTTGTTTTAATCTACTCTGGAAATTCCAATATTCGTTGGTTGGGATTAATTTTTCCTGTTTTGATGCTGTACCGTCTTCCGGACTTTCGTCAAACACCTAGCCCTGAGCAATTGGATCGGGGTTTAAAACCCTTGGCAATTACAGCATTTTTTGTGGCATTAGGGTATTGGATTTTAATGATCTGTCTTTATGGAGCTTAAAATAGTTCAATATCATTTAAATTTTAAGCAACCGGGGGGAACTTCAAGAGGAATTCTTCATCAAAAGGAAACATATTTCTTATGGGCTTCGGAAAACGGTCAGCTGGTGGGGGTGAGCGAATGTCCCTTATTTCGTGGACTTAGCGCAGACGATTCCCCGGATTTTGAGAGTAAACTCCAAGAGGCTTGTGCCGAATGGCAATCCCAAAATTTTCATTCCTTGAATTGGATTGATTATCCAAGTATTCGGTTTGGAATCGAACTTTTGGATCAGAGTATTGTGGCAAAACACCCTTTTGACGTATTCCCGTCTGCTTTTGTCGACGGGCAAACCAAAATTCCCATCAATGGTCTCATCTGGATGGGAGATTTAGATTTTATGCAAACTCAAATTGACTCCAAACTCGAACAAGGTTTTAATTGTATCAAACTGAAAATTGGTGCCTTGGATTTTGATGCCGAGTGGGCATTAATCCATAAACTTCGCAAGCGTTATGCTCCCGAGGATTTGATCATTCGGGTGGATGCCAACGGAGCCTTTGCTCCTGAGGAAGCTTTCAATAAAATGGATCGTTTATCGAAACTCAAACTTCATTCCATCGAGCAACCCATTCAGTCCAATCAGTGGGAGGCTATGGAAAGACTTTGCCGCAAAACGCCCTTGGCCATTGCTTTGGATGAAGAGTTGATCGAGGTGCACTCCCTGGAAGACAAAAAAGAACTTTTGCAAGCAATTCGACCTCAGTATATTATTTTAAAACCAGGGCTTTTAGGCGGTTTTTCGGCTACTCAAGAATGGATTGATCTTGCTGAAAAGCAATCCATTGGCTGGTGGATAACCAGTGCATTGGAAAGCAATATTGGCTTGAATGCAATCGCTCAATGGACTTCCATCTTAGATTACCGAGGACATCAAGGATTGGGTACGGGAGGTCTATTTACTAACAACCCTGACGGCTTTTTGACTGTTAAAAATGGGTATCTTGAGCATCGTAAATTAACCCCCTGGAATTTAAATACATAAATATGTTTCTACAAACTCAGGAATCTCCGAAAATAGGATTTGGTTTTTATTTATTAGGCTCTTTAGTTGTTATCCTAGTCAATTTTTTAGGGCAAATTCCTTTGGTGGTAGCCCTTTTTAACACCGATGGGGTTGCCGATCCCGATAATCCTATGGCCATGCTCAATGGTATTCCTTCTAATTATCGACTTTTCCTTTTGCTGTTGCCTTTTGCTATAGGCTTGGCAGGTCTTTGGTTGGTGGTCCGAAAGCTTCATGATAGGCCGTTGTTGTCTATTATAAGTACCCGAAAAAAGATGGATTGGAGAAGAGTACAATTTGCCTTTGTCTTATGGTCGACTTTAGTTTTGGTATTTTTTGGACTGGAGTATTTTATGCATCCTGAAAATTATCAATGGAATTTTGACCCGATTCCATTTGTCGGTATGGTTTTGATCGCTGTTCTTTTCATTCCCCTGCAAACTACTCTGGAGGAACTCTTATTTCGGGGTTATCTGATGCAGGGCTTTGCAAAAATTTTTCCGAAACCCTGGTTTGCCCTCTTGATGAGCTCTTTTATTTTTGGTTCTCTTCACATTTACAACCCTGAAATCTCCAAACTAGGTTATGGCTTATTGGTTTTTTATATCGGTACAGGATTGTTTTGGGGGATCATTACTTTAATGGACAATGGAAATGAGTTAGCTATTGGATTTCACGCATCCAATAATCTAATTGCCGCCATACTAGTCACTGCCGACTGGACTGCTTTCCAGACGAATTCTTTGTTTATTGATGTTTCCGATCCCGAGTTGACTTTTAGTGCCTTTGGAGAACTAATTTTGATTTACCCCATTTTACTTGTT
>JBMYNJ010000046.1:0-12755 GCA_049598145.1 Flavobacteriaceae bacterium | reverse complement strand
ACCTCCCACATTTCCAACTCCTGTAATAAACAGATTGAGTTCTTTGACTTGGGCTTCAAAGAAACTTTCATGTAGAGTATTAAGCGCCTTCTTAACATTGTGGGCATCGATTATAATGGAAATATTGCGCTCGGATGCTCCTTGAGCAATCGCTCGAATATTGATATTATTGGCTCCTAGATTGCTAAAGAGCTTTCCGCTAATTCCCTGATGGTTTCGCATGCCTTCTCCAACCACGGCTATATTTACCATATCGTTTTCAACTCGAGCGGGAGATACTTTGTGTACGTTGATCTCAAACTGAAATGCTTCGTCGATAACTTCCTTGGCATGCGAGGCTTCTTCTGTTCGAATTCCCAAACAAATAGAATGTTCCGAGGAGGCTTGAGTGATCATAATCACATTGATTTTTTCGGCAGAAAGGGCCTCAAATAAACGTTTGGAAAAGCCGGGAATACCGATCATTCCACTCCCTTCAAGGGTGAGTAAGGAAACTTCATCGATATGGCTGATCCCTTGAACAATCGTTGATTCGAGTCGGTCTTTGGATCCATTGATCAAGGTTCCCGGAGCTTTAGGATCAAAGGTGTTTTTAATGTAGAGTGGAATATTTTTTTCCACGAGGGGTTGTAAGGTGGGGGGGAAGATTACCTTAGCTCCAAAGTGAGACAATTCCATTGCCTCATGATAACTCAACTGGGGGATGGGTTTGGCTTGTTGTACCAATTTGGGGTGAGCCGTGTACATACCACTTACATCAGTCCAAATTTCTAAGGCTTCGCTGTTAAGACTGTAAGCAATTAATGCAGCTGTATAGTCGGAACCACCTCGTCCCAAGGTAGTTTGTTCTCCATTGCGATCTTTAGAAATAAATCCGGGTACGAGATACAGTTTGGTTTCGTCTTTGATTTGAGCCTTGATATTTTTTTCGGTGATATCGAAGTCCACATAATTTTTTCCGATTTTGGTGTAGGTGACCACCAGGGCATCGGAATCCAAGAGCTGCACGGGAATCTGGTGATGTGTCAAGATATCTTCCAGCAACTGGACAGCTATAAGTTCTCCAAAGCTGAGAATTGTGGCAATGGTTTTGTCACTGGATTCCTGGATTAAAAAAACTGCACCCAAGAGTTCTTCAAGGCTGTTGAGTTGACTTTTTAAAAAACTGATCGACTTGCTTTGTTTTTCAATCGGGATATGAGCTTGAATGATGTCCATATGGAGTTGCTCAATCAATTGCAACTGCTCGTGATAATTTTCTTTTTGTAGCCGAGCATTTTCTATGGCTTGTTGAAGTGTATTGGTGACTCCACCCACAGCAGAACTAACCATAACGGCCGGGTAGTTTTCTTGAGTGATGATTTTAATGAGTTTTGCAATGCTTTCTGGAGTTCCTACAGAAGTCCCACCGAATTTCAATACTTTCATGCGTGTTGGTTTCTCACTTGCTTACTAAACAAATGTGGTTTCTTTTCAACTGCGCAAAGGTATTATATTTTGCGAGCCTAACTTTTGAACGCACGTTCCTTTTTTTTATTCATTTAAGTTACTCCTGAATGGGAATCAAAAAAAAAATCCACCTTCGGGTGGATTTAAATGAAAGGATATGTTCATTAGACTTTTTCAGAAACTATAGAGCAAGCCAATTTTTCCGTTTTTTCCGGATGATCGATTAGTAGTTGGTCGCCCTCTTTAATCTGGTCGGAAACTACCTGTTCGGCAAGCAGGTCTTCCACATATTTCTGAATCGCTCGATTGAGTGGTCGGGCACCATATTTGGGATCAAAACCTTTGTCTGCTATGAATTTACGAGCGGCGTCACTGATTTCAACTAGGTAACCTAATTTTTCAATTCGTTGAATGAGGCGCTTGATTTCGATGTCCACAATTTTGCGGATGTCTGAAGCTTCAAGGGGGTTAAAGATGACAATGTCGTCTACTCGGTTTAAGAATTCAGGTGTAAAGGTTTTCTTTAATTCCTGATCGATAATCCCTTTTTCAATGTCATGGGACTGCGATTTTTGAGCGGTGGTTTCAAAGCCAACTCCAGTACCAAAGTCTTTGAGTTTTCGAGCACCGATGTTGGAAGTCATGATGATAATGGTGTTTTGAAAATTCACCTTCCGGCCTAAACTGTCGGTTAAAAACCCGTCGTCTAAGACTTGCAAGAGCATATTGAACACATCCGGATGTGCTTTTTCGACTTCATCCAGAAGGATTACTGAATAGGGTCGGCGGCGAACTTTTTCGCTTAATTGGCCTCCTTCTTCATAACCCACATAACCCGGAGGTGCCCCAATGAGCCGTGAAATGGCAAATTTTTCCATGTATTCACTCATATCAATCCGGATAAGATTTTCCTCAGAATCAAAAATTTCAGAGGCCAGAATTTTGGCCAGTTGGGTTTTCCCGACACCGGTTTGTCCTAAGAATATAAAAGATCCGATAGGTTTTTCAGGGTCTTTTAGCCCAGCTCTATTGCGCTGTATAGCTTTAACCACCTTTTCTACGGCTTCTTTTTGTCCAATAACCTTATTTCCGATGATCTCCGTGAGTTTTGCCAATTTGTTACGCTCCGATTGAACAATTTTATTCACTGGAATATTGGTCATCATGGAAACTACATCGGCAATGTGTTCTTCGGTTACTTTTACTCGGTTCAACTTGGCGGATTCGTGCCAGCGCTCTTGGGCATCTAATAAGGAACGCTCCACGCGTTTTTCGTCGTCTCGGAGTTTGGCTGCTTCTTCATATTTCTGCTTTTTAACGACCGAATTTTTCAGGAGACGTACTTCGTCTAAACGTTTCTCCAAGTCTATGACTTCTTGTGGGACACTCATATTGTTGATATGTACCCGTGAACCGGCTTCGTCTAGCGCATCGATGGCTTTATCTGGGAGGAAACGATCCGACATATACCGATGAGTGAGGTCCACACAAGCCTGCAAGGCTTTATCGCTGTAGGCTACATTGTGGTGGTTTTCGTATCGTTCCTTAATATTTTGAAGAATTTCTAGTGTTTCTTCGGGAGAGGTTTCTTCGATTAACACCTTTTGGAAACGACGTTCTAACGCTCCGTCTTTTTCAATATTTTGGCGGTATTCGTCCAAAGTTGTCGCTCCTATACATTGAATTTCTCCACGGGCTAAGGCGGGTTTAAACATATTAGAGGCATCAAGACTTCCAGTGGCCCCTCCGGCTCCGACGATGGTATGGATCTCATCGATAAAGAGGATGATATTTCGATTCTTTTCGAGTTCGTTCATCACGGCTTTCATCCGCTCTTCGAATTGGCCTCGATATTTAGTCCCAGCTACAAGACTTGCTAAGTCTAAACTAATCACACGTTTCCCGTAGAGTACTCGGGAAACTTTTTTCTTAACAATGCGTAAAGCCAATCCTTCTGCAATTGCAGATTTTCCCACTCCAGGTTCTCCAATGAGCATGGGATTGTTCTTTTTGCGTCGGCTGAGAATCTGAGAGACGCGTTCAATCTCCTTTTCTCGTCCCACTACTGGGTCCAATTTATCTTCTTCGGCCAGAGCAGTAATGTCCCGTCCGAAATTATCTAAAACAGGTGTTTTGGTTTTTTTGGAGGAGCGTTGTTCAGTCGATGAAGACGCAAATGGGTTTTCTTTTTCTTCTCCCTCATCCCCGTCTTTTTCTTCGGGGAAAGAAGCGGCCGACGGCAAATCGTCGTAATCGGATTCGCTGGCCAACATCAATTTAAATTGTTCTTTTACAGAATCGTAATTGATTTCTAGTTTGGAAAGTAATTTAGTCGTAGGATCGTTCTCATTTCGCAAAATACACAACAAGAGATGTGCAGTATTAATCAATTCGCTCTGAAAGAGTTTAGCCTCTAAAAAAGTAGTTTTTAAGGCTCTTTCAGCTTGACGGGTCAAGTGTAAGTTTCGTTTATCATTTAAGGCTAAAGCGTTTTCGGCTACAGCAGGGTTTAAGATCTCGACTCTTCTTCGAAGATCTTCAAGATCAATGTCAATCGATTTTAAGATGTGAATCGCTTTTCCGCCTCCGTCTCTCAAAATTCCCAGAACTAGGTGCTCCGTACCAATAAAGTTGTGGCCCAGTCGGAGCGCCTCCTCTTTACTGTTGGAAATCACTTCCTTTACTCTAGGAGAAAAATTATCATCCATACACGTCTAAATAAGTTCACAGACTTTAAGAACAAAAAGTATTCCATTCTTAAGCTTTAGAGCTAATTGACAAAAAAAATGCCAAAAAAGAAACTCTTTTAGCAAAAAAATACATTCGAAATTGCAGATTTTTTTGTTGATAAAATGTCCAAAAAAATTAGTCTCCTAAGATTCTCTATCCTTGTGTTTAGCTATTTTAGCGATTAGCAAACAACTCAAGCATATCTATGGTAGAAGGCGAAAAGCTCATCCCAATCAACATTGAGGATGAAATGAAATCAGCTTACATTGATTATTCAATGTCTGTCATTGTGTCACGTGCATTACCTGATGTTCGTGATGGACTGAAACCCGTTCATCGCCGGGTATTATTCGGCATGCACGAATTGGGGATTCGTTCCAATTCGGCTTATAAGAAATCGGCCCGTATTGTGGGGGAAGTTTTAGGAAAATATCATCCCCATGGAGATAGTTCGGTCTACGACACCATGGTGCGGATGGCACAGGAGTGGAGTTTACGCTATTTATTGGTCGATGGGCAAGGAAACTATGGCTCTATTGATGGCGACAGCCCGGCAGCCATGCGATATACCGAAGCTCGGATGCAGAAGATCTCCGAAGACCTGATGGCCGATATTGAAAAAGACACCGTCGATCACCAACTCAATTTCGACGATACCCTTAAAGAGCCTACCGTACTGCCCACAAGGGTTCCCAACCTGTTAGTGAATGGTGCTTCTGGGATTGCCGTGGGAATGGCAACCAATATGCCCCCGCACAATCTCACTGAAGTGGTCGATGGTACCGTTTCTTATATCGATAATCCTGACATCGATATAGACGAATTGATGCAAACGATTAAAGCCCCTGATTTTCCGACGGGAGGAACCATTTATGGATATGATGGCGTGCGCGATGCTTTCCATACCGGCCGCGGACGTATCGTACTGCGAGCCAAAGCCACAATCGAGGAAGTCAATGGTCGAGAATGTATTATCGTAACCGAAATTCCATATCAAGTCAACAAAGCTGAAATGATTCGGAAAACTGCGGAATTTGTCAACGATAAAAAAATAGAAGGGATTAGTAACATCCGAGACGAATCGGATCGGAAGGGAATGCGAGTAGTCTATATCTTAAAAAGAGATGCTATTCCCAATATCGTCCTGAATAAATTATACAAATTCACAGCACTACAGTCTTCCTTTAGCGTCAATAATATCGCCCTGGTTAAGGGCCGACCGCAATTATTGAATCTCAAGGATATGATTCACTATTTTGTGGAACACCGCCATGAGGTAGTGGTTCGGCGAACAGAATTTGAGCTTAAAAAAGCGGAGGAACGCGCCCACATTTTGGAAGGGCTGATCATTGCCTCCGACAATATCGACGAAGTGATCGCCCTAATTCGAGCTTCTGCTAATGCCGAGGAAGCCCGAGCCAAGCTGATGGAGACTTTTGAGCTTAGCGAGCGCCAGGCCAAGGCCATTGTGGAAATGCGTTTGCGACAGCTCACGGGCTTGGAGCAAGATAAACTTCGAGCAGAATACGAGGAGTTGCAAAAGACGATTGCCGACCTGAAAGATATACTGGCCCACAAAGAGCGTCGGATGTCTATCATCAAAGAGGAACTCCTGGAAATAAAGGAAAAATACGGAGACGAGCGACGTTCGACTATCGAATATGCGGGTGGAAACTTCAGTGTGGAAGACATGATTCCGGATGAAAAAGTGGTTGTTACCATTTCGCATGCAGGCTATATCAAGCGCACCCCGCTAAACGAATACAAGACTCAAAATCGGGGAGGGGTAGGACAAAAAGCCTCTACTACCCGAAACGAGGATTTCTTGGAGCATCTCTTTATGGGAACCAATCACCAGTATATGCTCTTCTTTACCCAAAAAGGGAAGTGTTTTTGGTTGCGAGTATATGAAATCCCGGAAGGTTCGCGTACCTCAAAAGGTCGAGCGATTCAGAATCTGATCAACATTGAACAGGACGACAAGGTGCAGGCGTTTATCAACACCAAAGACCTCAAGGATGCCGATTACACCAACAGCCATTATGTGATTATGGTCACTAAAAAAGGGCAAGTCAAAAAGACTTCTTTGGAGCAATATTCCCGTCCACGAGCCAATGGAATTAATGCCATCACCATTAAAGATGGCGATGAGCTCTTGGAAGCTAAACTGACGACCGGGCAGAGCCAAATTATGTTGGCCGTCAAATCCGGAAAAGCCATCCGATTTGAGGAGAGTAAAACTCGCCCGATGGGAAGAGGGGCTTCCGGAGTTCGAGGAATTACGCTAGCCGATGCCCAAGACGAAGTTGTTGGTATGGTAGCCGTCAACGACATGGATGCCAATATCTTGGTGGTCTCTGAAAAAGGCTATGGAAAACGATCCGATTTGGCCGACTACCGTATCACCAATCGCGGGGGTAAAGGGGTGAAAACCATTACTATTACCGATAAAACAGGCCCCCTGGTGGCCCTAAAAAGTGTAACGGATCAGGACGATCTGATGATTATTAATAAATCCGGAGTTGCCATCCGGATGGCGGTCAGTGATTTGCGGATCATGGGCCGGGCGACACAAGGTGTACGCCTGATCAACATCAAGGGTGACGACGAAATTGCTGCAGTGGCCAAGGTCATGAAAAACGATGATGAGGTGGAGGATGTGTCAGATTTGGATGTTAATGACGATACAGTTGTTCAATAATCTATAATTTTGCAAAAATTTATTTATACCGATGAAAAATTACATTTTACTCCCTCTACTGGCCGTAGCCATACACATGCACGGACAAAAAAAGGAGCTGAAACAGGCCGAAAAGCTATTTATTGCTAATGATATCGATGGTGCCGCTGCAATTTTAGAAGGCAATGCAGCCCTCTTTGAAGCGGCCAAACCCAAAGAAAAAGCCAGAAAAGTTTTTTTAGAAGGGAAAATCGCTCAGGCTCGGAGCGATTTTGAAGGGGCTTTTCAGCTCTACGAATCTATTAAAGGTGAAAGTAGCTTGGCAGCCGAATTGCCTCCCCAACGCCAATCGCTCTTAAACGATCTTATTAATAGTGCCATTGAAGACAACCAAAACGAAGCTTACGATGCTTCCTCTACGAAGCTCAATTTGGCCTACAAATTCGATCCGGAAAACAATAAGGAATATCTCTACTATGCCGCTTCCAGTGCCGTAAACGGAAAAATTTATGACCGTGCTTTGGATTATTACGTTCAGCTAAGAGACCTTAAATACGAAGGTATTAAGACTCAATATTTTGCCACTGAAGTGGCTACAGGAAACGAAATTGAAGTATCTGAATCCGAATATAGTTTGTATGGGAAAACCAAAGAGTACACTAACCTTCGGGAAGAACAAACCGAATCCCGTTTTCCTGAAATCGTCAAGAACATTGCTTTAATTTATGCTCAACAAGGGGATAATGAAAAAGCGATTGCTGCCGTAGCCGATGCTCGAAAAGCCAATCCAAATGACTTGAATTTAATCCTGACAGAGGCCAATATCTATATCGAATTGGGTGAAAAGGAAAAATTTAAAGTGCTGATGCAAGAGGCCATTGCCCAAGACCCGAACAACGCCAACTTATATTTTAATTTAGGAGTGGTCAATGCCGATTTAGGGGACACCCAGGCCGCACGTGAATATTATGAAAAGTCTATCGAACTGGATCCTGAATTTGAGTCCGGATACTTAAACCTGGTCGCTTTAATTTTAGAAGGTGAAGCCGCTTTGGTGGAAGAGATGAACAGCTTGGGAAATTCTCGTGCCGACAATGCCCGATATGGGGCATTAAAAACGGAGCGCGAAGATTTATACCAAGAATGTATCCCGATTTTAAAGAAAATTGTGGACTTAAACCAAAATGAAAATGCAGTTCGTACGCTGATGAACATCTACGGAACTTTAGGCGATACCGAAGGCTTTAAAGCCATGAAAGCGATGTTAAACGAGTAAGCTTTCAAAAGCATTAGTAAAAACCGCCATCTGGCGGTTTTTTTATGCGTAGTGTTTGAGAAAACGCAGGCGATGTGTGTGTTGCATCAGGCTCTGGTTAAAAATCCCAGTCTGGTCGATCCGGTCGATCCGCACTTGCCCAAAAGCATGGATGATGTAGTTGTTTTCCAAAAGGATCCCCACATGAATGATTTTCCCTTCCGAGTCGTCGAAAAAGGCCAAATCGCCGGGCTGGGCTTCTTCAATAAAGCTTAAGGTATGGCCTACTTCGGCCTGTTGGTAGGCATCTCTGGGAAGGTCGATACCTTTAAGTCGATAAACCATCTGAGAAAAGCCTGAACAATCGATTCCAAAGGGAGTTTTCCCTCCCCATAAGTAGGGCGAATTGAGATACATATAGGCGATAGACACCAAGCTCTTTGGAGAAGATTCCGAAACTTTTTCGGCACCTACTTCTTGGTGGTTTAAAAAAGAAGCCATAGCCAAATTGGCTCCTAGGGGCAAAGGGAAGAGCACTCCACGAGCATCTTCTACATGATCGATATAGTGCGTGTTGTAGCGGGCCGGCAAGGCGGAGAGTTCCTGAAATTCTTCGGCTTTAAGAACTTTAAATTGCCCTATAGCCACCCAGCCTTCGTAGCGGTCTATGGCCGATCGGATTTTGACCCATTTTTTTCGACTTTCCAGGATGGTAAACAATTCGCCGTAAAGCAACTGGCTCACCAGTTCGCTTTGGTGGCTTTGTTCCAGCCGGAGGGGGACAATACTGAGGTGACAAATACCGTATTTCAAAATTTGATTTTCCCAAAGTGGATCCGGACAAAAATAGAGAAATTGATTTCAATTTGTACCTTTCCCAAAAATATTTCCATAGGGAATGCAGACTTTTTATGGCGCTTAAAACCGGATTTAAAAACTTCTCCTTTAGCAGAGACTTGTTCACCAAAATTGTTTTGTTTTTGGTTAGCGGAGCATTGGTCTTTTATTTTTTTCCCAAGCAAAACCAGTTCAATTGGTCCTACCAAAAAGGGCAGCGTTGGAGTCACAAAACCTTGGTGGCACCCTTTGAGTTTCCCCTTCTAAAAACACAAGAAGAGCTGCAAGTTGAGCGGGAGAAAATTTTGGCAGAGCGTACCCTTTTTTTCCGAAAAGACCCCCAAGCAACCCAGCAAATGCTTGATCGACTGGCAGAGATTTCCCCCAGCGCATTTAAAGAGTTATCCAAACGCCAAAATCAGCAAGCACTACAGCTTGCTCAAGAGTGTTTAGCAAACTTTACTCGAAGAGGGATTTTGCCCATCGCTTTTCAGGAACCTGAACCTTGGGTACTCATTGAGCAGGACCAAGAGCGATCCCTGAATCGATCGCAACTCCTCCGACCCGAAGCTTTGGAAGCCCAATTAAATGCTCGATTGGATTCGCTTGGAGTGACGCCCAAACTGCAGGGACTTATTTTTGATGTTTTGTTTGAGGTGGTGCAGCCCAATCTCAAGGTCGATGAATCTTTTACCCAACTGGATATAGATCAGCGTTTATCGGAAATCGCCCTCACCAAGGGCTTTGTTGCTCAGGACGAAACCGTTGTAGCCGAAGGAGCTTTGGTAGGAGAAGAAACCTATCAACGCCTGGAATCCCTAAGGGCCGAATATAAACTGAGGGGTCTTAATACGCAGGAACTCTTAGCCCTTTCTGGTGGGCTTTTAATTATTATCCTGCTCACCGTGGGGATGCTGTTTTTGTTTATTTCTAAATATCGCTCCAATATTTATATAGACAATCGCCAGTTGAGTTTTATTCTCTTTAATCTGCTGTTTATTTTTATTGCTGCTTCTTTAGTGATTGGGATTAATGAACAACTGATTTATGCCCTGCCCTTTTGTGTATTGCCGTTAACCTTAAAAGCTTTTTTCGATCCTCGTGTAGGGCTGTTTGCCCATGTACTTACGGTTTTGCTGGTCAGTTTTATGACGCCCAACCCCTTTGAGTTTGTAGTGATGCAAATTCTGGCCGGAATGGTGACCCTCCAAGGGGTCAGGCAGTTGCACCGTCGGGCCAATATCTTTATTTCGGTTTTTCAGATTGTAGGGGTCTATTTGTTGGGTTATGTGGCCATGCACCTGATACAGGGGGAGGCTTTCGATTTACAATCCTTAACGATTGTGGGGCTGCTGCTGATCAATGGCCTGTTAACGCTTTTTGTACAACCGTTGATTTATATCTACGAACGCCTCTTTAGTTTGACTTCCGATGTGACCCTTTTTGAGTGGTCCGATACCCGCACCCCACTTTTACGCTTGTTGGCCGACAAGGCTCCCGGGACCTTTAATCATGTGATTCAGGTGGCGCATTTGGCCGAAGCCGCTGCCGACGAAATCGGAGCCAATACTCTATTGGTGCGCGTGGGAGCGCTTTATCACGACATTGGAAAGCTAGACAATCCCACTTATTTTACAGAAAATCAAAAAGGGAAACTCAACCCTCACGACGATTTGGAACCCCAGCAGAGTGCCCAAATCATTGTCGCGCATGTCTTAAAAGGGGTGGAGCTGGCCAAAAAATACAAACTACCCGAACGGATCATCGACTTTATCCGAACCCACCACGGGACGTCTTTGGTCTATTTCTTCTATAAAAAAGCGCAGGAACAAGCAGGGGAGGGGAACTCGGTGGCCCCAGAAACCTATCAATATCCGGGACCTAAGCCTTTTTCGAAAGAAACCGCGGTGCTGATGATGGCCGATGCCGTAGAAGCGGCATCCAAAAGCCTTTTGCAACCCCAGTTAGAAGAATTAAAACAATTCATCGACCGGATTATTGAACGCCAAAAAGAGGAAGGGCAGTTTGATTTTTGCGACATCACCTTAGCCGAAATTGAATCTGTCAAAAAAGTTTTGACCCAAAAAATGGTCAATCAATTTCAACTGCGGATCGAATATCCCGAATAAAGTGTTGTGGAATTTCGGGTGAAGCTGTATTTTTGCCTTTGCAAAAGCGCAAGGAGAGGTGCCAGAGTGGTAATGGAGCAGATTGCTAATCTGTCAACGTGTAAGCGTTGCCAGGGTTCGAATCCCTGTCTCTCCGCAAATATCTGAAAGGTCGCGTAGCTCAGCTGGATAGAGCAGCTGCCTTCTAAGCAGCCGGTCATAGGTTCGAATCCTATCGCGATCACTTAAACACTTTACAACTCATTGACAGTCAAATGTTAATGAGTTTTTTCTATTTAAAAGCCCTTTTTTTAAGGGACTTCTGCCCTGATATCCCATAACCCCTCACAATTTTAACATTTCCGGACGATCTCACTTTCTGTTTTTTTGATAAATTGAAAAATCCGAAATCCTATCCAATGAAAGACAAACCCTCCAACGCCTATTTGATTTTTCAACTATTTTTAAACGGATATAAGGAAACGATCGGAACCTAGTTTCCGATATCTGCTAGTTAGCCATAATTAAAACAAACAAAATGCAAAAAATTATAATTGGAATTTTAATACTAATACTTCTGACTAATTGTAATGGAAATGGAGTTGAACAGAATAAAGAAAAAACTTATAATTCAAAAGATGATAAGTTGGAAATATTACTAATTGGAACTTTCCATTTTGCAAATTTTGATCCAGAAAATAATGGAGATGTTGTCGATATTAAAATTAGAAATATTTTAAATGAAAGTGATCAGAATGAACTTGAGTTAATATCTGATAAAATTAAGGCATTTAATCCTGACAAGATATTTGTAGAAACTATGTATAATCATCAAAATAAACTAGATTCAATTTATTCTTCTTTTTCTACAAACGATTACAGCAAAGAAAAAAGAGATGAATTATATCAATTAGCATTTAGAACTGCTAAAAAATTGAATCATAAAAAGTTGTACGCAATGGACTACAGAACAGAGTTCAGATATGATAGTCTAATACAACTGATGGAAAAAGCAAAGCAGTTTGATTTAATTGCAAAGGATAGTATTGAATTAGTAAAATTGGAAAAAACTGAAAACGAATTATTTGCATCTAATAAATCTTTAACTGAAATTCTATATCATTATAATGATGATAAAAGAAGAAAAGAAGACATTAACTGGTATGTAAATCTTGCAAATCAAGGTGGTGAAAAGGATAATTTTGTAGGCGCCTATTTAGCATCAGAATGGTATAAAAGAAACCTATATATGTATTCGATTATTCAAAAGGCAATGGAAAAGGAAGATAAGAGAATTGTAATTTCAGCAGGCGCAAGTCATATAGCAATGTTTAAGGATTTTATTGACTATAATCCCGAATGGAAAACAGTAGAACTCAAAGAAATAATGGATAGATAACTATGGCTAACAAGGTATAAGCATAATAAGGGTTTAAGACATAAACCAAAGATAATTTTGTACTTGTCAAAGTAGTTTATAAACCAAAACTAATCTAATACAAATCCCTTACTATGCATATACAAGACCGTTATGCTGCTTCAAATTCATTCGAGTCTAACTGTCTTGAAGAGGGATAAAAAATGAATATTATGTGGCAACCTTCAAAAAAAGTTTTATTCATCTTAATGCTTATACCTGCAATAATTGGTGGCATTACATTGAGATACGTTGATTGGTCTACTTTAGAAAACGGAA
>JBMYNJ010000045.1:0-12771 GCA_049598145.1 Flavobacteriaceae bacterium | reverse complement strand
CTCCTTGGGCACGGTGGCGATCACTGATCGGAATTCCCAATGAACGAACCAGTTTTCCTAATTTATAGGATTCTGCATCGGGAATCAATTCATGAGAGAGTTTGACCGTACAAAGTGATTTTCGTTCGAATGTATACCCCAATCGTTTAAATTCTGTTCTAAGAATTCGGTAGTCGAACTCTGTATTGTGTGCTACGATGATACAATCGGTCGTAATTTCGATGATCCGTTTAGCCACTTCAAAAAAACGAGGAGCGTTCTGAAGCATTTTGCTGTGGATTCCCGTGAGTTTTGAGACAAAGGGTTGGATGGGCCGTTCCGGATTGACTAAACTTGAAAATTGATCGACCACTTGCGTACCATCATATCGATAAATGGCTATCTCGGTGATCCCTTCCTCATCAAATTTACCTCCGGTGGTTTCTATGTCTAAAACAGCATACATCAATAATTCCGTGCTCCAAATATTTTGCTCCCAACTCGAATCATCGTACTTCCACAGTCGATCGCTAAGGGGAAGTCACCACTCATTCCCATAGACAAAATTTGCAATTTGGGGTGCTGTTCTTGGTGTTGTATGAACAACTGATTTAAAAACTTAAACTCTTGTTGGATTTGGGAGGTATCCTCAGTAAAGGTAGCCATACCCATAAGGCCGCAAACGGATATATACTTGAATTCATCCTGGATTTGTAAAATTTCTTCCAATTCCGTTTCAGACAAGCCAAACTTGGTGTCTTCCTGTGCGATATGGACTTGCAACAAGCAGCCTAATACACGATTGTTTTTTTCGCCTTGTTTGTTGATCTCTTTGAGTAATTTAAGCCGATCTACTCCATGAATTAAATCCACAAAAGGCGCCATGTATTTAATTTTATTTGTCTGAACGTGGCCAATCATATGCCAGGAAATATCTTTGGGAAGCACTTCCCATTTTCGGCTCATTTCCTGAATTTTATTTTCACCAAAGATGCGTTGACCAGCTTTATAAGCCTCTAATATTTCAGCTTCAGATTTCGTTTTAGAGACCGCTACCAGCTCAACATCTTCAGGGATTTGTTGTCGGATGGAAAGTAGATTTTCAGCAATTTTCATGCCCACAAAGATACCCTAATTTATTGGGGATTCAAGTGGAGAAATGGCCAAACCCGTACACAATTTAGGTTGATTATAAGTGGATTTAGGAGGGAGTAAACCCCCTGTACGGGACCATTGGCAAAGTTCTTCAATGCCCCATTTGGGATATCCAAATAGGATCCCTCCGGATTGGATGAATTCTGCCATAGTCTCGGGTGTCAACAAGGAGTTGGGCAGATATTCTACTTGGCTACTGTGTTTTTGAAAAAGAGAATAAACGCTCTCTAATTGATCAGCTTTGGAATGTCCCGGCGGGAAATAGCATTGATCTCCACAATAGAGTTGAGGTTGTGTAAATGAATTTAATTTTTCAGCTAATCTCTCACTGGGCCATTGTTTAATAGTATGAATCATGCTGGACTGAGGCTTTCGGATGATCCATAAAAAGCTTGCGGTTTGAACAGACTTGAGATCAATCACAAAACTCAATAATTGATAGGAGTTTTTAGGCTGCTGCTTTTGTAAGGACTCCAAACAGGCAGTTCGGTGATGGCCGTCTATTAGGAAGGCCTCGCAAAAAGCACTGTTTCTCAAATAGTGGACAAGAGGTTCCTGTGCTTCCCATAAACGATATTGATGATGTTCCCATTCAAAAGAATGAAGTATTGTTTGATCGCTGTGATTTTTGATTAATTCATGTAATTCGTCCGAGAAGGAAGCTCCAACGACGGTAGGTTCTGCTTGCAGCTGGATTTTCCTTAAATAATCCCGCATCCGAGCCACTCGAGAAGAAACGATCTCTTCATGCTTATAGAGCGTTTTCGTTGTGGCGGCATCCATAGAAATTCCTCCCAAAATTCCCCAGATATTTTCTTGAGCGGAACGCAGGTTTACAACGTAGTAATTGGAAACAGTTTGGCGATAAGCTTTCTGAGCCAAGAATTGCTGCCATATCTTTAAAGGATGATCCCCTTCGATTACGTGTATAAAATGGTGAGGATGTTTTCGATAGTCGATCTGTTGTGCTAAGGATAAATCCTTATAATTCTGCAGAATTTGAAGGGTTGGTGTTTTTGGAAAAAAGAGAGGGATGGGGTTTAAAGGAATCATTTCAAAACATGTACAGTAGGGTGTTTGGGGTCCTGACGATAGTCATAAAATCCTTGGCCTGTTTTTTGACCTAGGCAACCTTGCTGAACCAAGTCCTGCAGGAGGGCAGCAGGTTTATGTTGAGACTGATTCAATTCTGTAGCTAAAACTTCTAAAATAGCTACACACACATCTAACCCGATATAATCGGCTAAGCGAAGAGGTCCCATGGGGTGAGCCATTCCCAATCGCATAACCGTATCGATTTCAAATACTCCCGCAACCCCGGATTCCAGAGTTTTGACGGCTTCATTAATCATGGGCATTAATATTCGGTTAGCCACGAAGCCCGGCGCATCATTTACTTTTACGGGAACTTTATCCAGCTGCTCAGCTAAACTGTAAATGGTCTGAAAAACATTCTCTAAAGTATCAGGGGTTCGAATAATTTCCACTAATTGCATCAAGGGTACCGGATTAAAAAAATGCATCCCAATCACTTTTCCCTTGCGCTGGGTAACCTGCTCAAGACTGCTGATCTTTATGGAGGAGGTGTTGGAAGCTAAAATGCAATGTGGAAGGGTAAAAGTATCCAAATCTTCAAAAATCTGTTGTTTCTGCACTTTATTTTCAGTAGCGGCTTCAATAACTAAGTCGGCCTTCTCAACAGCTTTTTCCAATCGGTCAAAGCTTTGAATTTGATCTATTGCTGATTGGGCAGCCTTAGTTGTGATTTTTTCTTTTAGAACCAATCGGTTAAGGCTGTTTTCGATGGCATTTAGGCCCTGACTGATCGCGTATGGAGATACATCAAATAAAGTCACCTGAAACCCTTTCTGAGCAAAGGTTTGAGCGATACCATTTCCCATAGTACCCGCCCCTATGACACTTACCTTATGAATACCCATTTTAAAACAGATCAATGATTTGTTGAGCAACTCTGAGGGCTTGGGCACCGTCCTTGAAACTCACTTCAGGAGTCTCTTTTGTTTCGATAGATCGGGCAAAACTCTCTAATTCTTCCCGAATCGCATTGGAGGGTTTTATAGCTGGATTGTCGAAGTAAATTTGCTTGCGAATGCCTTCTGCATTTTGTAGGATTAAGGCAAAGTCTTCGGCTTTTTCAGGGGCATTTTTCATTTTTACAATTTCTACTTGTTTAGATAAAAAATCGACTGCGATATAAGCGTCTTTTTGAAAAAAACGACTCTTACGCATATTTTTTAATGAAATACGACTGCTGGTTAAATTGGCTACACAACCGTTTTCAAATACAATGCGCGCATTTGCAATATCCGGAGTATCGCTGATTACGGAAACTCCGGAAGCTGATATCTCTTTAACGGCGGAATTAACGACGGAAAGCACAATGTCTATATCATGAATCATTAAATCCAACACTACCGGGACATCGGTACCTCTTGGGTTAAATTCAGCCAAGCGATGCGTTTCTATAAACATAGGTGCGGTGATCGAAGAACGGGCAGCCTTAAAGGCAGGGTTAAATCGTTCAACATGGCCGACCATTCCTAATACCTGTTGCTTTTCGGCCAGTTGGGTCAGTTGTTGGGCCTGATTGACATCAAAAGTGATCGGTTTTTCCAAAAAAACGTGTTTTTGGGCCAGGATGGCCTTTTGAGCCAATTCATAATGGGTGAGGGTAGGAGTAACGATGTCTACAACATCAACATTTTCGATTAATTGCTCTGCCGAGGAGAAAACTCTGTAACCGAATTCTTCCTGCACAGCAAGACTCACTTGAGGATCAGGATCATAAAAACCTATCAGTTCCATTTGATCCGATTCCTGGATTAATCTCAAATGAATTTTTCCCAGATGCCCGGCTCCTAAAACACCAAATTTCAGCATGTTTTTTTTTCAAAAATACAATCTTCTTGTAGATATGTGAGCACTGGGTTATTTTTGTGCTCATGGACGATTCTCCTAAACATCAAGGGCAACGACGACAGTTAGTTGATACCCTAGCCCAAAAAGGTATTGAAAATCAGGCCGTATTGGAAGCGATGCGCGAGGTGCCTCGACATTGGTTTATGGACCCTTCTTTGGCCCAATGGGCATATGAAGACAAGGCTTATCCTATTGCAGCTGACCAAACCATCTCCCAACCCTACACCGTAGCCTTTCAAACGGAGTTATTGGGAATCACTCCCGGAGTAAAAATCTTAGAGATCGGAACCGGCTCTGGGTATCAGGCAGCAGTTTTGTTACAAATGGGGGTGCAACTCTTTACGATTGAACGGCAGCAAGAACTTTATAAAAAAACCAAACTCCTGTTCTCTAAATTAGGATTACGCCCAAAAAAAATGATTTTTGGAGACGGCTATAAAGGCCTGCAGACAGAGGCTCCTTTCGAAGGAATTATCGTGACTGCCGCAGCCCCAGAGCTCCCACAGGCACTTTTGGAACAATTGGCTGTGGGCGGTCATCTGGTGATTCCTATCGGAATCAAAGACCAATTTATGTATCGATATACTCGCAGGAGTACCACCCAATTTGATCGTGAAAAATTAGGAGCTTTTCGTTTTGTCCCGATGGTTCAGAATAAAAATTAATTCTGAATCCCAAATAAAAGCGTATGGTTCACCTGCCGATTATAGCGCAGTTGTCCGTAGGCCAACGTTAAAAAACGAAACTTTTTCAA
This sequence comes from Flavobacteriaceae bacterium, assembly GCA_049598145.1. Taxonomy (GTDB): domain Bacteria; phylum Bacteroidota; class Bacteroidia; order Flavobacteriales; family Flavobacteriaceae; genus WTJH01. Next base: position 7,943 of record JBMYNJ010000045.1, on the reverse strand, counting down.
CCCTAAATTTTTAAGCCCAACAATTCCTTCCCAATAACTGCTCCGGTTTTCTATAGCCAAAAGATTGGATTGAAAATAGGGTTCAGCTTTTAGAAGCCGAATCAGGGGCAGTCGAGCGAGTGTATTGTTGCCAAAATCGTGGTTCCAGTGTATGCGCAAATATGAAGCTGTAGTGCTGAACTGATAATGCGGAAGCATCTGAAAAGCAAAATCTCCGTTACGAATCAGATATGTTCGATTCCCACCAAAGTGGTTATAATCCATAAATGCGGGTCGATTTTTATCGATAAACCCGCCTTGTTCTAAAGCCAAGGAACTCTGACCGTATTGACCCAAACCCAACTCCTGTTGCACGCGAAAGCGATATTTTATAAAACTTTGATCGTCAATGCCTCCAAGCCCTTGGCTAATGCGTAATTGTAGTTTTGGGTATTTAGGGTTGGAAGGATAAAATGTGCGATCAGGGTATCGGACCAATCGTACTCCCAGTCGAGCATTTAACACCAGAGAATGGACAAACATTTCATGGTCTTGGAGCAGATTGGTTTGGTAAGGGCGATTGGCCGCATAGGTTTCGTCTCGATGAAAAAAAGAAAAATCCGTCGTATTGACTCTCCGTTCTCGATATTCTACTAGAGCGGTATAACCCATCGATAGATTAGGAGAAATTCGTCTGGAAAAGTTCGCTCGAAAAAAGGTGCTTTGGTAGAGTCGAATAAAATTTTCTTTGTAAAACAGATTGGCAAAACTGCTGCGGAAGTTATCGATTCCCGGACTCGGATCGAATTGCTTTAACACTCTTCCCAATTGGAAACCGTAGCGGGTATAATCGATTCGATTGCGCCGAGTCTGAAATTCGAACGTGGGATACCATTTGCGATCACTCCAGCCATAACTCACCCGGGAGCGAATTTGCCAATTTTTAGGGAGGTCGTTATCTCCTTTAAACCAATTTAAATGAATACTTGTTTGCCAGCCGCTCACAGGGTTAAATCTGCTATCAGCAGTTCCTAAACCATAGGATAACTCTGTTTTCTTATGGGAATTCTGAAGGGTTTTACCGATAACATCTCCCCATTTCCAGCGATTATTGGCCTGGTCTAGAGAATCTAAATATTCTTTGGATTCGCGTTTTTGTTGCAAACGATCTTTTTGACGATAGTCTTTTTGTTCTTCTGCCGTAAGTGGAATCGGACGTTTTTCCCAAAAAATGGAATCTTTGGTATTGGCATCGGCCAAAACTTCGAAAACTACCTTATCAAAGGTTTGTGCCTCAAAAGGAGGATCCAACTCATAATTGCTATATACCCCCGAAAAACGACCATTAAATTCAAAACCCAAAATTCCCACGGCAAAATCGATTACCTGTGAACTTTTGACCCATTGCTGAGCAGTTTCATTAAAGTTAAAAATCTGCTGGACTCGAAGCTGGTCTAGGGGAGAACCCGATTTGTCGTATTGCAAGTCGATTCCATAGAGAGCCCAGTCGTCTTCCAAAATGTATACAGTCCCTTGGAAACTCCCTAACCCCGGAACTTTAGGGGTTACCAAAATTTGATTGATGAATTGCCCTTCAGGGGTGTAAAAGGTGTTTTCAAGTCTAAAGCGATAAATTCCAAACGCCTCGGGGCCAATGGGACTGGAGACAAGATTTTCGACCTCGATGCGGGGTTCATAAAAATTAAATTCCGACTCCTCGGCACTGTTAAAGGAAAATCCCTGATCGTTCCCGCTGACCTTAGAAGCCGTAAGGATCTCTTTAAACTCCTGATTCCGGACCAATAGTTTGGAACGCGATTCCGAAAGGTAAAGAATCCCGTTTCTGTTGGAATCCAATACCTCATTGAGATCATTTAATTCCCTGCCCAAAAAGCGTTCCGGGAAATTTTCGGTTCGTATGATTCCCCGAGAATAAAAATCAGCTTTAAAATTTCGACTGCGCTGGTAGTTTTCCTCTCGGGCGGCTTGTGCTGCTCGAATGATTCGGTGTGCTGGGTTTTCTTGAGCGTTGATTTCTACTTCATTTAAACTTATGGGAGCAGGAGCTAGTATAATTGAAAGGGGCGACTCGCCTTTGACCCGATTGAAGGGGATTTTTTGGGTCTGATAGCCTAAATACTTAAACACCAATACGCCTTGTTCTTGTTCCGGGGAGATTTCAAAGAACCCTTGGGCATTGGTTACCGTACCTACAAAACTATTTTCAACATAAACATTGACATCGGCTAGAGGATTTCCTTCAGGATTCTTGACTTGGCCGTTCCATTGGGCGAATGCCCATCCTACATATAACATCCAAAGAGTGAAAGATTTTGGGAACATGGCGTTAACGGTTGAATTTTTTCTTGATTCGATCTAAATTTCGTTGGTTATCCCGATCCTTGATCGTTTCTCTTTTGTCGTAGAGTTTTTTTCCACGTGCCAGAGCAATGTTTAGTTTCGCAAAGCCTTTATCATTGATAAACAATTTTAATGGGACAATGGTTAAACCTACATTTTTCACTTCTCGATGAAGTTTACGCAATTCTCTTTTATTCAATAATAATTTACGACTATTTCGCGGTTTATGATTAAACCGCGTCCCAAAAGCATATTCTTCGATATACATATTAATGGCAAAGAGTTCGCCTTGCTCATTAAATTCACAAAAACTTTCGGCAATACTCGCCTTACTGGCACGGATAGATTTAATCTCGGTTCCGGTCAAAACAATCCCTGCAGTGTATTGGTCGATGAGTTCATACTCGAATCGCGCTTTTTTATTTAAAATGTTGATTTTCTTTTGCATCAAAAACAAAGGTAAGTGGATTGAATTTAATGGACTTTTGATCCGGTTACATCCCATACAATTGAAGGACTTCCAGCTTAATCTATTGTTACAAGATTGAACAATAAATTGTGGGGCAATTAAGATATAAGGTCATCATTAAAGTGACTTAAAATCCAAAACACCTTGTTCTAAATCCACTTGAATATGTCTTTTTCCAGGAGATGAATCTTTTAACAAAGTTTTGCTGATGGGATTGAGTACCTGCCTTTGAAGGATACGCTTCACAGGGCGTCCTCCAAACTGCGGATCAAAACTCCACTCGGCGAGTGCATCTATAGCAGCCTCTGAGAAAGACAGCTGGAGGTGTTGTTTTTCTAATCGGTTGATGATTTGTTGCAATTGCATCTCTACTATGGTTCGGATTTGTTTACGCGTGAGGGGTGCAAAAACGATACTTTCATCGATTCGATTTAAAAATTCCGGCCGAACGGATTGTTTTAACTCAGCCAAAACCACCTGTCGAGCTGCATTTTCAGCTTCTTCAAATCGGCTATGAGTTTCAAAGGCTTCTTGAATTCTACTACTACCTATATTGCTGGTCATGATTACCAAGGTATTTTTAAAGTCCACTAAACGCCCTTTGGAATCCGTTAAATGGCCTTCGTCTAATACCTGTAAAAGGATGTTAAATGTATCCGGATGAGCTTTTTCGATTTCATCTAAAAGGATCACGGAATAAGGTTTTCGGCGCACGGCCTCGGTGAGTTGTCCCCCTTCTTCATAGCCGACATAGCCGGGAGGGGCTCCAATGAGTCGGCTCACAGCATGTCGCTCCTGATATTCACTCATGTCGATTCGGGTGAGCGCATGTTCATCGTCAAAGAGAATTTCTGCCAACGCTTTGGCCAATTCGGTTTTCCCGACTCCGGTTGTCCCTAAAAAGAGAAAGCTCCCGATGGGTTTGTGCGCATCCTGAACTCCGGCACGGCTCCGCCGAACAGCATCCGAAACGACTGCCACTGCCGCCTCTTGTCCCACCACCCGTTGGTGAATATTTTTTTCCAAATCCAACAGTTTTTCCCGATCCGATTGCATCATTTTTGCTACGGGTATTCCCGTCCATCGAGCGACAACTTCTGCGATATCGTCTGCCGTTACTTCTTCTTGGATTAAAGCGGCTTTTTGCTGGAGTTTTTCCAAGGATTTTTGTTGAGATTCTAATTGGGCTTGTGCTTCTTGAATTTTACCGTATCGAATTTCAACAACCTTTCCGTAATTGCCTTCGCGTTCTGCCCGATCGGCTTCGAGCTTTAAACTTTCAATGGTAGCTTTGGCCTGTTGCACCTGATCAATGATTTGTTTTTCGTGAGTCCACTGGGCATAAATAGCTTCACGAGAAGCACTTACTTCGTTTAATTCGGTTTGAATTTGTTCGATTTTAGGCTGATCGTTTTCTCTTTTGATGGCCATTAATTCGATTTCTAACTGCCTTTGCTTCCGCTCTAAAGCATCTAATTCTTCAGGTTTGGAATTAATTTCCAAGCGGAGTTTGGATGCCGCTTCATCCATCAAATCAATGGCTTTATCTGGTAAAAATCGATTCCCGATATAGCGATGCGATAGTTCCACTGCTGCAATCAGGGCAGCATCTTTAATCCGCACTTTGTGATGCGTTTCATATTTTTCTTTAATACCTCTTAAAATCGAAAGGGCATCTTCCACATGGGGTTCGTCCACCATTACTTTTTGGAATCTTCGCTCCAAGGCTTTGTCTTTTTCAAAATACTTTTGGAATTCGTCCAGGGTAGTGGCACCAATCGTTCGCAATTCGCCCCGGGCGAGTGCAGGTTTTAGGATATTCGCTGCATCCATCGCTCCTTCGCCTCCTCCAGCTCCCACCAAGGTATGAATTTCATCAATAAACAGGATAATTTTTCCAGCGCTCTTCTCAACTTCTTTGATCACACTTTTTAAGCGTTCCTCAAATTCACCTTTGTATTTAGCCCCAGCGATCAGGGCGCCCATGTCCAGGGTATAAATCTCTTTGTCTTTCAGATTTTCGGGGACGTCTGCTTCCACTATTCTGTGCGCCAAGCCTTCCGCAATGGCTGTTTTACCCGTTCCTGGCGCTCCCACTAATATGGGATTGTTTTTGGTTCTTCTGGACAGAATTTGTAGAATTCGGCGAATTTCTTCCTCTCGACCAATCACCGGATCTAATTTCCCCTGGGCCACTTCTTGATTTAAGTTTCGAGCAAATTTTTGAAGAGCATGGTATTGGGATTCTTGTGAGGGACTTTGAATTCTTTCTCCTTGTCTAAGGTCTTTCATTGCTTTTTCTATGGCTTTTTCTGTAAGTCCTTCCTGTTTTAAAAAGGCACTTAAGGAGTCGTTTTTCTGAATTAAAGCAATCCATAAATGATCGGTACTGATATAGGCGTCTTTTTTTTTCTTCGCAATTCGAGAAGCAGCAATTAAGGTTTGAGAGGCGGTAGTGGAGAACCCTATTTCGACACCGCTAACTTTTGCGATACGATCCAACTGTTTTTGATTGTGTTCTAAAATGGCCTCTTGTGAAACTCCGGCATGAGAAAGGAGGTAAGGCGTTACGTTGGGGTCTTCAGTCAGTAAACTTTGAAGCAGATGGTTGTTTTCCACCTGTTGGTGGCCAAGCTCTTGTGCAATGCCTTGCGCCTGTCCGAGGACGTGTTGGGTGCTATGGGTAAAATCGTTTGGGTTCATAGAAATATTTTAAAACCCATTAACAAGGAATATTCCAGAACCTAGATTCCGACAGTTTGACGCCTAAATACTTAAAAATTAAGTCAAAACGTCAGTCTATAAAGGAAGTTTCTGCAATAAAGCGACAAATTCCCGTTTGATGTCCTTGGAGGCTCCTAACAGCATTTCCTCATTGGAAGGAAAGGGTCTTTGTTTCAGTTGTAGAAATCTTAACCAATTGCTTTTCAGCGCTCTTCGATCGCCTTTAAATGTTCCAAATCGGTGTTCAAAAACCCACTGCGTTTCCAAAGGGAATTTGCTAATCGTTTCTTGAGAGGAAACGGATTGAAGGACTAAGGAGGCCTTTACTTGGATAAATTTTTGTTGCAAGGACTGATAGAAGACCGATCGAACGGTTTTAAATCGAGGAACCTCAATAGCGTTTCCTAGACTGTCTTTTACTTGATTGCCATCTTCATCTTTTAAAATGGTTGTTCCGTCTTCGATTTCTTTTTCACTTTCAAATACTTGTTCTTGTATTTTTTCGGGAGAAATATCAATGCTTTCAAAATTGAGTTTGACCTCATATTCGTAGGGGGTATTTTCCTGTGGTTTTTGATGAAAAATGGCCCAACGATTTTGGAGTGTACCCGTAGGAATATCCAACAATTGAGTGGCCAACTTTTCAGGGAGAATTTGATCCGTATCATTATTAATGGAGGCTTGGACAAAAATAGTTCCCCGAAATTGTAATTCCTTGGCCATGGCATCTTCAAGTGTGGTCAAACGCCGTACTTGTTGGAGTTCTAGCACTGCATCAAAAAGCGATCGATAGGCAAATTTATCAGCACTATTGGCTTCCAATTGTTGGGAGACTGCTGAAAATAAAGCCGTTGCCCATCGATTTTTTGAATTTTCTAGGGCCGGAAAGTAGTCTTGTCTTGAAAAGCGGACTTCGCGCCCGGATTGTAGGCTAGTTAGAGGTAAAATAGGTTCAATCTTTTTCTGTCGGCGATCCAGGCGATCGTAGAGATAATAAAGCGACTTAAGTTCAAGGTAATTTGGTGAATTTTGAAACTGCCGAAGCTTGTCCTGATCTCTTTTTTGTGCTTTTTCATAGGCTTCTTGCAGTAGAAAAACGTAGGGTTGCGACGATTTTTTAGACTTGTTAGGGCGGAGTTTTTTTAGAGCATCTTCGATGGCCGCATCATAAGAACCTGAATTTAATTTTTTCTGGGTGGTTTTAATGGTGGTACACCCAATAATTAGGGCTGTAATTAATAATAAACTCTGGTTTTTCATACTGTTGAAGAATGTTTTATAAGTTGTAAAAATAGCGAATCAATTCGAGTGGCAATCCTTTTGGAATTCGTTAATTTTGCTGCTTAATTTATTGATTATGGAGCGTGATGTACAAATTTTTGATCTGATTCAACAAGAGGAAACCCGACAACTCAATGGTATTGAATTGATTGCCTCAGAAAATTTTACAAGCCCTGAGGTGATGGAGGCCACAGGTTCCATTCTCACCAATAAATATGCCGAAGGATATCCCGGAAAGCGATACTACGGCGGTTGTGAGGTAGTCGATCAGATCGAGCAATTGGCGATCGATCGAGCTAAGGAACTCTTTGGAGCGGCCTATGCCAACGTACAACCACACTCCGGATCTCAAGCCAATACGGCAGTTTTTCACGCTTTTTTAAATCCTGGTGATAAAATTTTAGGATTTGATTTGGCTCATGGGGGACACCTCACACACGGTTCACCCGTAAATTTTTCCGGTCGGTTATACAAGGCTCATTTTTATGGGGTACAAAAAGAAAGCGGACGGTTAGATTATGAAAATATTGCCCAAATTGCTCGAGAAGTACAACCTCATATGATCATTGCAGGGGCTTCTGCCTATTCCAGAGATATAGATTTTGCTCAATTCCGAGCAATTGCCGATGAAGTGGGGGCATTCTTATTAGCAGATATCTCTCACCCCTCCGGAATGATTGCCACAGGGCTATTGAGCAACCCGATTCCTCATTGTCATGTGGTGACGACTACGACTCATAAAACCCTTCGCGGACCTCGTGGAGGATTAATTTTAATGGGAGAAGACTTTGACAATCCTTTTGGAGAAAAACTTAAAAGCGGGGCTTTAAAGAAAATGTCCAATCTTTTGGATATGGCTGTTTTTCCGGGGAATCAGGGCGGACCTTTAGAGCATGTCGTTGCAGCAAAAGCCGTTGCTTTTGGGGAATGTTTAAGTCCTAAGTTTAAAGCTTATATGGAACAAGTACGTGCCAATGCACAGGCGATGGCAGCAGCCTTTGTGAAAAGAGACTATCACATTATTTCCGGAGGAACGGATAACCATATGATGTTAATCGACCTTCGCAATAAGGATATCACCGGAAAATTGGCTGAACAAACCCTAGTAAAAGCTCATATCACGGCCAAT
>JBMYNJ010000044.1:6534-12920 GCA_049598145.1 Flavobacteriaceae bacterium | reverse complement strand
TTCCCTACATTAGTAGCTAAACTAAATCAACACTCCAATGAAATTCATTCGATTATTCCTCAGTGTTCTTTTTTCTCTTCCTGTGTTATATGCACAAGAACGCATTCAACAAGAAGACATCTGGCAATGGCGCTACAGCCCTGAGCGATTGGAATCTATTCGATCCATGCAGAATGGTGAAAATTATACGGTGCTCAAAGATGCAAAGATCATCCAGTATGCCTATGCCGATCCAGCGGTGCGAACCGTGCTTTTGGATGCCGAAAAAACGCCTGAACTCCCCCGTTTTTCGGGCTATACTTTTTCTAAAGACGAAAATAAAATCTTGTTGGAAACCAATGTGCAACGCATTTACAGAAGATCCAAACAAGCCATTTATTGGGTTTATAATCGAGGGACAGACACAGTTCAAATGTTGTTTGATGCGCCTGTTCAAGAGCCCCAATTTTCGCCCGACGGCCAAAAAGTGGCGTTCAGCTACCAACGCAATTTATATGTGAAAAATTTGGTTGACAATACGATTGAGCAAATCACTACCGATGGGAGTGAGCATATCATCAACGGAACAACGGATTGGGTGTATGAGGAAGAATTTGGTTTTGTTCGCGCTTTTGTTTGGGAAGCCTCCAGCAGCCAATTGATGTTTATGCGATTTGATGAAACCCAAGTCCCTGAATTCTCAATGGATATCTACGGTTCAGACTTATACCCCTTTCCTTATACCTTTAAATACCCCAAAGCCGGGGAAACCAATGCGACTGTTTCTTTACATTGCTACGATCTAAACACCAAAACAAAAAAGTCAATGGATTGGGAGGATGAAGATTGGGAATATATTCCACGTTTGCAGGCCACTAAAAGTCCAAACGTTGTGACCTTCCAAACCATGAACCGTCATCAAAATCAATTGAAATTGTGGTCCTTAAACCTAAATTCAGGCCAGGCGAATGTCCTTTTAGAAGAACAAGACCGGGCTTATGTCGATATTCATGATGATCTTCGTTTTTTAACCAATGGAAACTTTGTTTGGTCCAGCGATCGCAGCGGATTTAAACATTTGTATGTCTACAATTCCGCAGGAAAACTACTCAAACAAGTGACACAAGGCCCTTGGGAAGTCACCCAATTTTATGGGCTGAGTGCGGATGAAAAAGAATTGTATTATCAATCCACGGAAAAAACGACCATTGGACGAGGTGTTTATAGCGTTCGGATGAATGGAAAGGGCAAACGTGCTCTGACTCCGGAAAAAGGTTCCAATGGTGCATTTTTCAGCAAAGGAGGGCAATATTTTATACATACGTATTCCGATGAACAAACCCCTCCGGTTTACACGCTTCGTCAAACTAAAAGCGGATCCAAAGTTCGAGAGCTCTTGAACAACAAAGCTTTAGTAGAAAAGTTAGCAGTATTTGATCTGCCCCAAAAAGAATTTTCTACTCTTGAGATTAATGGGAACCGCTTAAATATGTATATAATTAAGCCCAAAAATTTTGATCCTGCAAAGCAATACCCTTTGCTGATGTTCCAATACTCAGGGCCGGGTTCCCAACAGGTAGCCAATCGCTGGGGGTCTAACAGAGATTTGTGGCACAAATCACTTACTGAGCAAGGTTATATTATTGCTTGTGTCGATGGTCGCGGCACCGGATTTAAAGGAGCCGAATTTAAAAAGCTAACCTATTTGAATTTGGTGAAATATGAGGCGGAAGACCAAATCGCAGCCGCCCAAAAACTCGGGGAATTGGCCTACATCAACTCCAGTCGCATTGGCATTTGGGGTTGGAGTTTTGGAGGACACATGGCTCTCCAATGTTTGTTGACCGGAGCGGATACCTTTGCTGCTGCGATTTCTGTTGCCCCGGTCACCAACTGGCGTTTTTACGATACCATCTACACCGAGCGTTTTATGCGAACTCCGGCCGAAAATGCTTCCGGTTACGACGACAATTCTCCCATCAATTATGCCGATCAGTTGCAAGGAAAGTTATTACTGATCCACGGCTCAGGGGACGACAACGTCCATGTTCAAAACTCTATGCGAATGGCAGAGGCTTTAATCCAGGCCGATAAAGATTTTGATTTTATGATCTATCCCGATAAAAATCATGGGATTTACGGCGGCAATACTCAAATCCATTTGTACCGAAAGATGACTCAATTTATCATCAATAATTTATAAGAATATGCAAGAGGCAACTGTTGATCGAAGTTTTTTAGGCCATCCCAAGGGATTGGCGTATTTATTTTTTGCTGAATTATGGGAACGCTTTAGTTTTTATGGCATGCGCGCCTTGTTGACCCTGTATATGGTTAACAAAATTTTTGAAGCTATTGCTAGTAGAGATGTAGCCGCAGCAGCGGTTTATGCCTCATACGGTTCTTTGGTGTATGCCTCTACCGTAGTGGGTGGAAAGATTTCGGACGTTTATTTGGGCTTTCGCAAATCGATTTTACTTGGGGGCGTTTTAATGGCTTTAGGACATTTTGTTTTAGCCATTGAACACAACATTGCCTTCTTTTTAGCTTTAGGACTTATCGTGGTTGGGAACGGCTTTTTTAAGCCTAATATTTCCACTTTTGTGGGATCTTTATATCCCGATGGAGACCGTCGAAAAGATGCTGGTTTTGTGATCTTTTATATGGGGATTAATATCGGTGGATTTGTTGCACCCCTCCTCTGTGGATGGTTAGCGGCTTCCTATGGATGGCACTACGGATTTGGTTTAGCCGGATTTGGAATGCTAACTGGCTTGGCTTTTTTCTGGAGTGGAATTCAAAAGGGTGTGTTTGGAACCCACGGGCAAGCGCCTCAACCGGAGCTTCTGGAACAAAAAGTAGCTGGAATTCCTAGAGGTAATCTGATTCAAATCTTAGCATTTTTATCGGCTCCTGTGATTGCCTTTATGCTGTCTTCGTATCAAGGGCTCGGCGGCAGTTTTTTTGGTGACCAGAATTTGGTCTCAGTTTTGTTTAATATCATCGGAATTGTAGTACTGGCTTACTTAGTCTACATTATGGCCCAGGTGACAGCTGAAGAACGCAACAAACTCATTGTGGCACTGGTGATCACCGTCTTTATGTCCTTGTTTTGGGGTTTTCACGAACTGTCTGGGAGTGTCATCACCTTATTTGCTGCCCGTAATGTCAACCTTCAGTTTATAGATGCTGCTCAAACCAATTCCTTAAATTCTATGTTTATCATCTTGTTGTCGATCCCGATTTCCCTGATGTTTACCTATTTGAGGAAAATCGGAAAAGACCCTCGTACTCCCTATAAGTTTGGTTTGGGATTAATCATGGCTGGTGTGAGCTTCTATGTGCTTTCTATTAGCGGAAATGTTGCTGATAGTAACGGGATGGTGCCTATGAGCTATTTACTGATCATGTATTTTTTAATTTCTGTAGGGGAATTATTTATGTCTCCTGTAGGATTGTCTAAAATTACTGACCTTTCCCCTCAACGCATTGTTGGCTTTATGATGGGAATTTGGTTCCTCTCGTCTGCCTATGCCTTTCAACTGGTTGGATTTATCGGTAAGCAATTAGCCGTTGAAAGTGACAGCAGCGACATCAGTGGTTTTGAATCGTTGAGCACCTATATCAATGGTTTTGGACTGATTGCTCAATATGCCCTTGGCGTTGGTGTCTTTGCACTGGTTTTAGGGGTCTATTTAAAACGTTTGATGGGGAATGTGCATTGATAAAAAGTTTTACCCATGAAAAAAATGTTTTGGATTTTATTATTGGGTTCCGCTTTTAGCTTTGGTCAAGAGATTCAATGGATGTCTTTTTCAGAAGCTCTAGCCAAGCAAAAGGAAACCCCTAAAAAAATCATACTGGATGTTTACACCAAATGGTGTGGACCCTGTAAACTGATGGAGAAAAAGACCTTCAATAATCCCGATGTGGCGGCTTATATTAATGCTCATTATTATGCCGTAAAATTCAACGCGGAAGGGAATGAAACCATCAATTATTACGGGAATACTTTTGAAAACCCCAATTATGATGAAACCCGAAAAGGACGAAATTCCACCCATCAATTTACACAGTTTTTAGGAGTACGAGGCTATCCAACGACAATTTTCGTAAGTGAAACAGGGGATCTCATTACCCCTGTTGTGGGGTATCTTAAGCCGCAACAACTGGAGATGTATCTGAAAATGATTAAACAGGGAGACTATCAGGTCTTTTCCTCTCCAGACGATTTTCAGCGGTATCAGGAGAATTTTGTGCCCAGATTTAGAGGGGAATAATTCGGTAACCTGTTTGCCGCATATCAAACACTTGAAGCTGTCGCTCAAGACAACTTCTCTTCCAATAACGGCTGAGCCATACGGGATTGGTTTTGTCGATCCAAACTTCTTGCGGGCAAATTGAATCTAATAGAGGGTCGAAGTCCAGTCGGGGGCCTTGGCTGATCCATAAAACCTCTATCGGAAAAGGATAGCTCTGCGGAATTTCGTTATGGTTTTGCCTATGTATTTTTATTTTAGGAGAAATAATTAATGCAGAAAGCGCGTGATACCCCAAGGTCTCTATGCCATGGGTGAAGTACAATTCATCCTTTTGTGATACGTTCAATTGATGGGTGGGGTCATGCCAAACGTCCAAATGACTGCCCTTTTGAATCGCCCAATAGGTGGCCTGTGTGGTTCCCATCCAAATTCCTCTGGGAGGCCCCATTGGGTTTAAATGATCGGTTTTCCAAACCCCAATACCCAGACTTAAAAAGAGTAGGCCTATTTTCCACTTCTTTTGCTGCAGCAGCCATATAACAATCAAGAGTATTCCATAAATCCAAAACAACTCATTTGTGGAGAGTCTTAATCGGGAAAATACCCAAGCCTCCTGTTCTGCGAATTTCCCCACCAATTCAATTAAGAGAAGTGTCAATTGATTAAACCCATCAACAGCAATAGTAGGGATTTCAGCTATATGCCCCCAAGCAACTACTCCAAAAACCGATGTCAAATACACACTGAATAGGGGGAAGACGATCAAATTTGCAATTAAAAAGATGCCTGGAAATTGATGAAAATGATAGATGCTTAAGGGGGCAACCCCTATTTGAGCAGCCAAGCAAACCCATATCCAGCTCCATATTTTCCGAAAAAATGGAGGCCATGAAGCTCCCAAACGAGTCGCCCAGGGAGCAAAGATCAAGATACTCCCCACAGCTAAAAAACTCATCTGAAAACCGATTTCTACTATAAATACCGGTCGAATGGCTACCAAAACCAAAGCCGTACTGGCTAAGATGGCTAAGGGAGCCGTTTTGCGATGCAGGAGTTGGGTGAGTTGCCAGCCGGATAACATCAGTACGGCTCTTAGCGTGGAAGCCGCCCAGCCCGTGAATCCGCAAAAGGCCCACAAGCTTGCCATGACTCCGACATTCCTAAAAACTTTTCCTTTTGGGAGTCGCAAAAAAGGCTGCCCCATCCATTGGAGGATTAGAAATAAAAAGCCGATATGAAGGCCCGACAGAGCCAGCAAGTGCATCAGCCCTGTTTGAGCAAATTGATCTCTTAAATCGTTTTCCAAATAGGAGCGACTTCCCAGTTCCAAGGCCAATATTAATCCTCTAGACATTTGAGAAAACCTCATTTCTTGAAGTCTTTTGTGGAAATTTTCTTTGGCCCGAGCAGCCGAAAACCGATCCATTTCCTCTCCTAAATGTAACTGATAGTCCCCTTTTTGAAGATAGACCTGACGGGATATGTTTTGGTGTTTCAAATATTTAGCATAATTAAAACTACTAGGGATGGAGGAGGGGGTCACGAGACGTGGCTTCTGCCTAGTGGAAACAGTACTGCCTACTGGAGGTTGGATAACTCCTTTTTCTATGTAGATCAGGACTTTTTCATTGAAGAATGCCATTTGGTCCTGGATAGTAGCATAATAGCGCCACCATCGGGAAGAGGATTTTAAAGCTTCGCGAAGCTGGATTTGAACGCTTTGGCTCGAGGGGGCGATGTAGGGACGTTGCCCCACGTTAGCATTCCAATAACCCAATCCACAAAACAAAAGTGTCCAAAAGAGATGTATGCTTAAATTGAAGCGTAAAAGCCCAACTACAAAAGCAAAAGAAATGAGAATTATAGCGGCATGAACAGGATCCCACTTCGGCTGAAAGGCCAAAGCACTTCCACTTACAAATCCAATACTGATCCAATATATCCAGGGGCTTCGGGGCATACCCGAAAATTAGCATAAAATTTAAACCCCTTCAATAATGAGTTGTGCTGTTTTCTGGCTCGCGGTCCCATTTCCGAGCTGTTGGCGAATGTGATCGTAAGCCACCTGAATATCTTTTCGATTTTTAGGCTCCAATAAATCTTCAATGGCTTTTTGAATAGCAGACACCTGACACTCGCCTTGAA
>JBMYNJ010000044.1:261-6524 GCA_049598145.1 Flavobacteriaceae bacterium | reverse complement strand
CAATTTCTTGATTGGCGATAAGATTCACTAAAGAGATATAGGGTAATTTCACCAATTGTTTGGCAATCCAATAACTGATTCTGCTGCTCCGGTAACAAACCAATTGGGGGACATTTAGCAAGGCGGTTTCCAAAGTAGCCGTTCCACTGGTAACCACTGCTACATGCGCTTGTTGCAAAAGGGGATAGGTTTGGTTGTGAACCCATTGCACCTGTGTATCCTTTAAAAATTGTTCGTAATAGGCCGGGCTTAAGCTGGGAGCAGCAGCTACAACAAATTGCAAGTGGGGAAAGTATTGAGCTACTTCTAAAAAGATAGGAAGCATCCGCTTGATTTCTTGGGTACGACTTCCGGGTAAAAGTGCTACGATGGGTTTTTGAATTTGGATACTGAGGTGCTCTTCAGGAGGTGGGGTTAAGTGATCCATCAATGGATGTCCTACATAGTGAACGCTGTGGTTGTGTTGCTCTCGGTAATAGTCTGCCTCAAAGGGTAAAATAACATAGAGCGCATCGAGGTCTCTTTTGATTTTATGAATGCGATTTTCTTTCCAGGCCCATATTTGTGGGCTGATATAGTAGTGATTTTGAAAGCCTTGTTTTTTGGCCCACTCGGCAATACGCAAATTAAAACCCGGATAATCGATATACACAATTCGATCGGGTTGAAAAGCCTGAATATCAGCCTTGCAAAAGGCGATATTTTTTAAGATGGTACGCAGGTTAAGCACAACTTCCAAAAATCCCATAAAGGCCAATTCTTGGTAATGCTTGACGATATGCCCGCCTGCTACTTTCATTAGATCTCCACCCCAACAACGGATTTCTGCCTTGGGGTCTTTTGATAAAAGGGCTCGTATCAGATTTGAACCGTGGATGTCTCCAGAAGCTTCGCCCGCAATGATATAATATTTCATCTCTAAACGATCAGAATTAAATCCCTTTCAACAGGGCAACAATCAAGACAAGAATTAATGAAAAAATTACTACTCCTGTGGCAAAAGGAAATTTTTGTTTGCGAATCGCCAAATAAAATAGAGGGAGATTCAGTAAAGCCCCAATACTGATTACTCCGCCCAGTTTATTTTGTAAGTATAAAAAATGCAAACTTTCAAAAAGTTCTCCTTCAGAAAAGATTAAAGTGAAAACTACAATGGCAAAAGAGGTGGCAAAAAAGGCACTAAAAAAGCCGTAGAGCAAGAGTTTGTTTTTCACAATTTCCATGTATTGAGTTGAGCAATGGCGTGGTGGGCCGTAAGGTCGAATTGTACCGGAACTATAGAAACATAGTTTTGAGACAGGGCCCATTCGTCTGTATCTTCACCGCCGTCTTCATTAATGAATTTGCCAGTCAGCCAATAGTAATCTTTCCCCAAAGGATTGGTACGTTTGTCAAATTCTTCTACCCAATAGGCTTTGGCTTGCCTGCAAACTTTAATTCCTTTGATCGAATCAGAATCTTCACATTTGGGAAAGTTTACATTTAACACTACATCCTTAGGCATTCCTTGTTCTAAAGCCTGGAGCGTTATTTTTTTGACGTAGGTCTTAAGGGGCTCAAAGTCGGCACCCCAACGGAAGTCTAAAAGCGAAAACCCAATGGCAGGGACACCCTCAATTCCGGCCTCAATGGCTGCACTCATAGTCCCCGAATAGATCACGTTTATGGAAGAGTTGGAACCGTGATTAATTCCGGAAACACAAATATCCGGTTTGCGATCCATTAACTCGTTTATAGCCATTTTTACACAGTCTGCTGGAGTTCCGGAACAACTGTATTCGATTTGGGGGCCTTCATCGAGCTTTACTTTATCGCATTGGAGGGTGTCGTTAATCGTAATGGCGTGCCCCATTCCTGATTGGGGCGAATCTGGAGCGACCACCACTACATCTCCAATTTCATTCATCACTCGAATCAAGGTACGGACGCCAGGAGCCGTTATCCCGTCGTCGTTGGTCACTAAGATGAGTGGTTTTTTTGGCATGACTGTTGAATTAACGTCAAAAGTAAGCAATTCCTGAGGGAGAACTTTAAAATCCACTTTAACATAAAGTTTTCAAGTGTTTAAGGGGATAATCCCCTGGTTTTTGGCTATTTTAGTAGTTCTTAACATTTTTACGATATGCGTAAAGTCTTCGTTATTCTCAGTGCGGGAGCATTGATTTTTTTTGGATTTGGATTTGTTTCCAATCAGACGAATCCCGATAAGGATAAATTGTTGTTGGAAGTCATTTCATATGTGCTGGAACGCGGGCATTACAGTCCTAAAAATATCAACGATCGTTTTTCGGAACAAGTGTTTATGAACTATCTGGAAGGTTTGGACGGGCAACATCGGTTTTTCTTAAAAACAGACATCAACAATTTCAAACGCTATAAAACCCAACTTGACGATCAGTTAAGAGGCTCTTCGCTGGATTTTTTTAATCTGACCTATAAACAAATCACCACACGTATTCGACAGGTAAAATCCTTTTACCCCGAATTGTTAGAAAAGCCATTCAATTTCAATAAAAATGATTCTATCAATTTAGATTATGACAACGCCCCTTATGCAATTAATTTAAACGAATTGAAGATTATTTGGCGCAAGCGCTTTAAGCTTTCTTCTTTAGATCGTTTTGTGGAGTTAAAAGAGATTGAAGATAAAAAGCGAGATGAAGATCCAAATTACACTCCTAAAACGGATCAGATATTGGAGGCTGAGGCTCGACAATCGACACTTGAAAACACCGATAACTTTTTTGAACTTTTCGATGAGTTGGATCGCAAGGACTGGTTTTCGATCTACCTCAATGCCATTGCGCTCCAGTTTGATCCGCATACCACCTATTTTGCCCCGGAAGATAAAGATCGTTTTGATGCCAATATTTCTGGGAAATTTGAAGGTATTGGGGCGCGTTTGCAAAAGAGAAATCAGGAAATAAAAATTGTTGAAATTATCTCTGGAGGGCCGCTATGGCGCGGGAAACTCATGGAAGTAGGAGATGTCATCCTCCGGGTTGCTCAAAAAGGAGAAAGCTCAGTAGATGTCTCTGGGATGCGTTTAGATGATGCTATAAAACTCATCAAAGGACCTAAAGGGACTCAGGTGGTGTTAACCGTTAAACGAGTCGATGGAAATATTGAAGATATTGAAGTGACTCGCGATGTGGTGGAGCTAGAAGAAGTGTTTGCCAAATCCTCACTAATCGGAACCGATAAAGACACCTACGGAATTATTCAGCTGCCTAAATTTTATTTTAATGTAGATGATTATGGAGAGCGAAACGCTGCTTCCGATGTAAAGCAAGAGCTCCAGCAACTCAAAGCGAAAGGCGCCAAGGGAGTTATTTTGGACCTGCGAAACAACGGGGGTGGATCCCTTAAAACCGTAGTCGATATAGCCGGTTACTTTATTAAAGAAGGGCCCATTGTTCAGGTGAAAAGTATTGGGGGCAGAAAAGAAGTTCTCAACGATGAAGACCCCTCGGTGGTTTGGGATGATCCGGTAGTCGTTTTGGTGAATGAGTTTTCAGCTTCCGCTTCCGAGATATTAGCAGCAGCTTTGCAGGATTACCAACGGGCGATTGTTCTGGGAAGTAAACAGACTTTTGGGAAAGGAACAGTGCAAAACGTTATTGATTTGAATCGAGTTATTTCTGGAAATACCTATGGAAATTTAGGAGCCCTTAAGGTGACCACAGATAAATTTTACCGTATCAATGGAGGTTCTACTCAGCTAGAAGGGGTGAAAAGCGATGTGATTTTTCCAAATCGCTATGCCGAAGTCAATGTGGGAGAACGCGATCAGGAAAATCCATTGAGTTGGGATCGAATTTCGCCCGCAAGCTATCAGTCTTTTCGACCCAAGTGGTCTTATGATTATATTGTAGAACGAAGCAACCAGCGTATGCAAGACAACCCCTTAGTAGGGTTGATTCAAAAACAAGCCCGCTGGATTAAATCCCAACAAAACAATAACACCTACTCCCTAAATTATGATGACTATTTAATGGAGTTAGAGGAAGATCGAGCCACCTCAGATGAATTTGAGGCACTAAAGGAGTTTAAATCTCCCTACTCATTTAAGTGGCTTCCGGAGGCGAGTCGTTTACAGCAAAAGATAAATGAAGAAACTCGTGAAAAAAGAGAGCGAATTGATGAAGGTTTAAAGAAGGATATGTATGTAGCGGAAGCGGTTGCGATTTTAAAAGACCTGAATTTTAGCTTTTTGGAAAAAAGAGCAGTCGCTCAATCCCAACAATAGAAAGGAGGGATAGATGTTTACGGCCAAGCATCGATTGAATCCGTTAGGCCTGCTCAGTTTGGGCTACATTTTTTTGCTTTTGTTTTTGGCATTGACGGCAAGCTTTTGGGCACCCGACAACTCCCTGCACGCCAATAGTATGCAATTGTCCATCCATTCAAAACCTCCGGGTTTTCAGGTGAGGATGTTTTGTTCTCCTTCAGAAATTACTCCAAAAAAACATTGGTTTTATGGAAGTTTAAACCCTAGATTAGAAACTCCTATAGATGCGTTTCGCTGGTCCGGCAAACGGCTTGAAATTAAACCTTATGGAACCCCGGATTGGGAATTGGCCTACGAACCCACTCCAGGCGATACACGAACCCAACTGCAGATCGAAGAATCTCTTCTCGAAACGAAGCGTTTTCCTTTGGGCACAGACAAATATGGTCGCGACTTGTGGAGTCGGTTGCTTTTCGGTTCTCGAGTCTCCTTAGGGATCGGTTTTGTAGCGGTATTTATTTCCCTATTTATTGGGATTGTAATAGGGGGACTTGCTGGATATTTTGGTGGACTATTGGATCGAGTACTAGTGAACCTAATGAATATCGTTTGGTCCATTCCCACTTTGCTTTTGGTTTTGGCCATTAGTTTGGCTTTAGGGAAGGGTGTTTTTCAAGTATTTATTGCCGTTGGATTAACCATGTGGGTCGATGTAGCTCGCTTGGTGCGTGGTCAGGTATTGAGTGTAAAAGAAAATACTTTTATTGAAGCAGCTACCACACTAGGATTTAAGCGCTTACAAATATTTATGGGGCATATACTCCCACTTTTAGCCGGACCTTTATTGGTGGTCGCCGCTTCAAATTTCGCTGGGGCCATATTGATTGAAAGCGGATTAAGCTTTTTGGGTATTGGTGCTCAGCCTCCGATTCCTACCTGGGGAGGAATGGTCAAAGATCATTTTCGATATTTGGTATTGGATCAACCGCATTTAGCTGTTTTACCAGGGCTGGCAATTATGTCGCTTGTATTGGCTTTTATGTTATTGGGGAATAGTCTAAGAGACTTTTTTGACACCCGATCCGCTTTACCAAATACTTAAGCGATTGGCGTCGAAATTTAAGTGTACAAAAAAAAGAAGAGAAAAAAACAATAGGTTAGACCCTCCATAACTGATAAATGGAAGTGGAATCCCCACAGTGGGGACGAGCCCCAAAGACATCCCAATATTCACAAAGAAATGAACAAATAAAATACCGGCAACCCCGTAGGCATAAGACCGCCTAAAGCTGTTGTTCTGTTTTTCTGCTCGAAAGAGAATACGAATGATTAAGATTGTATATGCCAGTACTATAAAGCTACAGCCTACAAATCCCCATTCTTCCCCTACAGTGCTGAAGATATAATCGGTGTGTTGTTCAGGGACAAAATTACCCTTGGTTTGGGTTCCCTGTAAGAAGCCTTTTCCCTTTATGCCCCCGGAACCAATAGCAATTTTGGATTGGTTAATGTTATAGCCGATTCCTTGAGTATCGACTGTTTTTCCCAACACAATATTGAACCGATCCCGATGCCGTTGTTCAAAGACTTCATTAAAGATATAATCTACCGAATAAGAAAATCCAACACTTAGAATCAAAATTCCTACAAATGGAAATATTTTCAGTTTCGGACGGATCCTTTTAATTAAAAAATAAATTAATAATATGACAAAAGTCAAGAACAAGCTGGTTGCTTCAAATTGATAGAGCAGGCTTAATATAAAAATGACCCCCGAAGATAAGAGAATGTAGAGGTAGTTGAGATTCAAATTTTCCCGAAAGAGCATAAAAATTAGCCCTCCAAAAGCAAGTGCTGAACCCGGGTCGGGCTGAATGACAATTAGTAGGGCAGGGAGTAGAATAATTCCAAAGGCAAAAAGTTGAGAGTTTACTCGATTTAAATTCGTTTGAAAACTGTTGAGATGGGTTGCCAGCATCAGAGCAGTCGCCATTTTCGCAAATTCAGCCGGTTGAAAACTAAAACCTCCCAA
>JBMYNJ010000044.1:0-251 GCA_049598145.1 Flavobacteriaceae bacterium | reverse complement strand
TGATCTGTGAAAACTGCTGGATAAACTTGGCGCGGATAGCCAATAAAAAGACAATTAAAATCAAGCTAAAAATCCAAAACCAAATTTGTTTTCCAATGGGTTGTGATAGATCAAAAAGGGATTCAATCTCCACTTGGTAAGTGGTTGAATAAATATTAAATAACCCAAATACCACTAAGCCTATATAAATGAGAATACTCAACCAGTCTAAACGAAATAAAATTCCTTTACTCATTGATTTCAAAGGGTTC
>JBMYNJ010000043.1:0-12955 GCA_049598145.1 Flavobacteriaceae bacterium | reverse complement strand
TTTTTTCAAACAACAGTACCCTGGCCGGGCATATCACCATCGGTGATCATGTAATTTTAGCAGGGCTAACTG
The DNA here is from genome assembly GCA_049598145.1 of Flavobacteriaceae bacterium. GTDB lineage: Bacteria > Bacteroidota > Bacteroidia > Flavobacteriales > Flavobacteriaceae > WTJH01. Next base: position 12,883 of record JBMYNJ010000043.1, on the reverse strand, counting down.
CGGTACATCAATTCGTTACTATCGGAGACCACGCCTTTGTGGCTGGGGGTTCTTTGGTACGTAAGGATGTTCCTCCTTTTGTCAAGGCTGCCCGTGAACCCTTATCCTATGTCGGAATTAATTCTATTGGTCTTCGAAGAAGAGGCTTTAGTGCCGAAAAAATTAAAGAAATCCAAAATATTTACAGGCTCTTATACCAAAAGAAATATAATAATACTCAGGCACTTCAAATTATTGAAGCTGAGATGATTGCTACACCTGAGCGGGATGAAATTCTTCAGTTTATTCGAGATTCCCAACGCGGTATTATGAAAGGGTATTTTCAAAATTAGATCTAATTATGGCCAACACCTCCGACATCCGGAAAGGACTTTGTATTCGACACAACAATGATATTTTTAAAATTGTAGAATTTTTACATGTGAAACCCGGTAAAGGTCCTGCCTTTGTTCGAACCAAACTTAAGAGTGTGACCTCGGGAAAAGTTCTGGATAACACCTTTTCTGCGGGTCACAAAATTGATGTCATCCGAGTCGAAACTCAAAAATACCAATACCTCTATGCCGAAGGCGATCAACTTCACTTTATGAATACGGAAGACTACAACCAAATCAGTTTACAGGCAAGCCTGATCGACCAAGTCGGCTTGATGAAAGAAGGAGAAATGGTATCGATTTCCATCAATACCGAAGACGGTATGCCCTTATCAGCCGATCTGCCAGCCAGCGTGATATTGGAAGTTACCCATACAGAACCCGGAGTGAAAGGCAATACAGCCACGAATGCCACCAAGCCAGCAACAGTAGAGACGGGGGCAACCATCAATGTTCCTTTATTTATTAATGAAGGCGATAAAATTAAAGTAGAGACCGAAAAAGGAACCTATTCCGAACGAATTAAAGAGTAGTATCATAACCCAATAAGAACCAATTGAAATGAGCGTATTAGTCAATAAAGACTCCAAAATTATTGTCCAAGGATTTACCGGAAGTGAGGGAACCTTCCATGCCACCCAAATGATCGCTTATGGCACCAATATTGTGGGAGGAGTAACACCCGGCAAAGGCGGACAAGAACATTTAGATAAACCGGTATTCAATAGTGTGCAAGAAGCGGTGGATCAAGTAGAGGCCGACACTAGTATTATTTTTGTCCCCCCTGCATTTGCTGCAGATGCCATTATGGAGGCTGCAGACGCCGGAATAAAAGTAATCATAGCGATTACTGAAGGAATCCCGGTGGCGGATATGGTAAAAGCTGCCCACTACATTAAAGATATGGATTGTCGTTTGGTAGGTCCCAACTGCCCGGGAGTCATTACTCCCGAAGAAGCCAAAGTGGGAATAATGCCTGGATTTGTATTCAAAAAAGGATCGGTCGGGATTGTATCCAAGTCTGGAACTTTGACCTATGAGGCTTCCGATCAGGTGGTGCGACAAGGTTTAGGAATCACTACCGCCATCGGAATCGGTGGAGACCCCATCATTGGAACCACGACTAAAGAGGCTGTAAAACTTTTGATGAACGACTACGAAACCAAATGTATTGTTATGATTGGGGAAATTGGCGGACAATTGGAAGCAGAAGCTGCTCGTTGGGTTAAGGCCGACGGTAATCGGAAGCCAGTTGTTGGATTTATCGCCGGTGAAACAGCACCTAAGGGTCGAACCATGGGCCATGCTGGAGCTATTGTAGGGGGTGCCGAAGACACAGCAGAAGCCAAAAAAGCGATCATGAAAGAATGTGGCATTCATGTGGTCGATTCTCCTGCTGAAATTGGTATTAAAGTTGCTGAAGTTATCGCTTAAATTATGGGATTACTCGATTCAAAAGTCGCTATAGTGACCGGTGCTAGTAGAGGCATCGGCAAAGAAATTGCACGAGAATTTGCCCGACAGGGAGCCGATGTAGCCTTCACTTATAACAGTTCTGAAGCTCCAGCATTAGAGTTGCAAGCCGAATTAGAAAAACTGGGTGTTAAAGCCAAAGCCTATCAGAGCAATGCTTCTGTTTTCGATCAAGCTGAAGCTTTGGTAAAAGAGGTATTGACAGATTTTGGTGGAATCCATATCTTGGTCAATAATGCCGGAATTACAAAAGATAACTTATTGATGCGGATGTCTGAAGAGGATTTCGATCAGGTGATTGAAGTCAATCTTAAATCCGTGTTCAATATGACGAAAGCTGTACAGCGCAGCTTTTTAAAACAACGCAGCGGAAGTATGATTCATATGAGTTCCGTAGTAGGCGTCAAAGGAAATGCAGGTCAGGCCAATTATGCTGCTTCAAAAGCTGGTATTATTGGTTTTTCTAAATCGGTAGCCCTTGAATTAGGTTCCCGAAATATCCGTAGCAATGTGATTGCCCCGGGGTTTATTGAAACCGAGATGACAGATAAACTCAACGAGGATGTTGTGCAAGGTTGGCGAGATGGAATCCCACTCAAAAGAGGTGGGACCCCATTAGATGTCGCCCAAGCGTGTGTGTTTTTGGCATCAGACTTGTCGGCCTACGTAACCGGACAAGTACTCAATGTCGATGGTGGAATGTTAACTTAAAAAATATAGATATGCAAAGATTACCAAAAATTGGACTTCCCGCGTTATTACTGGGATTGGTCCTAATTATTTTCATCTCCAAATCGTCCATTAATATTGGCTATGGAGAAGCAGGAGTTCTCTTCCGAACCTTTGGTGGTGGAGTAGTGACCGAAAATGCTCCCCTCGGGGAAGGGTTTCACATTATTGCTCCCTGGAACAAAGTGTTTGTCTACAATGTAAAGCAGCAAGAATTTTTTGAAGGGAATATGCAAGTGCTGTCTTCCAATGGTCTCGAAATTACTTTAGACGTTTCGGTTTTATATCAACCTCAATATTCCAAGCTGGGTTTGTTACACAAAACTAAAGGGGAAGATTATCTCAATACGGTTCTAATCCCTCAAATTCGTGCAGTCGCCAGAAGTGTCGTGGGGCGTTATACTCCTGAACAGTTGTATTCTACCAAGCGGGATGCCATCCAAAATGAAATTTTTGAGGAGACCCAAAAAAATGTTGAAGAACAGCACATCCAGCTAAACGCAGTTTTGGTTCGGGATGTGACACTACCTTTGGCGATCAAAGAAGCCATCGAACGCAAGCTTCGCCAAGAGCAAGAAGCCTTGGAATATGAATTCCGTTTGGAAAAAGCCAAGCAAGAAGCCGAACGTCAACGGATCGATGCGGAAGGTAAAGCCACAGCCAACCGAATTTTAAGTGCTTCTCTAACGGATAAAATTCTTCAGGAAAAAGGGATTGAAGCTACTTTAAAACTTTCCGAGTCTCCCAACTCTAAAGTAATTGTGATTGGAAGCGGAGAATCTGGGATGCCGATTATTTTAGGAAATCAATAATTTAATTATAAACCGCCTTCGGGCGGTTTTTTATGGTTATCGATTGCTGTTCTAAATTCAAAATAATGGGAGAGTACCTCATTTGGGCGCTCCATTTGAGGATAATGACCAATCAGCGGAAGCTCAACCACATCGGGTTCAGGAATTAATTTCCGATAGCACTCCACTAAAGAAACTCCTGAAATAGGATCTTGGAGGCCATCAATCAATCGCAGTGGAATACTGGTTTGCTCTAGTCCACCTACCCAGCGCGACCTATTTTTTCTTCGCTCTCGCATATAACGAATCAATAGATGTGCAACCCCTAAACCGTCGTTGTATTGAATTAATTCCCAATAGTCCTCCAGTTCTTCTGGGGTGGGCTGGCTATTGGGGCCAAAGATTCGATTAAAATTCTGCTGAAGCTTTTTTGGGGTCATCATTCTTCCAATAAAACGACCTATGGGCGACATCAGTAGTCGTTGGACGACCAAAGGTCGATGAGTCTCCGGAAAAAGACCACCGTTTAAAAAACAAATGGAACAGATAGAAACTCGAGAAGGATCCTTAGAACGAGCCAAGAGTTCTTGTGCCACCGTATTCCCATAATCGTGTGCCAGCAGATGAACCTCTTGGATATCTAATTTAAAAAGTAAATACTCTACAATATCGGCTTGTAAAAATATTGTGTAGTCCATTCCTTTGGGCTTATCTGAAAATCCGAAGCCTAAAAAGTCCAAGGCAATAACCCGATAACGATTAATCAAGGGAGTCCACACCTTATGCCAGTCCCAAGAAGCCGTCGGAAACCCATGTAATAGGAGCAAGGCAGGGCCTTTTCCTTCCGTTCGAAAGAAAACTTGATGTTCTTGAAAATCGAAATAACTTCCTTTGGATTTCCAGGTCGTCGGAAGCATGCTAGTAGGGAATTCCTAATGTGCGGTAGGCCTTTCCGAGAATCCATGCTGGGCCAATCATCAGAAATTGTAAATCTTCTAAAAATGAGGGTTTTGCTCCTTCAATTTTATGTCCCACGAACTGAAAGATCCAGGAAACCACAAAAATTCCTCCGGAATAAATCCAAAGCGGAAAACTCACATAGTTGTCTAACCACTGGTTGCCCCATAAGGCTGCCAAAGAAACGATTAGCATTCCTAAAAAAATGGAGAAGGACATCCGTAAATAAAAAAGAAGCCCAACGATAACTAAAAGACTTCCGGCGTGGGTATACGGAAAAAGAAATGAAGGAACATCGGGGGCTACCCCACCAATAGGGATGGAACTGAAAAGACCGATGATACTAAAGAAAATAAGCGGTACAAAAATATAGTGAATGATCTTATTGGTCGTGTTTTGATGGCTAACTTCATAGGCGTCGAACCATTGAGTGGCAGTTTTCATACATTGATTTTTTTTTTCAATTTACAAAAACCCTAAAGAATTCTTTTTTAAAAATGAACAACCACTTTTGTTATTCCAACTCAATATCCGATATTTGCGCCAATGAAAATGAAACATCACCATACACATCCCTTTTATTTCGCTCAGGCGTGCTAGGAATGTTATGCAATTATACATAGGCCCGTTTGAGCAATCAAACGGGCTTTTTTTTTAATGATACTAAAATGATACGAATAGCAATTCAAAAATCTGGACGTCTCAATGAAGATTCACTAAAACTTCTGAAGAGCTGTGGAATTTCCATTGACAACGGTAAAGACCAACTCAAGGCGGCCGCTCGAAATTTTCCATTGGAAGTGTTTTATCTCCGCAATGGCGATATCCCACAATACCTCAGAGATGGGGTAGTGGATTTAGCGATTATTGGTGAGAATCTAATGGTAGAAAAAGGACAGGATTTAAAGGTGATCGAGCGATTAGGATTTTCCAAATGCCGAGTTTCTATTGCCATTCCCAAAGATGTACACTTTTCAGACCTCCAACAGTTGAATGGTACACGAATCGCCACCTCTTATCCCAAGACTGTCCAACAATTCTTACAGGAAAATCAATTAGAGGCGGAGCTACATATCATTAACGGCTCCGTAGAGATTGCCCCCAATATTGGTCTTTCTGAAGCGGTTTGTGATATCGTTTCCAGCGGGAGCACCTTATTTAAAAATAATCTTAAAGAAGTGGCCACGCTTATGCATTCCGAAGCTGTATTGGTGCAGTCTCCTCAAGTAGAACAAGGATTAATTTCTGAAATCAACACCTTACAATTCCGGATTCAAACGGTGTTAAGAGCCAAAAAATCTAAATATATTTTAATGAATGTTCCTAATGCCAAAATTGATGAAATTGCAGAAATCTTACCGGTTCTTAAGAGTCCGACAGTTATGCCTTTGGCGCAAGAGGGTTGGTCTTCGTTACATTCAGTAATTGATGAAAATGACTTTTGGGGGGTTATCGATCAACTCAAAGCTGCCGGAGCAGAAGGAATTTTAGTCTGTCCAATCGAAAAAATGGTGGTCTAATGCAGTTTTTTGAAAATCCATCCGAGGAAATTTGGGCTGATATTTTAAAGCGGCCAACGGCTTCTTTAGAAGCTTTGGAGCCCCAAGTAAAAGCGATTTTTAAGGACATCGAAGCTCGAGGCGATCAGGCCCTAATCGATTACACCCTTCGGTTCGACCAGGTACAGCTCTCCGCAATTGAAATTCAAAAAGAATCCTTAGAAACCCTTGCGACCCAAATTACACCAGAGCTGAAAGGGGCCATCGATCAGGCTGCCCGAAATATTCAATGCTTTCACGAAGCTCAAAAATCCTCCATTGTTCGAGTAGAAACCCAAGCGGGAGTTCACTGCTGGCAAGAAAAGCGCCCAATTGAACGGGTGGGGCTTTATATTCCTGGAGGTACTGCTCCCTTATTTTCAACCTTATTAATGTTGGCACTTCCTGCTAAAATTGCCGGCTGTAGCGAAATTATTTTATGTACACCACCCCAAGCGGATGGTTCTATTCCTGTTGAAGTCGCTTACATTGCTGAAACCTATGGAGTAGATCGCGTCTTTTCCTTGGGTGGCGTCCAAGCCATTGGCGCCATGACCTTTGGTACAGCGACGGTCCCCTCGGTAGATAAAATTTTCGGTCCAGGAAATCAATATGTGACGGTAGCCAAACAATTAGCCACGCAGCAGCAGGTGGCTATCGACATGCCTGCGGGCCCCAGCGAAGTGTTGGTAATGGCCGATGATACGGCTGATCCAGACTTTGTCGCAGCCGATTTGCTTTCTCAGGCCGAACATGGAGTCGATAGTCAGGTGATTCTTGTTAGTACTTCCCAAGCGTTGATCGAAGCAACGCAGCAAGCGGTGGTGAACCAACTGAGCGAATTACCCCGAAAAGCTATAGTAGAAAAGGCATTGGAAAATTCTAAGGCGATCTTTTTCGAAACCGATGAACAGGCCATTGCTTGTATCAACGCTTACGGTCCGGAACATTACATCTTAGTGGTGGCTCAAGAGGAAAAGTATTTAAAAGAGCTAAAACATGCAGGCTCAGTATTTATAGGGAATTATACTCCGGAAAGCGCAGGAGACTATGCCTCTGGCACCAACCATACTTTACCGACCAACGGCTATGTTCGCCAATACAGCGGCGTGAATTTGGATAGCTTTTTAAAAGCGATCAGCTTTCAAAAGATCAGCCCCAAGGGCTTACAAGATCTGGGTCCGATAATCGAAAAAATGGCAGCTGCGGAAGGCTTGCAAGCCCACAAACAAGCCGTGAGTCTTCGTTTAGCCAAACTTCAAAAAAAGCAGAATGAAAGTTTTTGATCTAAAAACCCTCGTCCGTAAAAATATATGGCAAATGCAATCATATAGTTCTGCACGAGACGAATTTGAGGTGCAAAATGCCAATTGGGTTTATCTGGATGCCAATGAAAACCCCTATCCCTCAAAAGTGAATCGTTATCCCGATCCTTTACAGCGCAGATTGAAACGTGAACTAGCACAGCTGCGCCAAGTGTCTCCAGAACAAATTCTTATCGGAAACGGGAGTGATGAGATTTTGGATTTAATCTTCCGAGCTTTTGCCGAACCCAAAGAGGATCAACTATTGACCTTTCCGCCCACCTATGGCATGTACGAGGTGCTGGCGCATTTGAATGAAATTTCAATTCTGGAAGCTCCTTTAGCCCCAGATACTTTTGACTTGGATTTTGAGACAATCGAACGGGAGCTCCAAAAAGAACCCAAACTGATTTGCCTCCCCAATCCAAATAATCCAACAGGAAACGGTTGGCCTATAGAGGTCATTGAAAGGCTTGTAAAAATAAGTTCAGGGATTGTTGTCATAGATGAGGCCTATATCGATTTTGCTCCTTTCGAATCGGCAATTTCGCTCCTGAATCGCTATCCTCATTTGATCGTCTCTCAAACCTTTTCCAAGGCTTTCGGGATGGCGGGTGCTCGCTTGGGTATCGCCTACGCATCTGCTGAAATAATTGCACTCTTAAACCGAATTAAACCTCCATATAACATTAATTCCTATTCCCAACAAGAAGCTCTTACACGATTAAGGGAGGAATCGATTATTAAAAAAGAAATTAAAACAATACTTCAGGAGAAGGAATCTATAATGTTGAAATTAAGTAATATAAATTTTGTTAATCAAATATTCAGAAGCGATGCAAACTTTATATTAATTCGAGTAGATGATGCTCAAAAGCGTTATCGTCAATTTTTGGAAGCCGGCGTGGTGGTCCGCAACCGTTCCACCCAATTACACTGCGAAAACACCCTTCGAGTCAGTATTGGGACACCGCAAGAAAATTTAAAGTTTTTAGAAGTCTGCTCGAATTTAGATGTTTGAATATAGTCTTATGAAAAAAATCCTATTTATCGATCGGGATGGCACCTTGGTATTTGAACCACCCGAAGATTATCAACTCGATGCTTTTGAAAAGCTGGAATTCCTTCCGGGAGTTTTTCAATATTTAAAACGAATCGCCACTCAAATGAATTTTGAGTTGGTGCTGGTGACCAATCAAGACGGTTTGGGTACCCCAAGCTTTCCGGAAGATACTTTTTGGCCGATCCAAAATTTTATCATGGATACTTTGGCGGGGGAAGGAATTTTCTTTGCAGATATCCTTATTGATAAGAGTTTTCCTGAAGATCAATTGCCGACTCGAAAGCCCGGGACAGGAATGTTGGAAGCCTATATCAATAACCCTGCATATGACCTGGAAAATTCTTTTGTCATAGGTGATCGGGACTCAGACATGGAACTGGCCAATAATCTGGGATGCAAAGGCATTCAGCTCTTGCCCAATCTTCCTGAAAAGCAGACCTCTGAGCCAAGGGTTTGTCAAGATTGGAAAGCGATTTATACCTATTTAAACCAAATGGAACGTTCGGCTCGGATCGAACGTAAAACCAACGAGACCGATATTGCGATCACATTAAATCTTAATGGAACCGGAAAAAGTCGTATCGATACTGGACTTGCCTTTTTCGATCATATGTTGGATCAGTTGGCACGTCACGGTCATGTAGACCTAGAAATACAGGTCAAAGGCGATTTAGAAGTAGACGAGCATCACACGATAGAGGATACTGCAATTGCTTTAGGAGAGGCGTTTTCTAAAGCTTTAGGCGATAAGTTAGGAATTGAACGTTATGGCTTTGCGCTCCCTATGGACGATTGTTTGGCCCAGGTGCTGCTCGACTTTGGCGGCCGTTCTTGGTTGGTATGGGAAGCGGATTTTAAGCGAGAAATGATCGGACAAATGCCCACCGAAATGTTTATGCATTTTTTTAAATCCTTTGCTGATGGGGCCAAAGCCAATCTAAATATCAAGGCGGAAGGTCTAAACGAGCACCACAAAATCGAAGCGATTTTTAAAGCTTTTGCAAAGGCCATCAAAATGGCCATTCAGCAAGACCCCAACCGGATGATTCTTCCCTCCACCAAAGGATTACTTTAATGCATGTAGTGATTGTCGATTACGGAGCCGGAAATGTGCAAAGTGTTCAATTTGCTTTGGAACGATTGGGGGTGCGAGAAATTCAAATGAGCGATCGGCCGGAAGTTTTGCAAAAGGCCGATAAGGTAATTTTTCCCGGACAAGGGGCTGCAGGAGCAGCTATGGTAAAATTAAAAGACACCGCAATGGGGGAGGTCATACCATCGCTCACACAACCCGTTTTAGGGATTTGTTTGGGGATGCAGTTGTTTTGTTCTTTTTCGGAAGAAGGCGATACCCGGGGATTGGGACTTTTCCCTATGAAAGTCCAGCGTTTTCCCGAATCTGTCAAACATCCTCAAATGGGCTGGAACAGCATTCGTGAACTCAAAGGGCCTTTGTTTAAAGGACTTAATGCGGGAGCTTATATGTATTTGGTCCATAGTTTTTATGTGCCTTTATCGGAATGGAGTACCGCCACGGCCGAATACGGCTTAGCTTATAGTGTGGCCATCCAGCAAGATAATTTCTATGGGGTGCAGTTTCATCCTGAAAAAAGCGGTCCTGCCGGACAACAAGTTCTTCAAAATTTTATACAACTTTAACTATGCGTATCATTCCAGCTATAGACCTTATCGACGGTAAATGTGTTCGTTTAACCCAAGGCGACTACAACCAAAAAAAAGTCTATGCCAACGATCCTCTAGCCATGGCAAAAGCTTTTGAAGATCACGGGGTGGAATATTTGCATTTAGTGGATTTGGATGGGGCGAAAGCTCAAGCGACTGTCAACCACAAGGTTTTGGAGCGAATAGCTATTCAAACGAATTTAAAAATTGATTTCGGGGGTGGATTAAAATCGGATGAAGACCTGCGAATCGCCTTTGAATGTGGTGCTCAGCAAGTAACGGGAGGAAGCATCGCCGTAAAACAACCCGAATTATTTGAAAACTGGCTTTCGACTTATGGTCCTGAAAAAATCATATTGGGAGCCGATGCAAGACAGGGAAAAATTGCCACCAATGGCTGGTTGGAAGTTTCGGAATTGGGGGTGGAAGCCTTTATTCAGTCCTATGCTGCCAAAGGGGTCTCATATGTGGTCTGTACAGATATCGAACAAGACGGGACGCTTCAGGGACCGAGTATTTCGTTGTATCAAAAAATTTTAAAAAACAGTCCGAATATTAAGTTGATCGCTTCCGGAGGGGTTTCCGGAATCGAGGATTTGAATGTTTTGAAGGAAATTTCCTGTGAAGCGGCCATCTTGGGCAAAGCTCTTTATGAGGGCCGGATCAGCCTTAAAGCATTGGAACACTATATAATTGCCCACGCATGAGTTGGATCAAAGAATTTAAAAAAAATGCAGACTACCGTTTAAATGAAAGCTGGCGGATGCTACAAATCGCTTTTGAACAGGTAGAGGAAGACTGGCTTTGGGAGCGACCGAATGGAGTCTCCAACAGTCTGGGAAACCAGTTGTTGCATATGGAAGGAAATATGTGTCAATACCTTTGGGCAACCTTGGGAGGCCATCCCGATAAACGCCAGCGCGATCAGGAATTTTCGGCTACTCAAGGGGAATTAAAACCTCTTTGGAAGGCTTTGGAGGAAACTTTAAAGAAAAGCAAAGCCGTTATAGCGGCCGCAAGTGAAGACGATTTGCTCAAAAATTATTCCGTACAGGCCTACGATTTATCCGGGATTGGCCTGATTGTCCATGCAGTCGAACATTTTTCCTATCATACAGGGCAAGTGGCATTTTGGGTCAAACTACGCAAAGCACAGCCTTTAGGGTTTTATAAGGGCGTCAATCTCAATCAAAAACACGATTCATGCTAACCAAACGCATTATTCCCTGTTTGGATATTAAAGACGGCCGAACGGTTAAAGGCATCAACTTCGTGAATTTACGCGATGCCGGAGACCCTGTGGAGCTAGCACAAGAGTATGCTCAAGCGGGTGCCGACGAATTGGTGTTTTTGGACATTTCGGCTACCGAAGAAAAACGAAAAACCCTTGCGAAACTCGTCTTTGAAGTGGCACAAGTATTGGATATTCCTTTTACGGTAGGGGGAGGGGTGAGCGCATTGTCTCATGTAGAAACCCTTTTAAAAAACGGTGCTGACAAAGTTTCGGTCAACTCGGCTGCTTTTCGAAACCCGGACTTGATTGACCAAATTGCCTATCAATTCGGAAGCCAGTGTTTGGTGGTCGCCATAGATGCCCGACAGTTGGCAGGCGAATGGCGCGTCCATCTGGTCGGTGGAAAACAAGCCACCGATGCCAATCTGTTCGAATGGGCGACTGAAGTGGCCGATCGAGGAGCCGGAGAAATCCTATTCACGTCCATGGATCACGACGGTACCAAAAACGGATTCGCCAATACGGCTTTGGCCGAATTAAATGACCTATTAAATATCCCCATTATTGCTTCCGGAGGGGCCGGGACTCCCCAGCATTTTGCTGATACTTTTATTGAAGGAAAAGCAGATGCAGCACTGGCAGCTAGTGTTTTCCATTTTGGTGAAATCCCAATTCCGGATTTAAAAAAATATTTAAAAAATTACAAAATACCCATGCGCATATGACACCAGATTTTAACAAAAACCCCGATGGTCTAATCCCTGCAATTGTCCAAGACTCCACTACTCAAAAAATTTTAATGTTGGGCTATATGAATGCCGAAGCATTTCAAAAGACTCAAGAGTCCGGGAAAGTCACTTTCTTTAGCCGTTCCAAGCAACGTTTATGGACCAAAGGGGAGGAGAGTGGCAATTTTTTACATTTGGTAGATATCCAACTGGACTGCGATCAGGATACTTTTTTAGTGCAGGTAAACCCAGTTGGGCCCTGTTGTCACAAAGGAGCAGACACCTGCTGGAATCAAACCAATCAACCGTCTTATGGTTTTTTGAAAACCTTAGAAAAAACGATTCAAGACCGAAAGGATTCCCCGCAGGAGGGCAGTTATGTGAGTAGTTTATTTCAGAAAGGAATCAATTCGATTGCTCAAAAAGTTGGGGAAGAGGCGGTGGAAACCGTGATTGAAGCCAAAGACTCCAACGATGACTTATTCTTAAATGAAAGCGCTGATTTACTTTTCCATTGGCTGATTCTTTTACAGGCCAAAGGATTTAAGTTAAACGATGTGGTTGAAGTGTTAAAAAATCGCAAGCGCTAAGCCATCTCACGGGAGAAATTGTACCTTCGAGCCTATGCTATCGAAAGATATTTACACCTTTTTTTCCGAACTCGAACAAAATAACCATCGGGAGTGGTTCACCGATCACAAAACCCGGTTTAAAGCCCTTGAAGCTGAAGTCAAAGCTCTGGGAGAATCGATTGTGTCTGAATTGCAATCGAGTGATCAAGTAGAAAAGATGAAGCTTTTTCGGGTCTACCGGGATGTTCGCTTTTCCAAAGACAAAACGCCCTACAAAACCCATTTTGGGATGGCCTTTCATCGGTTGAAACCTGAATATAGAGGCGGCTATTACATCCACCTGAAACCCGGAGACAGCTTTTTAGCGGTTGGTTTTTGGGACCCCAATAAGGAAGACTTGCTCCGAATTCGCAAGGAAATCGATATGGATGCGAGTG
>JBMYNJ010000042.1:0-13188 GCA_049598145.1 Flavobacteriaceae bacterium | reverse complement strand
TTAGAGGCATTTACCCAAGCACTGGATCAGGCGTTGCAAAGCCTCAATTCGGATTATGAAGCCAAGCGCTATAAAAACATGACTCTAGAAATGCCTGTGGTTCGGGCCACCCCAAAAGGGCTTTTCCGAGAATGGTTGGCTGAAAACAACAAGCTGGGAGGACAACATAAAGTTCCCAGACTCTCTAATGAGCGTAAGTTTTTAGAGCAATTGAAAGAAAGGATTTAAGAAACCGCCTTTAATTCCGGAAGCTTGGCCAATTTTAATCGTTCTTCAACTAAGCTTTTGGTTACTTTTAGGCTTTGAGTTTTTGTCCCGGGCAGATCGAACATCGACTGCGTTAAAATAGCTTCACAAAGCGAACGTAAGCCCCGAGCACCCAATTCAAAATTTAAAGCTTTTTCAACAATTAAATCCAGGGCACCCTCCGTAAAACTCAAATCGATATCATCCATCTCAAAGAGTCGAATATACTGTCGAATCAAAGCGTTTTTAGGTTCTGTAAGTATGGAGCGCAAGGCTTTTGCATCCAAGGTATTCATATAAGTCAATACAGGCAATCGACCCAAAATTTCAGGGATTAAACCATAGGCCCGAACATCGGCCGGAGTTAAGTATTGCAAAATATTATCCGAATCAATTTTTTGGCGGTCTACCTCCGATTTATAGCCGATGGATTGTAAGTTAAGTCGCTTATTTAAATGTCTTTCAATCCCATCGAAGGCCCCTCCAGCAACAAATAAAATATTGGAAGTATCTACTTCAATAAATTTCTGATCCGGATGTTTACGTCCTCCCTTAGGCGGAACGTTGACTAGGGTTCCTTCCAGTAACTTCAGTAAGGCTTGTTGTACGCCTTCTCCAGAAACATCACGGGTAATGGAGGGATTGTCACTTTTGCGGGCAATTTTATCAATTTCATCAATAAAGATGATTCCTCTTTGGGCACGATCCACATCGTAATCGGCGGCTTGCAGCAGCCGTGTCAGGATGCTTTCTACATCTTCACCTACATAGCCGGCTTCAGTGAGCACGGTGGCATCTACAATAGCCAAAGGCACGTTGAGCAAGCGAGAGATCGTTTGTGCCATTAGAGTTTTTCCTGTTCCGGTAGGTCCTACCAATAATACATTGCTTTTCTGAATAATCAGATCTTCATCTGCAATGGCGGCCTGATCCATACGCTTGTAATGATTGTAGACCGCTACACTTAAAGTGATTTTGGCTTGCTCCTGCCCGATAATGTAATCATCTAAAAAGGCCTTGATTTCTCTAGGGTTTTTGAGATTAAAGTTTGCTACATTTTGAGCTTGCTCAAGCTTCATTTCCTCCTGAACAATTCCACTGGCCTGCTGAATACACCGATCACAAATATGTGCATCGATGCCAGCCACCAATAATTGGGTCTCCATTTTTGGACGACCACAAAAGGAACAATTCAAGGGGCTCTCGCTCATAGAGAAATATTATTTGTCGGTATTCTTCAAGACTTCATCAACCATCCCGTAGGTTTTGGCCTCTTCAGCTCTCATCCAGTAGTCTCGATCACTGTCATCGTGAACTTTATCCACGGTTTGTCCGGAGTGTTTGGCAATGATTTGGTATAGCTCGTCTTTTAATTTTAATATCTCACGTGCCGTAATTTCGATATCCGAAGCTTGTCCTTGCGCACCGCCCAAAGGTTGGTGAATCATGACACGTGCATGCGTCAGTGCTGAACGTTTTTTATCAGCTCCAGCACACAACAATACTGCCCCCATTGAAGCCGCAATTCCCGTACAAATTGTAGCTACGTCAGGCTTGATAAATTGCATCGTATCGTATATTCCTAACCCTGCATATACACTACCTCCGGGGCTATTGATATACATCTGTATGTCTCGGGAAGCATCTACACTTTGTAAAAAAAGTAACTGGGCCTGGATGATGTTGGCCACGTTATCGTCAATTGCAGTTCCAAGAAATAAAATACGGTCCATCATTAAACGAGAAAAGACATCCATTTGAGCCACATTCAATTGACGTTCTTCAATGATGTAGGGAGTCATACTACTTACGATTTTATCGTAATACATAGCATTAATCCCGTGTTTCTGAGTAGCGTATTTCTTAAATTCTTTTCCGTAGTTCATAGCTGTGCTTTAATGCAAGATAGTGTTTTTAGTTCTTATAAGCCTCTTTTACAAAAGCCTCGAAAGTGACTTCTTTTTCTTTGGCTGGAGCATTTTCTTTGTAGAATTCCAACATACGTTCCTGCATCATCTGCTCGGACAAACGTCTGGCTTCCTCCTGATTGGAAAGAACCCGGGCCACAATTCCGTCGAGTTCTTCACCTTCGGGAGCAGCCTGTCCATATTGCGCCATCTGACGAGTCACCAAAGTTGCAGCATAGGCCTTTAAGTCTTCAAAGTTAGCCTCCAATTCATAAGCTTTGATGATTTTTCCTTCGATTAACTGATAGCGGATCCCTTTTTCAGATTTCTCATATTCTTCTGCTGCTTGCTCATCGGTTAGGGGCTCCTTGCTTGTGGATTGGATCCAACGCGTTAAAAAATCTCCCGGTAAATCAAATTTTGTTTGCTCCACCAAAAATTCGGTAATGTCGTTCATAAACTTCTGATCGGCTTGTGGTTCAAATTGCTTTTGAAGACCTTCTTCAACCTTTTCGCGAAGTTCTGCTTCGGAAGTAACAGTCCCTGGGGCATATAATTTATCAAACAATTCTTGGTTTAATTCTGCTAATTCGCGCAGGTTTACCTCCTTGATTTCAACTTGCAAATCTCCGGTTAATCCCTCGGCCTGTTCGGCATTAATTTTTAAAAGTTGTTGAGCAGCAGCCGCATCGGCAAATGCTTTTGAAGCATCTAAGGCTAGGGTATCTCCCACTTTAGCTCCAGTTATTTTTTTTTGAGCAGCTGTAGAGAGCTTATCCAATTCAAAGGTGCTTAAACTCTCAAGGCTTTGTTCGGCTTGGACCCATTGCGCTGTGATTTCGACCCCTTTGGCGACTGTGTCCTGAGCTACCAATTTTCCATATTGCTTTTGCATGTATTGCAATTGTTCCTCTACCATTTTAGCATCGCCCTTGATTTTATAACGCGTGACTTTTTTGCGCGACTTTAATGAGACTTCAAATTCAGGGGTATGTCCAAGTTCAAAATCAAAAGCGATGGTGGGAGCTTTCCAATCGATTTGATCCTTCATTACCGGTAAGGGCTGACCTAAGATATCAAGCGCTTCCTTTTGGAGGTAACCGTCCAATTCTTGTTGCAAAAGTTTGTTTACTTCATCGGCAGTCACCGCGTCTTGGTATTGCTTGCGGATCATTCCCATAGGTACTTTCCCTTTTCGAAAACCTGGAATATTTGCTTTTTTGCGATAGTCACTCAAAATTTCTTCTACTTTTGGCGAAAAATCTTCCTGTTTCAACGATAGGGTCACCAAGGAAGTTAGGTCACCATTATCTACGCGTTTAATCTCCATCTATTAAATGATTTAGGGCGCAAAAGTAGGGGTTTTTGATAGGGCACACAACATCTATTTACTTATAGAGATTTGCCTACTATTAATTCAGTGGAAATTAGTTAAATTTAGGGTCTTAACGTACCTACAAAATAAAAAATATAGAAAAACTCCTATGAAAAAATTGATACTCTTATTGCTGGCTATAGGATTAATCCAATGCAGCTCAGACCTTAAAGGCCATGCAGTGAGCACCCATACCGATGCCAACGGCTACACCTATGAAACCGTGGCAAACGACCCCACCGGTCTGCGTCTCTACACTCTTTCAAATGGTCTAAAAGTATATCTCAGTCAAAATAAAGACGAGCCAAAAATTCAAACCCTTATTGGGGTTCGTGCAGGATCGGTTTACGATCCCGCAGAGAATACAGGCTTAGCCCACTATTTGGAACATATGTTGTTTAAAGGAACTTCTCATTTTGGCACCCAAGACTGGGAGGCCGAGGAACCCTACTTAAAACAAATTTCTGATTTGTATGAACAGCATAAGGAGACGACTGACCCGGAAGAAAAAAAGGCCATTTACCAACAGATCGATCAAGTTTCTCAGGAAGCCTCTAAAATCTCGATCGCAAATGAATACGACAAAATGGTAGCCTCATTGGGAATTGAGGGAAATAACGCAGGTACTTCTAATGAATTGACCGTTTATATGAGTACAATTCCCAGCAACCAATTAGATAAATGGCTTTTATTGGAAAAGGAGCGATTTAGTGAATTAGTTTTAAGACTATTCCATACCGAATTGGAGGCAGTATATGAAGAATTTAACCAATCCCAAGACAGTGATAGTCAGAAGTTAAACTTTGCCCTAATGGATGCACTATTCCCCACACATCCTTACGGACAACAAACAACTATAGGAAAAGCTGAGCACCTTAAAAACCCTTCGATGGTAGCGATTCACAATTACTTCGACACCTACTATGTTCCCAACAACATGGCTGTTATATTGGTAGGAGATTTGGAATTCGACAGCGTTATTCAAAAAGTAGACGAAACCTTTGGCAGCTTTGAAAGAAAAGAAGTCACTCACCCTAAACAACCTATAGAAGCCCCAATCTCGGCTCCCATCGAAGTGGAGGTTTTTGGGCCCGATGCGGAAAGTGTTCAAGTGGCTTTTCGGACCGGAGGGGTCGGGTCTGAAGATCAAAAATACATGACCCTGATCGATATGCTGATGAGTAACAGCACCGCCGGTTTGCTGGACTTAAACTTAAACCAGCAACAGAAAGTATTACGAGCAAGTTCTTACAATGACTTCATGATCGACTATGGCATGTATACCCTCAACGGACGTCCCAAAGAGGGCCAAAGCCTAGAAGAGGTGAAGAATTTAATGTTGGAACAATTGGAAAATATTAAAACCGGAAATTTTGATTCTTGGCTGATCGATGCCGTTATTAACGATATGAAGTTGAGTAATATGCGTTCTTACGAAGAGATTTCCAGTGTGGCCTACGAATATTTAGATGCCTACATCAGTTTTCAAGACTGGAGAGATAAAGTCGCCTTCATGAGCGAACTCCGAAAAATCACCAAAGAAGAGCTGATGGCCTATGCGCAGGAACATCTTCAGGAGAATTATGTAGTCGCCTACAAGCGTCAGGGGGAAAGCACAGATTTGGTTAAAGTGGAAAATCCGGGAATTACGCCTGTGGCCTTAAATCGGGATAAGCAATCCAAATTCATTCAGGCCTTCGATGCTATGGAATCAGCGCAAACAGCCCCAGTATTTGTAGATTTTCAATCCGCCATTCAACGAACCTCCCTACCCAACGGTTTAGAGGTAGCGCACATCGAAAACCCTACCAACGACCTGGCAGAATTGTATTTCATTTTTGATATGGGAAGCGACCATATGCCCCTATTGACCTATGCCCTGAACTACTTTAATTATTTAGGAACAGCCGAATTAAGTGCTGAAGAGGTCAAAAAAGAATTTTACAAACTCGGAATCAGTCTCAACACCAGTGTAGGAAACGATCAAACTTTTATTTCACTTTCCGGACTTCGAGAAAATATGGGAAAAGGTCTTCAACTGATGACTCGAGTGATTGAAGGTTTGCAAGTAGATGCAGATGCCTATGGCAAGTATATAGAAACCGTAGCCAAAGCCCGTAAAGACAACAAATCCAATAAAAGTAGTATCCTCTGGAATGGCTTGCGTAGTTTTGCCCAATACGGAGAAAATTCTCGTTTGCGAAACAATATCTCTATTGAGCAATTAAAATCGACAAATCCCCAAAACTTAGTGGATTTGATAAAGACGCTTAAAAAATACAAACATCGTTTATTCTATTACGGGAAAGACCTCAAGGGCATAACAGCTGAAGTGAACACACATCACCAAGTAGAGGCTCCTTTAAAAGAATATCCGGAGGCACGAGAATACGAAGAGCAAGTGCCCAGTAATCAGGTTTATTTTGCGAATTATGACATGGTACAAGCCGAATTAATTTTGTTGGGGAAAGGGAATGGCTACGACTCCAAACTGGATGCTGCCACTCAGATGTATAACAATTATTTCGGTTCCGGAATATCGTCTATCGTTTTTCAAGAACTTCGGGAGTCTCAATCTTTGGCGTATTCAGTATTCTCCATTTATTCTCAAGCCTCCGATGATATAAATTCCGACTATCTGTTCAACTATATCGGAACCCAGGCCAATAAAATTCCTCAAGCCGTCGGAGCCATGCAAACCCTTCTGGAAAAAATGCCTTATATCCCCGAACAATTTGAAATCGCTCGCCAATCGGCCATCCAACAGTTGGAAAATGAACGAATCACGAAGTCGAATATCTTCTGGACCTATGAAAATCTCCAAAAAAGAGGATTGGACTACGACACCCGAAAAGACACCTATGAAATGCTTCAAAAAATGAGCTTTACTGATTTAGAAGCCTTCTTTAACTCTACTATCAAAAATCAAAAGTTTGATGCCGTAATTATCGGCAACAAAAATGATGTGGATTTAAATGCGTTAGCCAAATTGGGTAACGTACGCGAATTAGAAATCGATTATCTATTTAATTATTAACCCCTAACCTTTCTACTCCACCTCCCCGGAGGTGGGGTTTTTACTTACAAACCCCAATCTTATGAGAACATTAACCGTCAGTCTATTAGTGGTTGTACTCTTAGTCAGTTGCAAACCATTTACCAAAAAAGAAGAAAAATCTACTGCTTTTCAACCCACCACCTTTGTCCTGGTGCACTCCGCTTGGCTGGGCTCTTGGCAATGGGATGCCGTTAAGCAAGAACTTGAAGCCGCCGGACACCATGTAATTACCCCCGATTTGCCGGGCATGGTGTTTCGAAAATTTTGGCTTCAGAAATTTATATGACCGATTATGTGGATGCGCTAACACAAATCCTGGACAGTCAATTGAAACCCGTCGTTTTGGTCGGGCATAGTTTTAATGGGATAACGGTGAGTCGCGTGGCCGAATTACGCCCCTATAAAGTGAAATCTTTAGTATATCTCACAGCCTTTTTGGTTCCCAACGACGTTTCCTTTTTCGACGCCGTCGAAGGGGTCCAAGGATCGACTGCTGTCGATCATTTCTATTTGTCTGAAGATCGATCCCAAGCCTTTGTAGCTGCTGATCAAATACATGCAGCTTTTGCCCACGACACCCCTTTGGAAACCTTTGAACAAGTAGCTCCTAAAATCGTTCCGGAGCCTGCCGCTCCACTGGCCTACAAATTAGAAGTTAGCGAAGAGCATTGGGGACAAATCCCGAAGTATTATATCGAATGTACTGAGGATCGTGCCATTCCTATAGAAGTCCAACAGAGCATGTATGATGGGCGAGTTCAAGAATATTATAGCCTGAAGAGCAGTCACACCCCCAACTTTTCGATGCCCAAACCCTTGGCGGAAATCTTGATTAAAATTGCCGCTAAGGAAGATTAACCTTTCCTTGGGATATGGACTTCTCTTTATTTTGTTTTTTTGTGGAAAACCCTAAAATTACCGATATGAACTTCTTCAAAATGAATCTTTTAGCCCTACTCTTGATAGGTGCCTTTACAATGACAGCTCAGATCAAAGATTGGGATGAATATGAAGTGATTCCCATGTTTGAAATGATGAATGTTGCCCAACATTTGAGCATCGATATGGAAAATGCCTCTTACAAAGGAACTCCCTTGGACACCTACAACGATACAGGTGAGAAAATCGGGACGAAAGAATTTGTCGGCGTACTAATGAATGGCGATAAAGCTTTTGACTTATACCGAAAAAAAGGGGATGAGAAAATCGTTGCTATCCGACACCGAGAGCTGAATGCGATGGAAAAAGCCATGATGAAGGAACAGCAAGAAATGATGAAGAATTCTTCTGTAGGGGAAGGAAAAAAATTTCCGGCATTTGAATTTAAAGACTTGGATGGCAACTCCCTTTCGAGCGCAAACCTTCAAGGAAAAATCTTGGTGGTCAATGCCTGGTTTATCAAATGTAAACCCTGTATCATGGAAATGCCGGAACTCAATACCTTAGTGGAAAAGTACAAATCCCATCCCGATGTTGTTTTTTTGGGAATCACTTTTGATTCTCAGGAAAAAGTAAAAGAATTTATAAAAAATCAGGGGTTTGACTATACGCTTATTCCCGGACAGCAGACATTATTGACCCAAACTCTTCAAATCAGCTCTTTTCCAACCAACATCGTTGTGGACCGTGAGGGAAATATAGCGTTTAGCATGGCTGGCTATTCCCCAGACAGTATTCACGGAATAGAGGCAACCCTACAAAAGTTAGTTGAAAATTAGGATAGAAGTCTTTAGCATTTTACATTTGCACCCTTGAATTAATAACCCGTGGGTCGAGTACCCACATAAATTAATATGATATGCCAGTAAGAATTCGTCTTCAACGACACGGAAAAAAAGGAAAACCTTTTTATTGGGTAGTTGCAGCAGATTCCCGAGCCAAACGTGACGGACGCTACCTTGAAAAACTCGGAATTTATAACCCCAACACCAATCCAGCTACGGTAGACATCAATGTGGATGCTGCTGTGAATTGGTTGGAAAATGGAGCGCAACCCAGCGACACGGCTCGTACCTTACTTTCTTACAGAGGTGTGATGCTCAAGCACCACTTAAATGGAGGGGTCAAGAAAGGAGCCTTTAGCGCGGAAGAAGCAGAGAAAAAATTCCAAGCTTGGTTAGAAGAAAAAGAAGCTAAAATCCAAGCCAAAAAAGATGGATTAAGTGCTGCTGAGGCCGATGCTCGTGCCAAAGCTCTTGCGGCTGAGAAAGAAGTCAACGAGAAACGATTGGCGGCTGCAGCAGAAGCAGAGGCGGAAGTTCAGGAAGAACAGGTCGCTGCTGAGGCTGAAGTTAGCGAAGAAGCCCCTGTAGAGGAAGCTGTAGCAGATACTCCAAATGAAGATAATGCTGAATCAGCTTCTAAAGAAGAATCGCCTACTGAAGACGTCCCTGTTGCAGAAGCTCCTGCTGAGGAAACTCCCGATACTCCAGAAGAAGAAACTTCTAGCGAAGAATAAACACGAATGCAAATCGCGGACTGCTTCTATCTGGGAACTATTACCTCTAAATACAGTTTCCGAGGTGAGATTCTCGTCAAGATAGAAAGCGATAATCCCGATCTATACGAACAATTGGAATCAGTTTTGGTGGAACTCCCCACGGGACTGATTCCTTTTTTTATTGAAAAAATCCGTCTGCATAAAAGTGCTCTTTTACGCATTAAGTTTGAAGAAGTAGACGACGAACAAAGTGCTGATGCATTGATGCGTAAAAAATTATACCTCCCCTTAGCAGCCTTACCCCAACTGGAGGGAAATCAATTTTACTATCACGAAATCG
This sequence comes from Flavobacteriaceae bacterium, assembly GCA_049598145.1. Classification (GTDB taxonomy): domain Bacteria; phylum Bacteroidota; class Bacteroidia; order Flavobacteriales; family Flavobacteriaceae; genus WTJH01. The sequence goes on along the minus strand of JBMYNJ010000042.1, from coordinate 3,822 downwards.
AAGGCTTTGAAGCTTGGGATAAAGACCTATTTCTGGGAACAGTGGTTCGGGTACAGGACCAGTCTGCTCAAGCCTTGATCGAAATAGAGAAAGCAGGACAAATCCTTTTGGTTCCTATCCACGATGATTTGATTGAAAAAATTAATCGGGAAGTTCAAAAAATTCATTTGATCCTCCCTGAAGGCTATAGCGAACTCTATACCTAAAAATCCAGTACCAATCCAAAAGAAGGTATCGGAATGGCACTGGAATTAACATCAATTTCTTCCAATTGCCTGGGCTGTACCAATTGCCCCTCAGCATCTCGAGCCAAACCGTATTCTTCCGGTTGAGGCACCTGCTGAGCCAAGAAATTTTGAAATTCAAAATAAAAGTTAAATGAGAATCGTTTAAAATTCCATTTTTTATCAATGCGCAAATCGGCTAATGAAAACGGATTTAAATAGTTTTCTCCCAAACGATTATAATCCAGTATTATTTCAGGATAAGTCGCTAAACTGGCCGTGGTATCTGTGGGGACATAGGGGGTCTTTCCTGCATATCTCCAGCGAGCCGAAATTTCCCAATTCCGGCGAAGTTTATAACCCCCCGAAAAAGATAATAGGTGACGACTGTCCCAAACTGAAGGTCGGTACCTCCCATCGATCCCTGAAAACTGGCTCTTAAAATAGGTATAGGCAAATACTCCATAAAAGTTTTTGCTCAATTTCTGTTGATAGAGCACCTCCACTCCTAAACTTTCCCCCGAACCGCTGGTTTGCACCGCTTCATTCCCAAGAACTTCAAAACCGGCTCCTTTGTTGGCTAACGAAACGCCATCCACAAGAGATAAAGGGTAATTTCCATAGTTTTTGTAAAATAGCTCTGTGGTGATCCGAGCAGCTCGCCCTAAATTATATTCAATCCCTGCAACCAGATGATCGCTTTGAGTATACTGGATCGATTGGTTCACCAACCGATTGTTTTGGTCTCTAAATCCTAACATAGTATAGGGAGGAAGTTTAAAATAACGCCCAGCAGAGGCATTAAACTTCCATAAGCCATCCTCCGTAATTGCATAAGAAAGAGACATGCGTGGGGAAAGATTGTCTAGCAAAGAAGAGTTCTCTAAAAAACTATCGGCATCGGATCGAATACCCCATGAAAAATCCAATCGGTCGTCTAAATAGCTGCGGCTTCCTTTAATAAAGAGTCCGTATTTAGCAAAATCAATAGTAGTGATGTAATTGATATTCGACCGGACCAATTGTGTTCGGTTTTCGTAGTCGGAACGCTGCACATTAAATCCCCAACTCCACTTCCAACCAGGGGTGTAGTGAGTCGAGTTAAAGCGCAACTTGGTTTCCCATTCATAAGAATCGTTCTGAAACAAAATTCCGGTTTGAGATTCATTGTCTTGATAGCGCGAAAATAGGTTATCCAAGCGATTGGTGCTCAATGCCCAGGTTTGTTGTCCAGAACCGTCTTTAAACTTTCGGTTCCATGAAATCCCGGCGGTTGTGGTTTTTTGTTGAATAATCGGAACCTGTTCTAATGTGGATTGCTGCTCTGCGTCAAAATCGTCAGGAGCTTTTACCGAAAAATCATCAATAGAACCTAGACCAATAAAATTAATCGTATTGTAAGTATCTAATTGGTGTTGAATTTTCCACTGATAATCCCAATAATCCGGACGGATGGGTAAGCCAATCAACTCAAAAACAAATTGCAAATAACTTCTCCGAACAGAGAATAAAGCAGTCGTTTTAGCAGGCTGATCGTCTTTTTTAAATAAGGGTCCCTCTATGGTTAAAGCTGCTTCGGAGGCTCCAACCCTAAAATTCCCACCAAAGCGGTTGGGGTTTCCTTCGCGCTGTTCAAAAGCTAATACTCCCGAAAGCGGATTGTCGTATTCGGCGCCAAAAGAAGAACTGGCCAAAGTCACTTCGCGAACAAACGAAACATTTAACATCCCTACTGGACCTCCAGCACTTCCTTGGGTGCTGAAGTGATTAATGTTCGGAATTTCGATCCCATCTAAATAGTAAACCGTTTCATTTGGAGCTCCTCCTCGTATGATAATGTCATTTCTGAATCCACCGATGGATGGAGAGATTCCTGGCATACTTTGAACCACCTTGGTGATATCGTTATTTCCGCCGGGATAGGTCTCAATTTCTACCGCAGAAAAGGATTGTATAGACAGGGGGGTCTCTTTAGAAGTCTTAAATGGCCGTTCGGAAACTACGATTTCATCCAAACTATTTTCGGCCTCTGCCAACTTAAACAGCAATGGTGGAGTCCCCACAGATTTTACGATAATATTGAAGAGTGTTTGTGGCTGAAATCCGATATAGGAACAACGAATATTATAAGAAGCTGTTGGGACATTTTCCAGGATAAAATAGCCCTTATCATCCGTAATTGCTCCCAGGCGGGTCCCGTCTAAAACGATAGTGGCTCCGGGGAGCGGAAGTTCTGACTGAGCATCGACCACTCGACCGCTGATTTGTCCCAATTGTTGGGCGCTTAAATAGGTTGATAAAACAAGAAAGACATAGCTTAAAAAGTGTCGCATGGAAGGGAATTAAATCGATCCAAAAATAATAAATATGTTTAACTTTATTTTATTATCTTTAAACAAAAAAGATGGATAAGAAGAATAACAGACGAGATTTCTTAAAGACAGCTTGTGCACCCATTGTATTTGCAGCTTTTGGCATTCCTTTATTGGAAGCCTGTAGTTCGGATGGTGGTGATGACGGAATGGAACCTGTAGATCCGCCCGCTCAAAACCCCAATAATAATGTGAATACCGGAGAAGAAAACGTTATTACCATTGATCTGACCCAAGATATGTTTACCGTTCTTAACAATGTAGGAGGATGGGTAAATTATACAGCGCAAAACTTATTGTTATTGCGAATCGACAGCGAAACCATCCGTGCTTTCGACAATGCATGTCCGCACCAGGGGAATAGAGACGGTTGGTCTTTTGCAGAAGGTGTTTTCACCTGTTCCTATCACGGCAACAGCTATAACCAAAATTGCGACGGAGGCTTATCGTGTTACACCACCGCAATCGAGGGGAATACACTTACGGTTACTCTGGGTTAATTCCGTTTTTTTCGGCGACGACTACGCATTTTCTGACGCATGCGCTCCTCCATTTCTTGGAGTTTTTTCTCCTCTTCCTTTAACTTGAATTCTTCACGTAGTTCTTGAAGCTCTCCGCTGTTGATTTGTTCTTGATCGGAAGCCTGAAGGGCGACATCGTTGACGCTAAAGCTCGCCTGATCGGTTTGCTTTCGCATGATTTCTTGGGCGGTTTTTAGATTCAAATAAACCCCCGGATCAATCAGTTTATTAGCCAAAACATTCTCTTTATTCTTCTTATCCCAGCGCACAAACATAAAGGCCCCATTAATCGAATCGAACTTCACGCGAAACACTCGAGCATTATTGGGAAGAGTTTGATAAATCTCGATCCGCTTCAGCACATAACCCGCTACATCCAAGAGGTCTTCTACAAAAAAACGTTGTCCTTCTGAGCTTGGATCATTAAGGGGTTCGGGGTACATTTCATAATAGTCTTCATCAGACATTTCAGATGTGTCTTGTTGCCCATAAAGCATTGACCCAACACAACACATCCATATCAATAAAAATAGTCGCTGCATTATTGAATAGATTTTATACCGATAAAGTACGAAATAATTAAGGCTTGTGCACTCAAATAAGTAGCCATGACCCACCCCCCAAAAAATTCGGAGTCAAAATAAAAACTATTAAAAGCAATCATCGTATCCGAAAGGACAAACAGCCCCACCCCTACACCAATAG
>JBMYNJ010000041.1:0-13280 GCA_049598145.1 Flavobacteriaceae bacterium | reverse complement strand
ACACCAGCGACAAAATCCAGATATTTGCGTGAGTTTTGATCGTAGATATAACACCCTTTCGCCCTCGATATTTCTAACCCCATGGGGTCGGGTGTTGTTTTGGCTTGATATTTTAAAAAATCACTGATCATCTGAATCCTCCACTTCCGACGGTTCCAACAATTCCATGGGTTGTATGGGGACTAAAGGTAGCTTTAAATCTTCGGCATCGAAAAGGTCATTTTTATTTTTTGGCCGTTCTTCCTCCCGCCAGATAAAACCCTCTAAACGCCTTTCATTTACGGGAAGGTCTTTTTCCGGGTACACCATTCCAGAGGGTTGTACGTTGAATTGTATGCTTCCAATAGCATTGTTTTCGATCCACATATTGAGGCTACTACAGTCGGTTCTGTCGATCCCGATCAGTTCGTTGGTATCTTCAGAATACATATAATAGAGGACTTCTGTGTTTTTCTCAATATCAATGCGGTCCAAAGCTCCCGCTTCAAAATTACCGTGTAAAAGACCGCCTTTAACTTGATTAAAACCTCCACGATCCAGCGAATCTTTTTCAATAATAAACACGCGCTCTAATATTTTTAGAGTATCTAATTTGCGGCTTTTTGGCTCGATAAACAACTGAATTTCATTGCCCGACATTTGGCTTTTACCCAACCACATCACCGGATTAGTTCGGTTAAAATCCAAAGTGGTGAATACCTGTTGATCTCTTTTACTCAAAGGTTTTTTTAGCAGTTTGATGATGCCCTCGTTTTCATTAAAATGCAAGGAATCGGAAACCCCGCTCATATCCTGTTTAAAAATTCGCACCCCATAAAACCCCTTCAGAATCCGATTGTTTTCCGGACCGGTAGCCAGTAGGGTGTCTGCATGAATAAATAGAGAATCCTGTTCTACGATATTTACGGCTAATGCTCTTCGGGTAATAATGGCAGAGTCTTTGGCCTTAAAGATTTCCCCATAATGTCCTGTAATGACAGATTTGTTGATGGGGTCCCTAATACTAATGTTGTTTGTCGCAGCGGCATACTCTCGGGCATCTTCAAAGTATAGGCTGTCTCCTTGAATAATTTTTCCATCATAATAAATGGTTGCATTGCGCTTAAAATATCCCCGTTGCAATTGCATATTGTAAAAGCCGCGAAGACATTCAATTTCATAGGTGTCCCCTACGATTCGAGATTTGCCGTAGAGATAAGCCAGGTCTTTTTCTGTATAATAGTCTAACTGTTCGCTGTCCAGGGTGTAATCCGGATTATCGATATGTACTTTGGATTGGAAACGATATTTTTTTTGATCCATAAAATAGCGTCCGCGATTGGAGGTCAGGATGCTTTCCTGGTCTTCTATGACTCCGGGAGTATTGTAAAAGGCTTGTTGCACCAAACGGTCCAAACGTAGCGTATCTGTTTTTAGGATCATGTCCGGCCTTTTGAGTACTACAGACCCCCAGGCTTTGGCTTTCTGATTCTGACCGTTGTATTCCAAGTAAGCGCAATCCATACGTAGAGAATCTCCCTGGGTAAACACCACATTTCCGTCGGCTTTAAAGAAGTTATCTGCATTGTAGAAATACGCTCGATCGGACTCGATTTGGGCTCCTTGGTGGAAGAGTACTACTCGAGTTTGATCATTCTTGGTTAATAAAGTTGCCCCTGGAAATTGAGCTTCATCCCGGATCGCACCTCCTGCTTGGCGAATTTCTACTGTTCGCTTCTGGACGGTGGTTTGCTCTTGAGCGTTTCCGATCCAGAAAATTCCGATTAGAAGGGCTGCGCCAAGGCGTTTCATGGGTCTGAAATTAACGGAAAATGGTTTGGGTTCGATCCGGTCCCACGGAAACGATTCGAATAGGGGTTTCCAGTTCTTTTTCCAAGAAATCAATATAATCCTGTAACGCTTTAGGGAAGCTTTGGGAATCTTCCAAGAACGTCAGGTCTTCGCTCCATCCCTCCATTTCGGTATAAATAGGGGTTACCAGTTCCGGAGAAATGTCGTAAGGGAAATAATCAATAGGCCCGTCTGGGGTTTGATAGGCCGTACAAACCTTGATTTTCGAAAACCCGGATAAGACATCGCCTTTCATCATCATGAGTTGGGTAACTCCATTAATTCGAACCGAATATTTCAATGCGACTAAATCCAGCCATCCGCATCGGCGTGCCCGTCCTGTAGTGGCGCCAAACTCATTACCCACTTTTCCCAATCGTTCGCCATCGGCGTCGAAGAGTTCTGTGGGGAAGGGTCCGCTTCCCACTCGGGTGGTGTAGGCTTTAAAAATTCCAAAGACCTCCTGTATTAGGTTCGGGGCAATTCCTAAGCCTGTACAAGCCCCTGCAGCGGTTGTAGTAGAGGACGTAACAAAAGGGTAGGTGCCAAAATCAATATCTAGTAAAGACCCTTGAGCGCCCTCGGCCAATATTTTCTTTCCAGCCTTAAGAGCCTCATATAAAAAATGTTCACTATCCACCAAAGGGCATTTTTTTAACCTGTCAATGCTGGCAAAAAACTCAATTTCGGCTGCCTCTAAGTCAAAGGCAGGTTCTTGCTGAAATTGTTTTAAAAGATGTAAGTGTTTTTGTTTCAGTTGTTCGTATCGTTCTTTCCAGTCAGGCAACAGGAGGCTTCCGACGCGCATTCCGTTTCGTCCGGTTTTGTCCATATAAGTAGGACCAATACCCTTGAGGGTAGAACCAATTTTTGCCTTTCCTTTGGCGTTTTCAGATGCCGCGTCCAGCAAGCGATGTGTCGGTAAAATAAGATGGGCTTTTTTGGAAATCAACAGTTTGGTCTCTAAAGGAATATTGAAAGGCTCAAGTTTTTCAATCTCTTTTTGGAAAATAACAGGATCGATTACCACGCCATTACCGATTAAATTTGTGGCAGTTGGATGAAAAATTCCAGAAGGAATGGTGTGCAATACGTGTTTGATGCCATCGAACTCCAGAGTATGCCCAGCATTTGGCCCGCCCTGAAAGCGTGCAATGATATCGTAGGATTGGGTTAAAACATCAACAATTTTTCCTTTGCCCTCGTCACCCCACTGAAGGCCTAATAATAAATCTACCGCCATAAAAGCTTGGAATTACTTTGTTTTTTTTGTGCCGTAAAAGTATAAAGAATGATTGTGTATTTCTATATCAAAAACTTCTTCTATCGTCTTTTTAATCGATTGAATTCGCGGGTCACAAAATTCTTTGACTTCTCCGCTATCGGTCAGAATGATATGATCGTGTTGGCGATCGAAATAAGATTTCTCGTAATGAGCAATGTTACTTCCTCCAAATTGATGTCTGCGGACCAAACCACAATCCAGCAATAATTCAATGGTATTGTATAGAGTGGCTCTACTGACCCGATAATTCTTATTTTTCATTTTGACATAGAGCGATTCGATGTCAAAGTGTTCCTGACTGTCATAGATCTCATAAAGGATGGCAAAACGTTCCGGTGTTTTACGATGCTTGTTTTTGTCCAAGAAGCCGATAAATACATCTTTAACAATTTCTTGAGGATTCTTTTGCTGGTTCATAAGGCTAAATTAAGCAATGTTATTAACTGCGAATAACTTTTTCGATTCCATTAATACGCATCAAATTCTGAACCAATTTATTAAGCATCGCTTTGTTTTTGACACTTACACTGATTTCACCTTTAAATAAACCGTCGTTGGTTTCGAAACTAAGCCGATTAATGTTCACATGCATAGTGGTGGAGATCACCCGTGTGACTTCATTGACCAGGCCTAAGGCATCAAAGCCGTTGAGTTTAAGGGTAGCAAAATATTCTTCTGCAGAGGAGTCTATCCATTTGGCTGGTAAAATCCGGTAGGCGTAATTGGACTGTAAACCTAAAGCATTAGGACAATCTTTCTTGTGTACTTTCACCCCTTCTTTGACCGTAATAAATCCAAAAACTTCATCTCCGGGAATCGGGCTGCAACAATTGGCCAAACTATGGGCGAGTGTCTGTTTTTCTTTTCCAAAGACCAATTTGTCAAATTTGCTAGATATTTCTTCTGTATTTGGGGATACTCTGGGATGATCTTTGGATTGTATTCGACGTTTAAAAAAGTTAATAAACGTATTGTTATAGTCGGCCGAAAATTCTTTGAGCTTGCTGTTGTCTATCGTTCCCAGCCCGATCCGATAAAAAAGGTCTTGACTGGCGTTTAATTTAAAGTATCGGAGCATCTGACTGATGGTCCGTTCATTAAAACTAAGTTTTAAGGGTTTAAGTTTCCTTCGGAGGATTTCTTTTCCTTCTTCTGCAATTCTTTTCTTCTCTTCATTTAAAGAGGATTTAATCTTTGCTCGTGCCCTAGAAGTCCGGACAAAATCCAACCAGTTCGCCGTCGGTTTACTTTGATTTGAAGTTATAATCTCCACATGATCTCCACTTTTCAAGACCCGACTCAAAGGCACCAGCTTTCCATTGACATTGGCTCCTCTGGATTTCATTCCTACTTCTGTGTGAATACTGAAGGCAAAATCCAGTGCTGTAGCTCCCTGAGGAAGGGATTTTAGTTCTCCCTGTGGTGTAAAAACAAAAATTTCTTTGGCGTAGAGGTTGAGTTTAAAATCGTTGACAAAATCGACGGCATTGCCCGTATTGTTTTCTAAAACTTCTTGGAGTTTGTTCAGCCAATCTTCAATTCCAATTTCTTTTTGTCCGCCCTGTTTGTATTTGTAATGAGCCGCATAGCCCTTTTCTGCAATTTCGTGCATGCGCTCGGATCGAATTTGAACCTCGATCCAACGATTTTCGGGACCCATCACAGTAATGTGTAGGGCTTCATATCCATTTGATTTGGGAGAGGTGATCCAATCTCTTAATCGGGTCGGGTTGGGCGTAAAAAAGTCCGTGATAATTGAATAAATCTTCCAGGCGAGAAATTTCTCTTGAGAGCGGTCGGCTTGATAAACGATTCGGATGGCAAATTTGTCAAACACCTTTTCATAGGGAATGTTTTGTTTCTGCATTTTCCGATGGATGGAATGAATCGATTTACTCCGGCCTTTGACAAAATATTTGAGTTGTTCCTTATTGAGTTGCCCCTTAATCAAGGCAGCAAAGGATTCGATGTAGGCCTCTTGTTCTTCTTTACTCCCCTCGATTTTGGTTTTGATGTCTCGATACCTTTCGGGCTCGGTGTATTTTAAACCTAAGTCCTCTAATTCAGTTTTAATATTGTATAAACCGATTCGGTGTGCAAGTGGAGCATATATATAAAGTGTTTCGGAAGCAATTTTGACCTGTTTATATTCGGGCATCACATCCATCGTTTGCATATTATGGAGCCGGTCTGCGATTTTAATAATGATTACCCGGACATCATCGTTTAAGGTCAGAAGCATTTTTCTGAAATTCTCTGCCTGCAATGAAATATCCTTGTCCTTTTTGAGGTGGGCTATTTTAGTTAGTCCGTGGACGATTTTAGCGACCGTCGAGCCCACCAGTCGTTCCAAGTCTTCCAGGGTATAAGCGGTATCTTCCACCACATCGTGAAGCAGCGCAGCAGCGATCGAGGTTGCATCCAGACCAATTTGGTCTGCTACAATTTTAGCCACTGCAATGGGGTGAAAAATATAAGCTTCCCCAGATTTTCGACGTTGATCACGATGGGCATCAACAGCGGTATCAAAAGCGAGTCGGATAAGTTTTTTGTCTTCCGCAGTTAGGGTTTGATAGCTGATGCGAAGCAATTCTTTATACTGCTGAGCAATCTCTTTATTTTCTATTTCAGGATCAACAATCACTTTCCTAAATTAACAAATATTTGGTAGGCTTAAGACCATTGGAGCGCTTGATGCATAAACATAGCTGCGGCTACAGATACATTTAACGAATCGATATCATTGGCCATCGGGATTTTTGCCAAAACGAAACATTCCTCAATTAGTGCATTACTTAGCCCCTCGGCTTCATTTCCGACAGCAATAGCACAGGGACGTTGAAACTTTACTTGTTCCAGGGGGATGGATTGGTTGTGTAAAGCCGCACCAATAATTGAAATATTTTCTTTTTGGAAAAAGGGCCGCCATTCCTCTAAAGCACCCACAACAGTCGGAATTCGAAAAACGGCACCCATACTATTTCGGATACAGTTGGGATGGTAGAGATCGGTTTGTTTATTGACTATCCAAACACCGTCTAACCCCAATCCTCCTGCCGTTCTCAATAGAGCCCCTAAGTTGCCGGGTTTTTCGATTCCCTCGACAATTAAATACAAGCCTTGATCGGAAAATTTAATCTCTCCCAGATCATGTTTTTTTTGATGTGCCACAGCAAGAACCTGATTCGATGTTCGATAGCAAAGCTGCTCCATGATTTTAGGGGTAACCCAAGTCGTTTTTGCTTCAGAACCCTCCAGTAGGGTCTCGATTTTCTCTGAAGGGGTTTTTTCGGGGACAACACGATAGAAGTGTTCCATTTGGTAGCCGCCCAAAAGGGCTCTTTCAATCTCACGGATCCCTTCAATACAAAACATTCCCGTTTGTTTTCGACTCCGGGATCGTTGCTGAAGTTTAATCAATTGCTTGATCCGATCGTTTTGCAGACTAGAAATGGATTGCATGATCCTAAGGCTATTCGGTCACCTTGGGCAGATAGCGTTTCCACAATTGAGTTTGGTGGGTTTCCAAACTTAATTCACGTCCTTGTATAAATGCGTGTTCCAATTGATTGGTGCGCATATCTAGAGCATCTCCTGCACTGAGGAAAAAAGTAGCATCTTTTCCTACAGCCAGACTCCCTAATTGTGCATCCATCCCTAAAATTTTAGCGGCATTTAAAGTAATTAAACCTAAGGCATCCTCTTTGTCCATGCCATAGGCTGCAAAGCTTCCTGCATAGAAGGGGAGGTTTCGGGTATTCATACGCTCCATTCGCCCCCGAACATCAATCCCTACCACTAATCCAGCTTTTTGAAGGGTTGCGGCTCTTTTAAAGGTTTCTTTGGGATCGTCATCTTCTCCTTTGGGTAAAGTGTGCGGTTGATTAATTACTACGGGGATTTTGTGTTTTTTTAAGAATTGAACCTGTTTAGTACCATCTTCTCCTCCGACTAAAACGATTTTCTCTAGCCCCATGCTTTTTAAAAATACGATTGCATCCACGATTTGCTTTTCCTGCGAAGCATGCACATAAATCTGTGTTTGACCTTCGAAGACCCCTTTCATGGCGGCTAAGGGTAAATTGGTACGCTGACCTTTTGAATTTTGATGATAGGCCTGTGCTTGTTCAAAAAAACTGCGGATGCTTTGTACCTGTTTGGGATAGTTTTTATTGGCTTTCAGGGTAGGGTCTTCTCCCAACCACCAGCGACCGGATTGGTAGGGGCTAGGCCAGTTCAGGTGAATGCCTTCATCGATCTTTAAAGCCGCATCTTCCCAGTTCCAGGCATCTAACTGGACTACACTAGATTTCCCGGAAATACTTCCTCCTCTGGGACAGATTTGTGCAGTAAGGATGCCGTTTGGCCGCACACTTTCCACTATTCTAGATTCGGCATTATAGGCAATAATGCTACGGATATGGGGGATAAATTGTCCGAGTTCGTCTACATCATTGGTTGGACGAACGGCATCGATTTCTACCAACCCCAGAGTGGCGTTGAGGGCAATAAACCCGGGATAGAGGTGCTTACCCCGTGCATCAATGGTTCGGTCATAGGAATTTTGGATCGCATCTGAAGAGTTGATTTCTACAATTTTTCCTTCGGAAAATCCCAGAGCACTGTTCTCCAGCACAGTGCCATCACCCAAGTGGGCGGTTGCTCCTGTGATCAGGATGCTTTGGCTTTGTGGAGCTCCCGGGGTTTGTTGCGCATGGATTAAAATTCCACAGCCAAATATGAGCATAAGGCTGCTAATTCTACGGTAATATATATGGATATTTTTCATGACTATTCGTCTAAAGTTTCACAGTGAAATTCTCTTTTCATTTTTTGTATGGGTGCCTTCGGTTTGTCTCCATGAACTTGGGCATTGAGCATTTGCTCCATTAAATGTTGTCTTTCTTCTTGTGCTATTTGCATTTGTTTGGATACCTGATCGGCTTCGTAATAAAAGATCCCATCAATCATCGTTTTTTCAGCGATGCTGTAGATCGACAAAGGATGATCGGACCACAAAACTAGATCTGCTTCTTTGCCTACCTTTATGCTTCCTACATGATCGTCTATACGCAATAACTTAGCAGGATTGAGCGTCACAAACTTCCAGGCTTCTTCCTCAGAAACCCCACCATATTTGACTGCTTTGGCAGCTTCTTGATTCAAACGTCTCGACATTTCAGCATCGTCAGAATTAATGGCGACAACTACTCCGGCATCGTGCATAATGGCCGCATTGTAGGGTATGGCATCATTCACCTCGTATTTGTAGGCCCACCAGTCGGAGAAGCTGGAGCCACCTGCTCCGTGTTTCTGCATTTTGTCCGCTACTTTATATCCTTCCAAAATGTGTGTAAAGGTATTGACACGGAAACCGAATTGTTCAGCAACTTTCATCAGCATATTAATTTCACTTTGAACGTAGGAATGACAGGAAATAAAACGTTTTCCTTCAATGATTTCTAATAAAACTTCCATCTCATAATCGAAACGAGGGGCCTTGGATTTTGATTTTTGGCGTGCGCTTAAACTGCGATAAGCTTTCCATTTTCTTCCGTATTCCTGAGCTCGGGTAAAGTAATCAACGTACACCTGCTCAACTCCCATACGGGTCTGCGGGAAACGAGTATAACTCTGCCAATTGGATTGTTTGACATTTTCCCCAAGGGCAAATTTGATGAAAGGTTGGGCATTTTCATAGAGCATTTCATCCGCCGTTTTCCCCCAGCGCAATTTGATAATGGCCGATCGACCTCCGATGGGATTTGCCGATCCATGGAGAATCTGAATCGTCGTTACGCCCCCGCTTAGATTTCTATACAGATCGATATCTGTTGGGTCTAAAACATCAGCTATGCGCACCTCTGCCGAAGAATTTTGCCCTCCTTCGTTAATACTCGAAGCTCCAATATGGGAATGTTCATCAATGATTCCGCTGGTCAGATGTTTCCCATTGGCATCGATAACGGTGAATCCAGTAGGATCTAAACTCTTACCAACTCCGACAATTTTTCCATTTTTAACTTGTACATCGGCTTGATCCAAAATTCCTTCAGCTTCATTGGTCCAAATCGTCGCGTTTTGAAATAAAACATTACTGGGTTTGGGGAGTTCTTTCCATCCAAAAGCATTGTTGGGATATGTGACCTCATGCACGGGGGGTGTGTGAGGTGCTTTCTTTGATTTTTCCTTTAGGGTTTTACTTTCGGTATGGGTTTGTGGTTGTAGCGCGAAAGGCAATTTTTTTCCATCAAAACTGAGCGCATTGCCTTCAATTTGTTGGTCGGTTTCCACTACTCGGGCCGAAAGTTGTGCCGTATTCCCCGATTCAAAAAAGCTGACCGATAGCCATCCATTGGTGTATTTTGCTTTAGATTTTAGTTTTAAAGTGTCTTTATAAACTTCGGCATTTATTTTATCAGTACTTTTTTTGAGCTTCAAGGTGTATTCTTGATCATTAAGTTGGAAGCTGTATGCTCCATCAATATCTTTTTCTTTGGAAGTTTTTAAAAGGTCCTGAGTACCGATGACCCAATTTTCGAGAATTTGAGTTTTTGAGTCAAATAAGTCTCCATCAGTAATTAAAAAGTTAGCAATAGCTCCTTTGCGGAGATGACCGGCATCTGAGATCCCTAAAATTTTTGCAGGGGTTTGGGTCAAGGCTTTTAAAGCTTCTTTTTTACTCAATCCATAAGCCACTGCTTGCCGTAGATGTTTAAAAAAATCAGCAGGGTTTTTGTGGCCTTTACTGGTGAGGGCAAAGGGAATATTAGCTGCAGCCAGTTGAGCCGGATTGGCAGGAGCTTGGTTCCAGTATCGGAGTTGATTTAAGTTGATCTTAGAAGCGAGAAGGGGGTCGTCTACGGGATAGGATTTTGGGAAGTCGATAGGAATAATCAAGGTGGGACGAAGCTTTTTAAGCGTACGTAAGTATTCATAAGCTCGTCCATCAGAAACAATGGCAAATTCCAGTTGTAGTTCCTGGCCGAGTCGGGCCGCTCGGAGCATATCGAGCGCATTTGAGGTATCAAAAATTTTCGCCAACGACTTGTTTTGGTTTAATGCCTCTAAGCTTAAATCGGTATTGGAGGCATTTCCTTCTGCGTACCAAGAGGCATCGGCGTGCAATTGCCGAATCAGTGCAATAGCCCCCATCACAGAACTGGGATAGGATTGGCGAGAAGCCCTGCTTTTCCGGAACGAATAGTGTTCCGCCACTTGGGTTTTTCGCATTCGATAGGCATCTGTGGACTGTTTAGCAGGTGCGACTAAAATACTGGTTCCTCGATGAATTCCAGATGTTCGGTGAGTATTCACCAGTCCAAAGCCCATCTTTCGGAGGCTCTCTGCTTTATTGGAATCAAATTTAAAGTCGTCTTGGGGATTGTATTCGCTTCGGATGTGATCGTTCCAGTAGTATCCCTCTCGGTCGGCGGTATATTGGGCACTTCGTCCATTACTCGGTACTGCCTTGGGATCAGCGATCCCAAAATTGCTGTGAAGTTCAATAAATCCTGGATAAAGATGTTTGCCCTCCAGGGAATGAACTATAGCATTTTTGGGTACCTGAAGTATTTTTCCTACCCCGATCACTCGATCGTTTTGGATGAGTAGAGTTGCTGTTTCAATCTGGGTTTGTGCATCGATATGTATGGTGGCATTCGTAAATGCATGGATGGTTTTGGGCACTGTTTTTACTTGGGTATTGGTTGGAAAATAGTCCTGTGCCGATAGCACACCTATGCCCCAAGTAAAGGCCAAGAATCCTTGAATTAGATTTTTCATGAATGATGGTAATAATTGTTTATGCCTTTCGCGCTATGCGCCAACAGAGATTTGAGTTATTCTAAAATAAGGATTTTTTTTGTGTTTTCAAGTGTAGTTTCTTTATTTTCAAAATGTTGAATAAGTAATTGCACTACAGCTCCATAAGATTGGATCCCCAGAGCTTGTCCTTGAGCCTTTAAAAAATGATCGTATGACCATTTAAATAGGTTCTCCAAGGGGTTTTCATAACGCTTCCAAAAGGCGACTTGTTCACGATAACCAGCAAGGATTCCCGGATGGATTTTTTTTTGAAGGGTTTTGGCTTCTTCGGGTATGTTTTGCCAAAGTGCCGAGAGGCAATAACGCAAAGCAAAGCTGTTTGCCGCCAATTGAATCCATGGATCGGGATGTGAACTGGTGGCTAAAAAGGCTCCAAAATTGGCTTCATTCTCGGGAGCAATCCCCAATTGGTGTTGCAGTTCGTGAGCTGCCGTAATTACATAACTCATTTTTGGAATTTTTCGATTGACTTGTGCTTCTAGGGTCCAAGGGTTTACATAACCGGAATATCCCATATACGAAAGTGCAAGACTCCATTCCGAGTGCTTCAATTTTACCGGAGTTTGAAAGGATTTAAAATAAGATGCATTTTCAATTATTTTTTGGAGCTCTTTCTTAGAATAGGGGATGTGAGCAATAGAATCGGGATGTGGGCTTAATTCTTGATGAAGGCTATTGGTTTGATCAATTAATTGCGCAACCGTTCGTATCAAAGCATCGGAATTGAACTCCTGAAATTCTTTTTGAATTGGAAAAGTTGCGACGCGCTGATAGTTGAGCCCCCAGCGCAATTGAAATACTAAAAAAAGCAAGCCCAACCAAAAGACCCATAGTTTCCAGTGGGAGAATAAAAGACGGGGATTTCGGAAGTATTTAATGCTTGCATAGAAAAAGCTCAGGATAACTAAAGCGTAGCACAAGTCCCCTACTGAGATGGGAATCCGGTCGAAGAAAATGGCTGTTGTCCTTTGTGAAAATCTATAGAACTTGGAAAAATAGAAAGCCCCGACGCCAGAGGAATGTTCGTTTGTAAGATAAGGGAGCAGCCAAGCGATTAAAAAAAAACTGCATCCGAGGAGCAATTTCCTCCACCGGTGCAGTTGATTATTGACCATAAGAAGTGTTTTTTATTCGATCACTTCAACAATTTCCAATTCGAAAATCAGGTCTGTATTGGGAGCAATCCCGCTACGACCTTTTTCTCCATAAGCCAAATTGGAGGGTAAAAATACGGTAGCTTTATCTCCCTGCTTTAATAGGGCAACCCCTTCTTTAAATCCAGCAATGAGTTCGGCTTCTGGGGAGGTATCTGCCAAAATAGGCACATATTTTCCTGCGGCAAGTTTGGCTTCATTCAACATGTCGTTGCGATCCGCTACCTCCGATAAACTTGTATCTAATAAAGTGCCGTCAGTAAAATAAACGGCATAATGTGTTAGGGCTTTGTTGGTGGTAGTCACCGAAGGCCCTGATCCCTGGGTGGTAATCACATAGGACAGGCCAGATTCGGCATTGGTGGTCTGTGATTTTAATTGGTCAAACCGATCTGTATTTTCCTTTTTGATGGCTGCAGCTTTAGCAGCGGCCTCCTTTTCTTTTGCTTCTTTGTTGGATAAATAGTCATCGAAAACTTTAGGAGCGTCAAAACTTTTCGCTTCTTTCCCTTTTCGGATAATTTTAATCTTACGGATGGTGTCGTTTTGAGCAATCGAATCTACAACATTTTGACCTTCCACTACAAACCCAAAAACGGTATGTTTCCCATCGAGCCATGGGGTTTCTTTGTGGGTGATGAAAAATTGACTTCCATTGGTTCCTGGACCAGCATTGGCCATAGATAATATTCCGGGGCCATCGTGTTTGAGGTCGGTTATTTCGTCGTCAAATCGGTATCCGGGCCCGCCAGATCCCATTCCGGTAGGGTCTCCTCCTTGGATCATAAAATCTTGAATGACTCGATGAAATACAATTCCTTCGTAATAAGGTTTTCCTTTAAATTCTGGAGATACTTGATTGTGATTTCCCTCCGTTAGGGCAATAAAATTGGCTACCGTGACGGGGGTTTTGTCATAGGCGAGACTTAAAAGAATAGTTCCTTTATTGGTTTCCATATCCGCATACATTCCATTGTCTAAATGGGGGTATGGAGATTTGCAGTGACTCAAGACTAAGAGAAATGTAAATAAGAGAAGAGTTGGTTTCATAGAGATTTAAAATTAATTGATTCGGTGCTCCAAAAGATGGATATAGATTTTTAGGGGTTGACTCACTCCAATTTTATCACCATCGCCTTGATAGCCATAACAAAGGTAGGAAGGAAATAGAAATACTCCAACTT
>JBMYNJ010000040.1:0-13321 GCA_049598145.1 Flavobacteriaceae bacterium | reverse complement strand
AAGACGATGACGATGAGGAAGTGCCGATTACTGAACAATTGAAAACACCCCCACCACCTCCACCCCCTCCACCAGCCCCCGAAGTGATCGAGGTTGTGGAAGATGAGGAAGAAGTGGAAGAAACGGTGATCGAATCTACGGAGACCGATCAAGAAGAAATTGTTGAAGTAGAAGATGTAGAGATTGAAGAAGTAGAAGAAGACCTTGATGTTCCTTTTGCCGTAATTGAAGACGTACCGATCTATCCCGGTTGTGAGCGTGTAAAAAAATCAGAACGTCGGGCTTGTTTCCAGGACAAGATCAATAAACATATCCGTAAAAACTTCCGTTATCCGGAGATCGCTCAGGAGATGGGTATTCAGGGACGTGTATATGTGAGTTTTATCATCGATAAAGACGGCTCCATCACCGGAGTACGCATGCGAGGTCCAGACAAAAACTTAGAAAAAGAAGCAGCACGGATCATTGGGAAATTACCGAAAATGACGCCCGGAAAACAACGCGGACGTCCGGTAAGGGTACCCTTTAGTATCCCGATTACTTTCCGTTTAAAATAAACAGTTTAAATCCCGAGACCTCTCGGGATTTTTTCGTTTAAGTCCATTGTATAAACAGGGGACAGCACCTATCTTTGTAGCGGAGAAAGATCTATGAAGACGCAAGCCACCAATATTCCTAAAACCAACAATCACACGATAGTTTCCGATTTTTTGGAACTGACGAAGTTTCGACTGGCTATCAGTGTTATGTTTTCTTCCCTTGCAGGTTATCTTCTTGCTGCAGACGCCTACGAAATCACGACTTTATTACTCTTATGGATCGGAGGCTATGGGATGGTAGGAGCCTCTAACGCTTTGAATCAAGTGATCGAAGCCGATCTGGATGCGCAAATGAAGCGCACGCGCAATCGACCAATCCCCTCTGGACGAATGTCTAAAAAAATGGGTCTGCAGATAGGACTGGTTTTAGCTATTTTAGGAACATTAGTGTTATATGCCATTAATATAAAAACTGCATTTTTTGGACTCCTATCCCTCTTGGTTTATATTGCTGCTTACACCCCTTTAAAACGTAAAAGCTCTCTATCTGTGTTTGTTGGGGCTTTTCCAGGCGCTATTCCATTTATGTTGGGATGGGTGGCAGCTACTGGAAAATTCGGCATTGAACCCGGAGTTTTATTTATGGTCCAGTTTTTTTGGCAATTCCCCCATTTTTGGGCTATTGGCTGGATGTTAGAAGAAGACTATAATCAAGCGGGTTTTAAAATGTTGCCCACCGGAAAAGCCAACCGTCAAACCATATTCCTAATCGTACTCTACACCCTGTGGACCATCGTAGTTTCCCTTTTGCCTATGGCCCCCTATACCGGAGACTTAAACCTATCCATTAATGGCGGTATTTGCATAGTACTCTTAGGACTAGTAATGCTTTATTTTGCTCTCCAATTGATGCGAGATAATAGTGTAGAAGCTGCACGAAAATTGATGTATTCGAGTATTCTATACATCACAGGCTTACAGTTGATTTATGTGATAGACAAATTAATATTCGGATGAATAAATTTAACCAACCCCAGCAAAAAGCTAAAAAAATGATGCTCTGGGTCGGCATGATTAGTATGACGATGACCTTCGCAGGACTCACCAGTGCCTATGTTGTGAGCAGCACACGTGCCGATTGGCTGCAAGATTTTCAAGTTCCCGGAATTTTTGGTATTTCAACTGCTATTATTCTCTTGAGTAGTCTTTTATTCCATCGGGCTCAAGCAGCGATTCGAAAGGAAAACAAGGCGCAAGCTAAACTCCTGATTTCGGCGACTCTCGTCCTAGCATTGAGTTTTATTTTTACTCAATTTCAGGGTTTTCAACAGATTATTGATTCCGGGTACTATTTTACCGGGCCGCAAAGTTCTATCACGACCTCTTATCTTTACGTTTTGGTTTTGTTACACCTCTTGCATTTGAGTGCAGGAATCGTAATCTTAGGGGTCACCTTTTACCGGGTACAGACGGGAAAATATACAGCTGAAAGTCATTTGGGGATGGAATTGTCGGTTTTGTTCTGGCACTTTTTAGATTTTCTCTGGGTATATTTATATGCCTTCGTCATGCTTTACGGCTAAAAAGTAATACATTTGAAGTGGAAAAAATTTGACTAAATATTTATGGAAGTAACAGCAGCAAATTCTGCAGAGCCAACTTCAGTTTGGGGCGGTGGTAACCAGCCGCTTAATGCAAGCTACGGGAAGCTAATGATGTGGTTTTTTATCGTTTCAGATGCTTTAACCTTTTCTGGATTTTTGGTAGCTTATGGCTTTTCTCGATTCAAAAATATCAATACATGGCCCATCGCAGATGAAGTGTTTACACACTTTCCCTTTCTGCATGGGGTAGATGCCCCTATGTATTATGTGGCTTTGATGACTTTTATTCTAATTTTCTCCTCGGTTACCATGGTGCTTGCTGTGGATGCGGGTCACCATATGAATAAAGCTAAAGTAACTTTTTATATGTTGTTGACCATCATTGGCGGAGCTATCTTTGTAGGGTCACAGGCTTGGGAGTGGAAAAACTTTATCAAAGGCGAATATGGAGCACTCGAAACCCGTGGAGGCCAGATTTTACAATTCGTTAATGCCGATACCGGGAAACGTGTAGCCCTAGCCCAAGTGGCCAACCCCCAGCAACAAACACGCGAAACCCACCAATCTTATAATGGTATTTGGTATGAGCAAGAAGGAACTCTTCCCACCTATACTGTTGCGGAAGTTCAGACAGGTTTTGCCGCTCAAAACAACCTTACGATACGCACTCAGGAATTGACCGCTGAGGGTCAAAAAACGGTTCTGAGCCGGGAACTAGCTCTTGAGAAAATTCAGAGTGCTACTCAAGTAGTGGAAGGCGCCAACTTGGTTCATAACGAATATGGGAATCGTCTTTTTGCTGACTTTTTCTTTTTCATTACAGGATTCCACGGATTTCACGTCTTTTCAGGGGTGGTGATTAATATCATTATCTTTTTCAATGTGATCATTGGGACTTACCAACGCCGCGGCCATTATGAAATGGTTGAAAAAGTAGGTCTTTATTGGCACTTTGTAGACCTGGTTTGGGTCTTTGTATTTACCTTCTTTTATCTGGTATAATTATGGCAGCAGAAACGCACAAACTCGCAATATTCAGAGGGCTTTTAAAGTTTAAGTCTAATCAACAAAAAATCTGGGGAGTCCTTATTTTCCTTTCAATTGTTACAACTGTAGAAGTAGCTTTAGGGATTCTTAAACCCGCAGCCTTAATGACCATGTTTTTAGGGATGAAACTACTCAATTGGATTTTCATCATCCTAACCTTGGTGAAGGCCTACTACATCGCTTGGGACTTTATGCATATCCGAGACGAAAGAAGCAGTTTAAAAAGCTCTATTGTTCTTCCTCTATTGATTTTAATCCCTTACCTAATTTTTATCCTTTTGGTGGAAGCGGATTATATTTTTGAAGTGATGAAAAACGGTTTTGTCAGCTGGAATTTTTAGATTCTACCAACCATAATGTAATAAGTGTATGAAGCCCGGGTTGAAGAAAATTGTTGTTTTAGGAACCCTTTTCTTCCTACCCTTGTTTGTGTATATGTTTTTCGCCTCGGGTAAAAACAATTTTGCCCGGCTGCCGGTACTTACGTCTGAGGTCAATGAATTATTAGATTTTAATTCTACAGTTGATGATCCACCTCAATTAAAAGATCAGATTACTATTTTGGGTTTTTGGGGGAATAATTTGGCCTTTAAAAAAGCCGAGGCGTTGAATTTAAATGAAAAGATTTACAAACGTTTTTATCAATTTCAGGATTTTCAATTTGTGTTCCTGGTGGAGGAGGGGCAGCAAGCTGCGGTGGATAGTCTTAAATATCAATTGCAAACCGGAGCGGGAACAGACCTTGAAAAGTGGCATTTTCTCTACGGAACTCCTCAACAGCTAGAAAACCAATTTAACAGTTTAAAGACTCCTTATCAATTAAACTCCAATTACAGCAGTCCTTACGTTTTTATTATTGATAAAAATAAAGCTCTACGCGGAAGGACTAATGATAAAGATATAGATACTTTGTGGGGAGTGAATGCTCAATCGGTGGCGCAAATTCATAAGAAAATGGTAGATGATGTCAAGGTAATTTTGGCAGAATATCGTTTGGCATTAAAGAAATACAACGCCGATCGCAGCAAATAGTTGAGATGAAAACTTTAGTTAAATATCTGGGTTTAGTTGCAGTTATTCTCCTTTTTGGACTTTTATTTCTACCCAAAATTTTTAGTCGTGTAGAGCGCAACGCGATTGTTGATAGTAGCCGATCGGTGGCCCCACAACCATTGGCCTACCTCAATATCAATAAGGAAGCCAAAAAAGTTCCGGAGTTTTTAATGCTGAATCAGGATTCCCTTTGGATTGGCGAAACCGATTTTTTGGGTAAGGTCTGGGTAGTAGAATTTTTCTTTACGCGCTGTCCCAGCATTTGTCCAATAATGAATAAAAACATGAAGGTCATAGAAACAGCGTATGGAAATAGTCCCGATTTTGGAATTGCTTCTTTTTCAATCGATCCGATTTATGACCAGCCTCATGTGTTAAAAAAATATTCAGAGACCTATGAGGTGCAAAGTTCTAACTGGCATTTTCTTACCGGACCCATGGAGACCATTCATACGCTCGCCAATCAGGGTTTCAATATTTTTGCTGGAATTAACCCCAATGTCGCTGGAGGCTTTGAACATCAAGGATACTTTGCATTGATCGATAAAAAAGGGTATTTTAGATCCCGATTAGATTCCTATGGTAATCCGATGGTTTATTATTCTGGGTTAGATAACGAGTCGGGAAGAGCACCAGAGGTTGAAGCTCTTATAGAAGATATAGAATTGTTGTTGAAGGAATAAATTGAAATAGCTATGGGAAAACCACTCGCACAAAAATATCGTACAGCAATTATTGCAGTTTCTGTGATTATTCCCGTTGCGGTAGCTTTGTTATTCACCATCCGTATCCCCGATGTACAGCCACTTTTATTTTTACCCCCGATTTATGCTACTATTAATGCGATAACGGCTATTTTGTTAGTCTTTGCTCTCTACGCTATCAAAAACAATAATGTGCTCTTGCATGAGCAACTCATGAAAACTTCAATTGCTTTGTCCTTGATGTTTTTAGTGATGTATGTCGCCTATCATATGACTTCGGATCCCACCCCATACGGCGGTGAGGGTTGGAAACGACCGGTTTACTACTTCATCTTAGTAACTCATGTGTTGTTGTCGATCGGGATTATCCCGATGGTATTGGTTACCTATGTCCGAGCGATTTCAAAATTATTTGATGATCATAAAAAGATTGCTAAAATAACCTTCCCTATTTGGTTGTATATCGCCGTCACGGGTGTCATTGTATATCTGATGATTTCACCTTACTATGTCTGATCAGGGACTTCGTGTAGCACTCTTCATTTGCATTCTATTTTTATCCTTTCCTTTAGAGGCCCAGTGTTCTATGTGCCGTGCAGTTTTAGAGTCGGAAGAGGGACTGGCAACTGCTCGAGGAATCAACAACGGAATCTTGTATCTAATGGCGATCCCGTATATCCTCGTTGCCTTTGTAGGATGGAGAATTTTTAAAATATTTCAAAAAAAAGAATAATTTTGTAACAAAATATGTCTTTTTCTGTCCTTTATCTAAGGGGGCAGATTAAAACCCCTACTTTTGTCTAACTTTCTATTATGATTAAGATCCAAGAGCTCCATAAATCTTATAAGACCGGTAAGTCTTCCCTACACGTTTTGAAAGGAATTGACTTTGAAGTAGCTCCCGGGGAACTGGTAGCCATCATGGGGTCTTCCGGTTCGGGAAAATCCACCCTCTTAAATATCCTGGGAATGTTAGACGTGGCCGATTCCGGATTCTATGAACTCGACGGCGTTCCTATTGAAAATTTAGACGAAAAAAAAGCGGCCCAATATCGCAATCAGTTTTTGGGATTTGTTTTTCAGTCGTTCAATTTAATTAATTATAAAACGGCCTTGGAAAATGTAGCTTTGCCCCTGTACTATCAGGGAATGAAGCGAAAAGAACGCCGTGAAATTGCCTTAGATTATTTGAATCAAATGGGGCTAGCTGAATGGGCTACACACTTGCCAAGCGAGCTTTCCGGTGGGCAAAAGCAACGGGTGGCGATTGCCCGAGCTATGGCCTCCAACCCCAAAGTGTTGTTAGCGGACGAACCTACGGGGGCCTTAGACACCACTACCTCTTATGAGATGATGGACCTCATTCAAAAAATTAATGATCAAGGCAACACCATTTTGGTGGTCACACACGAACCGGATATTGCACAAATGTGTAAACGGATTGTATATCTCAAGGATGGAATCATCGAAAGAGATACTCCAGTAGAACAAGTAAAAGCCTCAGCCCATGTTCAATAGTGATCGGTGGAATGAGATTTTCCAAACCATCCGTAAAAATCCCCTTAGAACAGCACTTTCGGGCTTTACGGTAGCTTTGGGAATTTATATTTTTATCATCCTATTTGGTCTTGGCAATGGGCTTAAAAATACCTTTCAGGAGTTTTTTTTAGACGACGCTACCAACTCAATTTTTCTCTTCGCTGGTAAAACGACTAAACCGTATCGAGGGTTTAAAGCCAATCGGCGCATCGAATTTAAAAACAACGACCTCACAGATATCAAACGAGACTTTGCCTTTTATTTGGAAAGTATCACCCCGCGGATCAATCGAGGGGCTTTGGTCAGATATAAAACAGAGTCGAACAGTTACAGTACTCGAGCGGTGATGCCTGCACATCAGCAGATTGAAAAAAATATCATGATGCAAGGACGATTTCTCAATACAATAGATATTCAAGAGTCCAAAAAAGTAGTGGTTATTGGTCGTTTGGTGGCCAAAGATTTATTTAAAAATGAAAACCCCATCGGAAAAATAATCGATGTGAATTCCAGCGCTTTTAAGGTAGTCGGTGTTTTTCAAGATGAAGGGGGCGACAATGAAGAACGATTGATCTATTTGCCCTATACCACTAGGCAGCGAATCGAGGGTGGAACCGATAAATTAGACCAGATTATTGTGACCTTCCGTCCCGAGTTGGGGCATGCCGGGGGGGTGGCATTTGAAAAAGGATTGCGTCGCTACCTAAAAGACAAAAAAGATGTTTCTCCTAACGACCCTGGAGGAATTTATATCCGAAACGTAAACGATCAACTCAAACAGAATCAGCAGTTTGCCGGAGTGTTGCAAATGATTGTCACTTTTGTAGGTTTAGGGACTTTGATCGCCGGGATCATTGGGATTTCCAATATCATGGTTTTTGTCGTTAAGGAACGAACCAAAGAGTTGGGGATTCGAAAAGCCTTGGGAGCCTCTCCATACTCCATAATTGCCATGATTCTGCAAGAGTCCATCTTTATTACGATGCTTTCGGGTTATCTAGGCTTGGCCTTGGGGGTGGTCACCCTTCAAAACTTGGGAACTTCTCTAGAAGACTACTTCATCAAAAATCCCTATGTCGATATGAATACGGCCATTATGGCGACCTTGATACTGATTCTTTTTGGAGGAATTGCAGGCTATTTACCCGCCCTGCGCGCCGCTCGGATTAAACCTATAATTGCCCTACGAGATGAATAGTATAAGAATACTTTTCGATCGGGAAACCTGGCAAGAAATTTTTGGATCAATTGCCAAAAATAAAACCCGGACAATTATTACGGTCATTGGGGTGCTTTGGGGAATCTTCATTTATGTAACCCTTTCTGGAGCGGCAAAAGGACTTGACAACGGTTTTGAACGTGAGTTTGAAAACGTAGCAATGAATTCCCTTTTTGTTTGGGCGCAATCGACCAGTATTCCCTATGATGGTTTTAAAACCGGTCGAAATATTCAATTAAAAATTCAGGATGTTGAAGCGCTAAAAAGGCAAGTACCCGATATTCAGTACATCGCCCCCCGAAATGCGATTGGTGTTTTTGGAGGAAGCCCTCCTCTTGTCGTTCAAGGGAGCCGCTCCGGGAACTATAGCATCTACGGCGACTATCCCGAATACACCAAGATTGCTACCAAAAAAATATACGAAGGCGGCCGATTTATAAACATCGCAGATATTGAAAAAGAACGCAAAGTTTGTGTAATAGGTGAACGTACACGTGACGAACTTTTCGAAAAGGAGATTAATCCCATTGGCCAATATATTCGAATCAACGATATTTATTTTCAGATTATAGGGATTCACAAATACATTGAGGGGGGTGGTTTTGAAAGCGACAGTGATATCTTTATTCCATTTACGACTTATCGTCGTTTATACAACACTGCCGATCGGGTGCAATGGTTTACCATCGCTGCCTACGATGATGCCGATGTGATTGCAGTAGAAGAACAAATCAAACAAACCTTGAAGCGAATTCATCGGGTGTCCCCAAAAGATGAACGCGCATTTGGATCCTTCAACCTCGGGGAAATTTTCGGGAAAATTTCCGGCTTTGCTAAAGGGATGACCTTTTTATCTTTAGTGGTTGGGATCGCTACGATCATCGCTGGAGTGATTGGGATTGGGAATATTTTGTTGATCTCAGTGAAAGAACGCACCAAGGAATTGGGGGTTCGTCGGGCTTTGGGAGCAACTCCAGGCGAAGTTCGGACCCAAATCATTTTAGAATCGATTTTTTTAACTACTATCGCGGGGATTATTGGAATTGTGATCGGTGCCTTTGTCCTTGCAGGGATTAATGTAGGAACCGCTGATCTTCAGGATTTCCCTTACACGAACCCTACGGTTCCCATCTCCTTTATTTTGGGAGCCCTATTTATCATGGTTTTTTTAGGAACATTGATTGGTCTCATTCCGGCCCAACGTGCCGTTAGTATTAAACCCATTGACGCATTAAGAGAAGAATAACCCTTGTAAAAATTAGTATAAGCCCATATGAAATATCTTAAATATCTTGGAATAGCCGCACTGATCTTTGGAGTATTGTTTGCTGCGGCCTATTTTATAAAAACCAACAGCAAATCTTTGGTGGTCTATGAAACCGAAAAGGCCTCTATTCAAAATATCGAAGAAAAGACAGTAGTTACTGGAAAAGTGATCCCAGAAGATGAGGTGGAAATTAAGCCTCAGATTTCAGGAATTATTGAAGAACTTTTTGTGGAGGAGGGAGATTTGGTGCAAAACGGCGATTTGTTGGCTCGAGTGAAGGTTGTCCCTAACGAGCAATCGTTGAATAGTGCCAAAGGACGTTTAGAAAACTCCAAAATAGTCCTTAAAAATGCCGAACTGGATTTTAAGCGTAACAAATCTCTTTTTGAAAAAGATATTATTTCGAGGCAAGAGTTCGAAAATGCAGAGTTGCGTTTTTCTCAAGCCCAACAAGATTTAAGAAATGCTGAAACCGATCTTCAGATCATCCGCTTGGGGTCTGCAGGGGGAGCAGCTACTGCCAATACCAATATCCGGGCGACTGTAGCCGGGACCATCCTCGAAATTCCCATCAAAGAGGGTGACCAGGTCATCGAAAGTAACACCTTTAATGCCGGAACCACTATTGCAACCATTGCCGACCTGAACAAAATGATTTTTGAAGGTAAAGTGGACGAGGCCGAAGTCGGGAAACTCACCGTAGGTATGCCTTTGGAAGTAACCCTTGGTGCTATTGAAGAACAAACCTTTGAAGCCAAGTTAAAATTCATTGCACCCAAAGGAAACGAAGAACAAGGAGCGGTTCAATTTAAAATTGAAGGGGACGTTTATTTAGATGACTCCATCTATATCCGTGCCGGATACAGTGCCAATGCTTCTTTAGTATTACAGAAAAAAGACAGTGTGTTGGCCATCCAAGAAAGTCTTTTACAATTCGATCGCGAAACTGATGAACCCTATGTAGAAATTAAAGAAGGGGAGGGCTTTAAGCGTAGAGAAGTACGTTTAGGAATTTCGGACGGTATCTACGCTGAAATCTTGGAAGGTGTTGGCGCGGAGGATGAAATTAAGGTGTGGAATAAAAAGGAAAAAGAAAAACGCTCGGAAGAAGATTCTGAAGAATAATTTACGCTCCATGAAGAAATATGTATTTGTCTTTTTTCTGTTGCTTACAGGTTTTAATCGACTTCATGCACAGGAAAAAAAATCCTACACTTTGGAAGACTGCGTAAACCGCGCGGTTGAAATGAATATCAGTATTAAAAGAGCGCAGCTGGATATGGAAAGCTCCGCTATTGATAAGGCTGATGCGATTGGAAATTTTTTACCCACCTTTAACTTGCAGGGGTCGCATTCTTGGAATATAGGATTAAACCAAAACATTACTACGGGACTTTTGGAAAATGTGACGACTCAGTTTTCGTCCATGAGTGCCAACGTAAACACCTCTATCTATAACGGCTTGAGAAATGTCCGCCAACTCCATTTTGCGAACCTCAATATTTTAGCACGCGAGTATCAATTGAAAGATATGACCGAAGATGTGATGCTTCTGGTGGCCAATGCCTACCTGCAAGTAAATTTCAGCAGGGAATTACTCAAGCTTCGCCAAGACCAGCGAGAAGTCACCCTTCAGGAACTTTCACGTACACAAGCCTTGATCGACCAAGGGGTGCTTCGGGTAGGGGATATTTATGAAATTGAAGCCAATCTGGCTTCACAGGAACAAGCCATAGTGAATGAGGAAAACAATCTTCGCTTAGCTAAAATTAACCTCGCACAACTGTTATTGATCGAAGATTATTCCACCTTTGAATTGGCCGAAGAGGATTTTGATATCCCGATTTCGGAGGTGCTTTTGGAAAACCCCAAGACGATTTTTGAAACAGCGCTTCAAAATCGTAACGACATTAAGCTGGCCTTAACCAATATCGAAATTGCAGAAACCAATGTTTTGCTTTCCAAGAGTGCTTTACAACCGCGTTTATCGGCTTTTTATAGTTACAGTACCCGTTTGTCTTATAGCGATCGTTTAGTCCCGACAGGCACTTTAACGGAGATTCCCATTGGTTATGTGGCTGGCACTTTGCAAGAAGTACGTACCCTACGTTCTGAAACTGCTGTGGCACCTCCTTTAGATTTATTGGATCAATTGTCTCTTAACGACGGACATAATTTTGGATTGGCCTTAAATATTCCTGTGTTTAATGGAAAATCGGCTCAAAACAATTTGAAAAGAAGCCAAATCAATGTGTTGCAATCTCAACAGCTTTTTGAGCAACAAAAAATCGATTTAGAAACTACTGTCAATCAGGCATATAACAACGCTAAGGGCGCTTATAAATTCTATGAAGCGAATCAAAAAACAGTAGTTGCTCGCCAAGATGCAATGGATAATGCCAAAAAACGCTATGAAGCCGGCGTCATGAATTCCTTTGACTATGTGCAGGCCAAACAACGTTTTGAAACCGCAGTTTCGGATTTGGTTCGAGCTAAATATGATTATGTTTTTAAATTAAAAGTTCTCGAATTTTATTTCGGGATTCCTATTCGATAAATCAGTGGAGTTATGGCTTGGATCTTACAATTGGAAACAAGCAGTAAAAATTGTTCAGTTGCTTTAAGCCATCAGGGAAAAACTCTTCATTCGTTGGAGGAGGCCCACGAGCACTATTCACATAGTACAGACCTGCATCCCCTCCTTCAGCAGCTAATCCAACAAGCACCGATAGAACTTTCGGATCTCGATGCAATCGCTGTGGGCAAGGGCCCGGGATCATATACGGGTCTTCGTATTGGGGTTTCTACAGCCAAAGGATTGGCCTATGCTTTGGACATTCCACTAATCGGGATCAATAGTTTAACCCTCCTGTCGCAAGGAGTTCATGTAGCAGATCCGGGCTATTTAATTCCCATGGTAGATGCTCGGCGTTTGGAAGTCTATACGGCCGTTTTTGGCCAGCAAGGGGAAGTGATACGTGAAACCCAAGCATTGATTCTGGAGCAATCAACGACCTTTTTAGACTTAAATCCAGAGCTTCCTCATTATTTTTTTGGAGATGGAGCTTCCAAATCTAAAGACCTTTTAGTTCATGAAAATTTTCACTTTTTAGAACAGCCTCTTTTTCCTTCTGCTAGCCAAATGAGCCTGTTGGCGTTTTGCGCTTTTCAGGACAAAACTTTCGAATCGGTTGCCTATTTTGAGCCCTTTTATTTAAAAGAATTTATCACTACTCCTCCGAAGAAAAAGACTTCTTAATTTTCAAGTACCTTTTGAGCTTCCTTCACCGAAAAAAGGGGCATTAAGCACTTTTGGTGGATGCATATATGGATTTCGAGCCCATCCGTCTGGGTTTTTCTTTTCAGGGCTGGAATTTGAGAATTGGGATGTAGGATACCCCAAAGATGTGGACTGGGATTGGAGCTTCTTAATTCCTGAAGAGCTGTAGAGGCGTGTTCTCCACTGACGAAGATTTGTTTACGATGTTTTTTTTCAAGAACTAAACGAAGCCAATACCCGTGAGACCGGGGATAAGCCAGCATTTGTGAGGATTGCCGTTCCAACATTTGCTCGGCAGTACTCAACCAAGTCCATTCTTCAAAATAATAGCCCAGCAATTGGAGATTTTCGCACATCACCGCATTAGGAGAAGGGATGACATCGTCTTGGGTTTGAAACGCTTCAAAAAAGACCTCTTTTTCTTGGGTTTTGCTGAATTCAAAAAGGTCGTGTTCCGAATTCCAAAAAAGAGCCAAAGCTTTTTGGAGCAGCGTATGTGCTTGGAGCAGATAGGATTCTTCAAAATCGTATGCATAGGCCCGAATAGAGGCGGCAATCATCCAAGCATAATCTTCTAAAAAGGCTGGGGTATAAACCCCATCGGGCCCATAATTTCGATAAAGCCCCTCTTTAGATCGCCACAATTCATTCCACAAAAAAGCCATATTTTTTTGAGCCAAGCTTGCGGCTTGTTCCAATTGAAAAGTTTGTGCAGCTTCCAAGAGGCCTATGTTTAGGATAGCATTCCAACTGGTGATAATCAAGGGATCGGTAGCCGGTCTTTTGCGCTCATTCCGCTTTTGGAGTAAAATGCTTTCCCAACTTTGGCGACAATCGCTCAGCTTCTGCAGGGACCAGTTCCAGGTGGCGCAAAACTCTTTATCGGTAAAAGGGCGGTGCAAGATATAACGCCCTTCCCATAGATTCTCAGGGGATAGGCCATAATAGGCCAGAAAAGCCTTTTTTTCTTTGATTTCTATTGTATCGATTGCAGCTTCTGTCCAGGTATAATAGGCACCTTCTTGCGGCTTTTGAGATTGTTGGTCTTCACTATCGGCATCCAAAGCAG
>JBMYNJ010000039.1:0-14090 GCA_049598145.1 Flavobacteriaceae bacterium | reverse complement strand
CAAATCATTCCGGCTCGGTTTTTAAAAGCAACCGAACGAAAAGGTTTTGGAGACAATCTCTTTCGTGACTGGCGCTACCATCAAAACGGAACTCCCAAGGAAGATTTTGTTCTCAATAATTCTACCTACAGCGGTAAAATCTTAGTCGGTGGAAAGAACTTTGGTTCCGGATCTTCTAGAGAACACGCTGCCTGGTCGGTCTATGATTATGGATTTCGATGTGTGGTTTCAAGCTTTTTTGCAGATATTTTTAAAAACAATTGCCTCAATATTGGAGTTTTACCGGTTCAAGTCACTCCTGAATTTTTAGCGGAGATTTTTGCTGCCATCGAAAAAGACCCACAAGTAGAATTGGAAGTGAATCTACCCGAACAAAGCATTGAGTTAAAATCCAGTGGAACCAAGGAGTCCTTTGATATTAACGCCTACAAAAAGGAAAACTTACTAAACGGATACGA
The DNA here is from genome assembly GCA_049598145.1 of Flavobacteriaceae bacterium. Taxonomy (GTDB): domain Bacteria; phylum Bacteroidota; class Bacteroidia; order Flavobacteriales; family Flavobacteriaceae; genus WTJH01. The sequence goes on along the minus strand of JBMYNJ010000039.1, from coordinate 13,632 downwards.
CGATATTGACTATCTGTTAAACATAAAAAGTCAGATTCAATCCTTTGCAGAAAAGGCACCTCTCTAATCCTTTTATATGGCTCAGCAACTGGTAGAAATTATGGATACCACGCTCCGTGATGGAGAGCAAACCTCTGGGGTTTCATTTTCGACATCAGAGAAACTTACCTTAGCTCAATTGCTGTTAGGGGAACTGCAAGTCGACCGAATTGAAGTCGCTTCGGCTCGTGTTTCTGAAGGAGAGTTATCGGCTGTACAGGCCGTCACTCAATGGGGAGCCGATCAAGATAGACTATCACAAATCGAAGTGCTGACCTTCCTGGATGAAGGTAATTCCTTAGAATGGATGCAACGTGCAGGTGCGCAAGTTCAAAATATCTTGACCAAAGGATCTCTAAATCATTTAACCCATCAGTTAAAACAAAAGCCAGAGGTGCATTTCAAAAAAGTAGAGGAAGCCCTGCTTGCAGCCCAAAAACTGGGGATTCAATCGAATATTTATCTCGAAGACTGGAGTAATGGGATGCGCAATTCTCAAGACTACATTTGGGATTATCTGGATTTTTTGAGTACTCAAAATTTTAAACGCCTGTTATTGCCGGATACCTTAGGGGTTTTAACCCCAGCGGAAACTTATGATTTTATCCAAGCCATCCGTGAAAAGTATCCTGAATTTCATTTGGATTTTCACGGACATAACGACTATGACTTGGGCGTTTCCAATGCAATGGAGGCGGTCAGAGCAGGAGTCCATGGGCTGCATCTTACGGTCAACGGGATGGGGGAACGAGCTGGAAATGTACCTCTGGCAAGTATTGTAGCTGTTCTCAATGATTTTTACCCTGAAAAAAAAATCAATATTCGAGAAGAATCTCTTTTCAAGGTAAGCCAGTTGGTTGCCACCTTTAGCGGTTTTCGAATACCGGTAAATAAACCCATCGTAGGAGAAAATGTTTTTACTCAAACGGCAGGAATTCACGCCGACGGGGACCATAAAAAAAATCTCTACTTTAATGATTTACTTCCCGAGCGCTTTGGCCGTAAACGTAAATACGCCTTAGGGAAAACCTCGGGTAAAGCCAATATTCAAAAAAATCTTCAAGAATTGGGTCTCCACCTAAATGAGACTGATTTAAAAAAGGTCACTCAAAGAATCATTGAATTGGGGGATAAAAAAGAACAGGTCACTGCAGAAGATTTGCCCTTTATCATCTCAGACGTACTCAACACCAAACAGGAAACCAAAGTTCGGATCGAATCTTTTGTATTGACACATGCTAAGGGAATGCAACCCAGCAGCACTCTCCAACTGGAAATCGAAGGACAATCTTTTGAAGCCCACGCATCGGGGGATGGGCAATACGATGCCTTTATCCAAGCCCTGAAAAAAATCTACTCAAAAATAGAAAAACCCTTGCCTCAATTAACAGATTATGCTGTACACATCCCACCGAATAGTCATTCGGATGCTTTGTGTGAAACCACTATCCGATGGCAGTTAGATCAAAAAGAATTTGTTACACGCGGATTGGATTCCGATCAAACGGTATCGGCCATTAAAGCCACCGAAAAAATGTTAAATATTATATCTCAATAAATATGCATCTTAAAATTGCACTTTTGGCCGGTGATGGAATTGGCCCTGAAGTCATCGATCAAGCGGTCAAAGTTTCCGATGCGATCGCGCAAAAATTCAGTCATACAATCGAATGGATGCCTGCCCTAACCGGTGCCGCAGCGATTGATGCTGTGGGCGACCCCTACCCTCCCGAAACTCACACAATCTGTGAGACGGCTGATGCCGTTTTATTTGGTGCGATTGGAGACCCCAAATTCGACAACGACCCCAGCGCCAAAGTTCGTCCCGAGCAGGGCCTGCTTCGGATGCGTCAAATGTTAGGCCTATTTGCCAATGTACGTCCCACCTTTACCTTTCCTGCCCTGATCGATAAATCTCCCCTGAAGCAGGAACGCATTGAGGGAACCGATCTGGTATTCCTAAGAGAGCTCACGGGAGGAATTTATTTTGGTGAACGTGGTCGAAAAGACAACGGAAATACCGCTTTTGATACTTGTACCTACACCCGATCCGAAATTGAACGGTTGGCCCGAAAAGGATTCGAACTGGCCCAAACCCGAACCAAAAAACTCTGTTGCGTAGATAAGGCAAACGTCTTGGAAAGTTCCCGTCTTTGGAGAGAAACCGTGCAAGCTTTGGAAAGTGAATATCCCGATGTTCAGGTGAGTTATGAATTTGTAGATGCCGTGGCCATGCGTTTGGTTCAATGGCCCAATAGTTATGATGTGTTAATCACTGAAAATCTTTTTGGAGATATCCTCACCGATGAAGCTTCAGTAATTTCCGGTTCTATGGGGCTGATGCCCTCTGCCTCATTAGGAGTAAAAACATCTTTATTTGAGCCTATTCACGGTTCCTTTCCTCAAGCAGCCGGGCAAAATATAGCCAATCCATTAGCCACAGTGCTATCTGCGGCAATGATGTTTGAAATGGCTTTCGACCTTCATGAAGAAGCATCACTGATCCGGAAAGTCGTCGATCAATCCCTTGCAGATGGGGTGGTCACCGAGGATCTTACCCAAGAAGGGCAACAATCGGCCTCCACCTCTGAGGTAGGAGATTATTTGGTAAAGCTCATCCAGAGATAATCCTTCGAGTGGTTCAATAAGCTTCCAATAGGGTGCATAACCCACAAAAGTTAAACGCTACAACAAATATTCGGTAGAAACAAAATTGGATTCATTGGAATTTAAAAGAGTTTCCAATATTTCGTTGTTGTAGGGATTATCCTTAGAAGCTAAAAAGGTGCGAATCGAAAATGAACGCAAGGCATCAAATACACTCAAGGTACTCACTGCTGAGTTTTTCCGCCCGGTAAACGGATAAACATCCGGACCGCGTTGACATGCCGAATTTAGATTCACCCGGCAAACCAGATTGGCTAAAGTATCCACCAAAGGGCCAATCTTCCGTACATCACGACCAAAAAGACTGACTTGCTGGCCGTATTCGGAAGCGGCCATGGCATTTAGAGGTTCATCTATTTCTTTGTAAGAGATGATAGGAATTACCGGACCAAATTGTTCTTCTTGATAGACTCGCATATCTTCTGTGACCGGATAAAGCACCGCAGGGAAAGAATAGTTTTCGGTTAAGTCCCCTCCTTTTTTGTTTAAAACTTGTGCGCCTTTTTCTGTAGCATCAGCAATTAATTCCTGAATATAGGCGGGCTTAGATGCTTCAGGTAAAGGAGTTAAAAAAGCCCCATTTTCCCAAGGCAAACCAAACTTAAGTGCATCTACTGCAGCCGCAAATCGACGGTTAAATTCCCCAACGATGGATTCGTGGACATACAACACTTTTAGGGCCGTACAACGCTGCCCGTTATAAGACAAAGTTCCTGAGATACATTCTTTAATGGTATGGTCTAAATCGGCATCCGGTAAAATGATTCCAGGATTTTTTGCCTCCAGGCCTAAAACCAATCGCAAGCGATTTTTATTGGGATGAAGGTCCTGTAGAGCCACAGCCGATGAACTGTGCCCAATTAAAGCCAAAACATCTATATCACCAGTTTTCATAATTGGAGATGCGATCTTACGACCCCGGCCAAATAGGATATTCACTACGCCTGGTGGAAAACTTTCTTGAAATGCTTGAAGTAAAGGAGTAATGAGAAGAACCCCATGTTTGGCTGGTTTAAATATGGCCGTGTTACCCATCATGATGGCAGGGATGAGCAAACAAAAGGTTTCATTAAGTGGATAGTTATACGGGCCTAAACACAAAACCACACCAATGGGTCCACGCCGAATATGAGCATGTATACCACCCTCTTTATCGAAATGAGCACTCTTTCGATCAAGTTTTTTATAGGCTTCAATTGTATCGACTATATAGTCTACTGTTCGATCAAATTCTTTTTCAGCATCGTTTTGATTTTTGCAAATTTCCCACATGAGGAGTTTTACTACTTCATCTCGGGTTTCGCGCATTTTAACCACGAAGCGTTCCATACATTGAACACGTTCCCGAACTTTCATAGTAGGCCACAAACCTTGACCTCTGTTATAGGCTTTTTTGGCGGCCTCTAGGGCCTCCATAGCTGTTTCCGTTTCCATATCCGGAACTGTTCCTAATAAAGTAGCGGCATCTTTTCCACTGGCATCAGGGGTACGAATGGGTGAATATACCTCTGCTACGGCTCCATCCCATGTATGCATTTGCCCATCCACAAGATAATTGCGTGAGTGCATAGGGGTAACCTGAAAAGAGGAAGGTATTTCTTTTTTCATTTTTAATTTTTGTTTAAAGATACACGCATTGAACTGAAAATAAAATAGTTTTACGGTTTAAAAATCCTCAGAATATATCAGAGTTTGACACATAAACCCGGGTAATAGACCACAATGCTGACAAAAATAAAATACCTCCTTCAATTATTTTGGGAACTTCCAGGAATTGGATGGAAGCATCTTCAATTGATCCGAAGTGTAAAAAACGATCGCCTGACCTATTTAAGTTTGCTCCGATTAATCAGAATCCACCAATCGGTTCGGCAAATTGAAGAAAAAAAACTCCCCGGTATTTTTGTGGAAGCCGGATGTGCGCTTGGGGGATCGGCCATCGTCATTGCAAATGCAAAAGCCAAAAATCGTCCTTTGGAAATCTATGATGTTTTCGATCAAATTCCTCCCCCAACAGCAGAAGACCCACCCGAAGTTCACGACCGTTATAAAACCATTGCAAGTGGCCAATCCAAAGGAATCGGATCGGATCAGTACTACGGTTATCAAAAAGGTCTGGAAGCTAAAGTTCACGACAATCTATCCGTATTCGGTTTCCCCCCTGATTTGCATTCCATTAGTACACACGTCGGATTGGTTCAAGAGCAATTAAATGGAATCAATCCTGTTGCCTTTGCTCATATCGACGTGGATTGGCATGCCCCTGTATCTCATTGTTTGGAAAACCTTTTTCCGCGTTTGATGGTTGGAGGATCCATCATTTTAGACGACTATAACGATTGGGGTGGATGTAAAAAGGCTACAGATGCATTTTTAGCAAAACAACACCCCAATACCTTTCAATTATCCTATACCAAAGAAGCCTTAAAAATCACAAAGATTGATTATAAGGCCTCTGAATAAATTTAAAAATCTTGTCTTAGTTGATCTTTTTCATTGCGGTCATGGCTGAACGCAGCTCATAGCCAATCATTTCTATCGGATGGAACCGGATCACCTCATTGACGTCAATCAGGGTTTTGTTATCCACGGCATTGTCAGTGTCGGCCCCATAGGCTGTCCCGATTACATCTGATTGGATTGTTTTCATGAAATCCACTAACAAGGGACGAGCCGCATGATCAAACAAATAGCATCCATATTCTGCAGTATCGGAAATAATGCGGTTCATTTCAAATAATTTTTTGCGAGCAATCGTATTGGCAATCAATGGGGTTTCATGTAAAGACTCATAATAGGCAGATTCTTCTTTAATCCCCGAGGCAACCATCGTATCGAAAGCTAACTCCACTCCAGCACGAACAAATGCAACCATTAACACCCCGTGATCGAAATATTCTTGTTCAGGAATTTCCTGATCTGTAATTGTTGTTTTTTCAAAAGCAGTTTCCCCGGTAGCTGCTCTCCATTTCAAGAGATTCGTGTCGTCGTTGGCCCAGTCTTCCATCATTGTTTTGGAGAAATGGCCACTGGTGATGTCATCCATATGCTTTTGAAAGAGAGGAGTCATAATTTCCTTAAGTTGTTCCGATAATTCGAAAGCTTTAATTTTCGCCGGATTCGAAAGGCGGTCCATCATATTGGTAATTCCCCCGTGTTTAAGTGCCTCGGTAATGGTCTCCCAACCGTATTGCACCAGTTTAGCAGCATAAGAAGCATCGATTCCTGAAGCAACCATTTTGTCAAAACACAAAATAGAACCTGTTTGAAGCACCCCGCATAAGATGGTTTGTTCTCCCATAAGGTCAGACTTAACTTCGGCTACAAAGGAAGATTCTAAAACACCGGCCTTATCACCTCCTGTGGCACAGGCATAAGCTTTTGCCTGATCCAAACCATGTCCTTGGGGATCGTTTTCAGGGTGTACAGCAATTAAAGTGGGGACCCCAAAACCACGGAGATACTCTTCACGAACCTCAGAACCTGGCGACTTTGGTGCCACCATGATCACGGTGAGGTCTTCCCGGACTTGCATCCCTTCTTCTACGATATTAAACCCGTGGGAATAGGATAATGTGGCTCCTTTTTTCATCAGAGGTACCACAGCTTGCACTACAGACGTATGATTTTTATCGGGAGTCAGATTAATCACGACATCAGCCGTAGGAATCATCTCTTCATAAGGCCCCACAGCAAAATTATTCTCGGTGGCGTTTAAATAGGATTGACGCTTTTGATCAATGGCGCCCTGACGAAGGGTGTAGCTCACATCTAATCCGGAATCGCGCATGTTTAATCCTTGGTTAAGCCCTTGAGCTCCACATCCTACGATTACGATTTTCTTTCCTTTGAGGGCACCGACTCCAGATTCGAATTCGGATGTATCCATAAAGCGGCATTGCCCTAATTGGCGGAGTTGTTCACTTAATGACAGTTGGTTAAAATAATTGGACATGATTAAATAATAGGATTAATTGGTTTGAAACGATTGTAATAGTTCTGAGATTTCCATTTTGGATTTGGTGACCGAGATACGCCCGGATCGCACAAATTGCATCAAGCCGTAGGGTGCTAAATCTTTGTAAAGTTGTTCGGTTTCGTGACGAAAACCGGTTTTTTCAATCACAAAAAATTCCGGGGAAACCGTCACGATATTTGCGTGGCTGTCTTTAATAATATTCTGAATCTGGCGTTCCTCAAATAAGGCACTCGATTTTACTTTATACAAGGCAGATTCTTGAAAGATGGTTTCTTCATCGGTGTGGTAATAGGCACGTATCACATCGACTTGTTTATCCAATTGTTGTACAATTTTCTTGACTTTAACCTCGGTACTTCGGATCACAATAACGAATCGAAAAACATTTTCAATTTCAGACTCTGAAGTGGAAAAACTTTCAATATTGACATGTCTGCGCAAAAAAATAGCAGATATCCGGTTCACCAAACCAATGTTGTTTTCAGAATAAATGGACAGGGTAAATGGCTTTTTCTCCATGGCGATTAGGATAAACGGATATCAGAAACTGAAGCTCCGGAAGGGATCATAGGGAAGACATTGTCTTCTTTCTCCACCCGAACTTCTAAAAAATAAGGACCGTCATGAGCGATCATTTCACCTACGGCGGCATCTAAGTCTTCTCTTTTTTCAACCAATTTTGCAGGGATATGATAACCTTCTGCAATCCGAATAAAATCGGGATTGACCATCTCCGTCGAAGCATATCGCTTGTCGAAGAACAACTGTTGCCATTGACGTACCATCCCTAAAAATTGATTATTTAAAACTACGATTTTCACCGCTGCTTGGGTTTGAAAAATCGTTCCCAGTTCCTGAATGGTCATCTGATAGCCCCCATCACCAATCACGGCGACTACTTCTCTTTCAGGAGCACCCATTTTTGCCCCTAAAGCTGCAGGTAAGGCAAAGCCCATAGTTCCCAATCCACCAGAAGTGATATTGCTTTTTGAAATATTAAAATTGGCATATCGACAGGCAACCATCTGGTGTTGTCCCACATCGGTAACAATTACTGCATCACCCTGTGAATGTTTATTGATTGCCACAATAGCCTCTCCCATAGTGAGCCCTTCTTTGGTCGGATGGGTATCCCCTTGAATTACCTTTTCTGTTTCAATAGCCCAGAGTCGTTTAAACTCTCCTGCCCATTCAGGATAGGATTTTTGCTGAATGGATTCGGTTAGGGCGGCTAAAGTCTTTTTACAATTGCCCATAACTGCCACATCCGCCATCACATTTTTGTTAACCTCTGCCGGGTCTATCTCCAGATGAATCACTTTTGCTTGCTTGGCATAGGTATTTAAATCCCCAGTGACCCGATCGTCAAAGCGCATCCCGACAGCAATTAACACATCGCATTTATTGGTGAGTATATTCGGGGCATAGTTTCCATGCATGCCCACCATTCCGACGTTTTGGGGATGACTGGTAGCCAAAGCGGAAGCCCCCAAAATAGTCCAAGCCGCAGGAATACCCGATTTTTCTACAAAGGTCTTAAACTCTTGTTCAGCTTCTCCCAAAATAACTCCTTGTCCCCAAACAATTAAAGGTTTTTGAGCTTTATCGATTATAGTGGCAGCTTCTAAAATGGATTGAGGGTCTGTTTTCGGAACTGGAACATAACTCCGTACCCCGATACACTGCTGATAGGAAAATTCCAACTCGGCAAATTGTGCATCTTTCGTTATATCAATCAACACTGGACCTGGGCGTCCACTTCGTGCTATATAAAAGGCTTTAGCCATTATTGCAGGAATTTCCTCCGCTTTGGTGATTTGATAATTCCATTTGGTAACGGGAGTGGAAATCCCAATGATATCGGTTTCTTGAAAAGCATCTGACCCCAACAAGGGCGAAGGTACTTGTCCCGTAATACAAACCATAGGAGTGGAATCGATCTGTGCATCTGCAATCCCTGTCACTAAATTGGTAGCCCCAGGCCCCGAAGTAGCCAAAGCAACACCCACTCTACCCGAGGTCCGTGCATAGCCCTGAGCGGCATGTGTGGCACCTTGTTCGTGTCGTGCTAATACGTGATTAATTTGTTCCTGAAACTTATATAATTCGTCATATACCGGCATAATGGCTCCTCCAGGATATCCATAAATCAAATCGACCCCTTCTTCAATTAAACAACGAATGACAGCCTCAGCACCGCTGATCTTAACCGTCTGGGTGTTTTTTGGAGCACTTTTGGCAATAGTATTTAGGTTCATAGGAATTAAGCGTCCGTGATACACCCTTGGGATGCCGTTTGGACAGTTTTAATGTATTTGTATAAAACACCTTTTTCAAATTTATAGGCAGGTGCATTCCAAGCTTGCTTACGTGCATTTAGTTCCTCGGCCGTTACCTCAAATTCGAGGGTGTTCTTTTCCGCATCAATGGTGATGACATCTCCATCTTCGACCAGCGCTAGTGGCCCACCCTCTTGAGCTTCGGGGACGATATGTCCCACGACAAAACCGTGGGTTCCACCCGAAAATCGTCCATCGGTAATTAATGCCACATCTTTTCCTAATCCCGCACCCATAATGGCCGCGGTAGGCTTTAACATTTCTGGCATTCCTGGACCTCCCTTGGGTCCTTCATAGCGAATCACTACGACTTCACCTGGCCGAACTTTTCCCTCGCTAATCCCGGCATTGGCTGCATACTCGCCATCAAAAACCCGTGCAGGTCCCTGAAAACGTAAACCCTCTTTTCCAGTAATCTTAGCCACCCCGCCTTCCGGAGCCAAGTTCCCTTTGAGAATGCGGATGTGCCCCGTTTCCTTAATGGGTCGATCTATGGGTCGAATCACCTCCTGACCCGATGTTAGCGGAGGTACTTCGGCTAAGTTTTCTGCAATAGTTTTGCCGGTAACAGTCATACAATCGCCAATTAACATGTTGTGGTCCAGCATAAATTTCATCACGGCCGGCACGCCTCCAACGGCGTGTAAATCTTTCATTAGATATTTACCACTGGGCTTTAGATCGGCCAAGAAGGGGGTCGTGTTACTGATGTGTTGAAAATCTTCAATCGTCAGGGCTAAACCTGCTGCATGTGCAATGGCTAAAAAGTGTAAAACCGCATTTGTGGAACCGCCCAGAACAGTGATCAATCGCAAAGCATTGGTCAAAGAATCCTCAGTTACAATATCTTTTGGCTTCAGGTCTTTTTCCAGCATTTGTTTTATGGCTGGACCTACTTGCAAGCATTCTTGAGTTTTATCCAAACTTACCGCCGGATTCGAAGCATTGTAGGGTAAGGTCATTCCCAAAGCTTCAATGGCAGAAGCCATGGTATTGGCGGTGTACATTCCTCCACAGGCTCCTGCTCCGGGACAGGCTTTTTGTATGACTTGTTTATATTCCTTTTCGTCGATAGTTCCACTCACTTTCTGTCCCCAAGCTTCAAATGCAGAAACGACATCTAGTTCTTTATCGTTGTGACAACCCGAAGCAATTGTCCCCCCATATACCATAAGGGAGGGGCGATTCACTCGTAACATCGCCATTAAGGCACCCGGCATATTTTTATCACAACCCACCACAGGGACCATGGCGTCATAAGACATCGCCTGCACCACCGTTTCCATAGAATCGGCGATGACATCACGAGAGGGCAATGAAAATCGCATTCCTGGGGTGCCCATAGAAATTCCATCGCTCACCCCAATGGTGTTAAATACCAAACCAACCATCTCCTCGGGGCCCATCCCTTTTTTTACCTGCTGTGCCAGTTGATTCAGGTGCATATTACAGGGGTTCCCTTCATAACCTGTACTAGCAATTCCAACGAGAGGCTTGTTAAAATCCTCTTCGGTCAACCCAATGGCGTGCAACATGGCTTGAGCTGCCGGTTGGGTCGGGTCTTGAGTTACATTACGGCTGTATTTATTTAACATGGATGGTCTAATGTTAATCAAAATTATTTTATCACCAGAATCCAACTATATTTGTCAGTCGCTGAAACATATGCCCAAAGGGTGTTTTTTAGGCTTAAAACTCAGCATAACAGGTATTTACACCTGAAAAAATTAAACACCCAGTTATATAGAATGATGAAACATTAAGGAAGTTTTATTGCAAAATATTGAAGGTTTTCCCTCATAAATCATTCATATTTTCCTAAAAAGTGATGAATCTTAAGAAAATTGCATTGCAAATGAAAGAAATGATTAAACAAATCTCGGCTAATCAGAAAAATTTTTTCCAATCGGGACAGTCGCGCGACGTTTACTACCGAAAGGAGCGTTTAAAAAAATTACTCAAAGTAGTTCAGCGATATGAAAATCAGATATTTGAAGCCTTAGCGGCTGATTTAGGCAAGCCTGCTTTCGAAGCCTTTACCAGCGAAACTCTATTGGTAGAAAAAGAGATTAAGACCATTCTTAAGCACCTTAAGTTTTGGTCTCAACCTCAAAAAGTAAAGAGTAGTTTATTGAATTTTCCTTCCCGAGATTATTTGATGCCAGAACCCTACGGGGCTGTTTTGATTATTTCTCCATGGAATTATCCCTTTCAATTGTCCATGACCCCCTTAATTGGAGCTGTAGCTGCTGGAAATTGTGTGGTTTTAAAGCCCTCTGAATCTGCGCCTGCAACAGCTGCAGTACTTGAAAAAATCGTTTCGGAAGTCTTTGATCCGGGACATGTTTGCGTGGTTCAGGGCGCTGTAGAAACCGGAAAAGCTTTGCTGACCCAGCCCTGGAATTATATTTTTTTTACCGGAGGAACAGCTATCGGAAAAAAGGTGGCGATGGCTGCGGCCGAGCACCTGACCCCAATAACGCTTGAGTTGGGTGGTAAAAGTCCTTGTATAGTAGATGGTACTACCCCGCTCAAAAAAACCGCTCGACGAATCGTATGGGGAAAGTTCCTCAACTGTGGGCAAACCTGTATTGCTCCTGATTATCTTTTGGTAGAAGAATCCTTTAAAGTGCCATTAGTTGAAGCTTTAATTCAAGAAATTGAAGCGGCTTTCGGACCCGACCCACAACAATCCAAAGACTACGGCCGATTGATTCACAAAGGCCATTTCGAACGAATGCAGGCCTTTGTAGCAGGAAACCGAGTTCTTTACGGCCACCAAACAGACGCCAAATCCAAATATTTTGGCCCGACTCTGGTAGAACCCACAGACGAAAACCACATCATCCTAACAGAAGAGGTTTTTGGCCCAATTTTGCCCATTCTCACCTACAAAGAGCCTTCAGAAATTCATCAAACGATCAATCGCAATCCAAATCCCTTGGCCTTTTATGTATTTAGTCACAATCGTAAGTTTACCGATCAATTGCTTCGGGAGTTTCCTTTTGGAGGCGGAGTTGTAAACGATGTCTTAATTCAATTTGCCAATGCTAATCTTCCTTTCGGAGGAATCGGAAATAGCGGGATTGGGGCATATCACGGTTATAAAAGCTTTGAATTATTTTCACATTTTAAACCCATTATTAAACGACGATTTATCTTAGATTTATCCCAGCGCTACGCACCTTATAAAACTGCTGAATTCAACCTCTTAAAAAAAATTACTCGATGGATCGATTAAATCCAAAAACGGTATCAGAGGCGATCGCTTATCGCCGTTCGGTGCGTCACTACGACCCCGAACAACCCATAGAAGACGCTCTCGTGAGGCAGTGTTTAGAAGATGCCCATCTGGCCCCCACCAGTTCCAATATGCAACTGTGGGAATTTTATCACATCACCGACCCTCTGATTCACGCCCAAATTGCAGAAGCTTGCTTTAACCAACCGGCCGCTAAAACCGCAACGCAATTAGTGGTAATCGTGGTGCGAAAAGACCTGTGGAAATCCAGAGCTCAGGCGAATGTAAACTATCTCAAAGCTTCTTTTGCCGCTTCGGAAAAGGTCCCTGAAAAGCGCAAAAAAATGGCCCTTAATTACTACCAAAAATTAATCCCAACCCTTTACGGCGATTTTCTGGGAATTTTTGGAGGACTCAAATTTATAGGAACCCAAATCACCGGTCTGTTTCGTCCAATTTACAGACAGGTACGCCGATCGGATATGCGAGTGGTGGCTCATAAAAGTGCTGCCTTAGCCGCACAGAATTTTATGTTGAGTATGGCAGCGGTGGGCTACGACACTTGCCCTATGGAAGGCTTCGATTCTCTAAGAGTTAAAAAAGCCTTAAACCTTCCTTCCAGCGCACAGATCAACATGGTTTTGAGTTGTGGAATTCGAACGGAAAAAGGGGTGTATGGCAAGCGTTTTCGAGTGCCTTTTGAAGAGGTTTATCGAGCGCTATAAATTTTTGAACCGGAGGTTTTTCGAATCCGTTTGTATAATAGAAAAGCAGCGATTAAACCCGAAATAACAAAACCCAAAAGCAAGCCAAAAACTTGTTGATGGCCCTGAATTCCGGGAGAATTATCCAGTAAATATCCCATTAAAGGACCGATAAAAATATCCGGGGTATAGCCCACAACAGAAACCAAACCTACTGCGGTTCCGGTGAGGCTTAGTGGAATTTGAGCTTCTTCCAATACTGCAAAATAAAGCGTTCGCAAACTGTAAACTCCCACCCCCAACAAGACAATCCCTAAGACAAACCATCCGATGTGTGGAGCCCTCAGCCACCCCATGGCAAACATAGCTGCTCCGATTCCTAAAATAATAAAGCTCCATAGGATCCAAAAGCTACTCCGAGACCGATCGGCCAGAAACCCCACAAGCACACAGACCAAGGGCCTTAAGTACAATTGATAGGAGCCCACTCGAGCGGCATCTACCTCGTTGAACTGCATCACCTCGGCCGCATATAAAGACAATACATCTGTGATTTTATAGCCTACATAGGCCGCTAAGACAATCCACATAACCAACCATAGGGAACGCAACTGCAATACCTGACGAATATTTACCCAAGAGGATTCTCGGGCGAAATGCGCC
>JBMYNJ010000038.1:0-14245 GCA_049598145.1 Flavobacteriaceae bacterium | reverse complement strand
TTTGCAGCCTTCAAGGTAAAAAGACAAATGACATCATCCACAAAGCCCTTGATATTCTCGACAAATTGGAACATAGAGGGGCAGTAAGTGCCGATGGAAAAACAGGGGACGGAGCAGGGATCTTGATTGAAATTCCACACGATTTTTTAAAAGACCAATGTTCTTTCGAATTACCTGATTTACATCAATATGCGGTAGGAATGGTGTTTCTCCCCCAAAAAGACAATCAGCGTGAGTTTTGTATTCAAACCTTAGAAGGGGAACTTACCAAGCAAGGTCTAGCGATTTTAGGATGGCGTAAAGTCCCTGTAGATCGAACCCGTGTAGGTAAAATTGCTGCCCAGACCGAACCGGCGATTATGCAAATTTTTGTAGGCAAAGGAGACAATGAACTGACCGAAGCAGAGTTTAATACCAAATTATTTATTGCACGCAAAATCAGCGAACACAAGGTAATCGCTTCGAAACTATCACAGGCGAGCTATTTCTACTTACCAAGTTTGTCTACTCATACCTTGATTTATAAAGGATTACTCATTCCGGAGGATATAAAAGCCTATTACCGCGACCTGAACGATCCTGCAGTAGTTACCCGTTTGGCCTTGGTTCATCAACGTTTTTCCACCAACACTTTTCCTACCTGGGATTTGGCCCAACCCTTTCGCTATATGTGCCACAATGGAGAAATTAATACTTTCAGAGGGAACTACAGCCGTATGCAAGCTCGTGAAGAACTGCTACAAAGCGAAATGTTTGGCGAGGACATCAAAGAAATACTCCCGGTCATTTTGCCCGGGAAATCCGATTCTTCCTCCATGGATATGGTCGTAGAATTACTCTTAGCCACCGGACGTTCTCTGCCTGAAGTAATGATGATGATGGTTCCGGAGGCCTGGGAAAAACACAAGAGTATGGACGATACCAAAAAGGCCTTTTACGAGTATAACGCATGTATTATGGAGCCTTGGGACGGACCTGCTTCAATTCCCTTTACCGATGGGAAATATATTGGAGCCCTGCTCGACCGAAACGGATTGCGCCCCTCTCGATATACCTTAACCAAAGACGGCTATGTTGTGATGTCGTCCGAAGCTGGGGTGTTAGAGATTGCTCCGGAAAACATTGAAATGCATGGACGCCTGGAACCCGGAAAAATGTTCTTAGTGGATATGGACGCGGGAAGAATTGTTGAAGATGCCGAGATTAAAAATAAAATCGTAAATAAACGCCCTTATCGCAAATGGGTCAATGACAATTTACTTCCCCTAAAGGAAGTAGCCTACACAGGAAATACAACCCCGGAGGAAGACCTCGCCTTTGAAACCAGACTCCGCATGTTTGGCTATACTCAAGAGGACCTCAAAACACTTATTATACCTATGAGTCTCCAAGGGAAGGAAGCCATCGGTTCTATGGGAACCGATACTCCCCTGGCCGTCCTCTCCGATCGTCCCCAGTTGTTGTACAACTATTTTAAACAACTCTTTGCTCAAGTGACCAATCCTCCCTTGGATGGAATCCGTGAGGAGATTGTTACCGATATCAGTTTGAGTATTGGTGCAGACATTAACATCTTCGAAATCAGCGAACGTCAGGCCAAAAAATTACGAATCCAAAACCCGGTAATTTCCAACGAGGATTTGGACAAGATCAAATACATCGAGCACGCCAATTTTAAGGCATCTTCGATCAGTACTCTATACAATATTGGTCAAGGATTAAACGGTCTTGAGAAGGCCTTGGATCAGATGGTTAATGAAACGGTAAAAGCCTTAGATGCAGGCAATAACATCATCATTCTCTCCGATCGTGGAGTCGAGGAAGGGAAAGCGCCCATTCCAATGCTCCTAGCCTGTGCACATACGCACAACGCCCTTAAAAAACTCAAGCATCGTTCAGATTTTGGAATCATCATCGAATCTGCTGAACCCCGGGAACCCCATCATTTCTCACTTTTATTCGGGTATGGAGCTAGTGCGATTAACCCCTATATGGTGAATGAAATTATTCATCATCAAGTGGCAAATGGAGCCATTAAAGGGATTGATGCCGACCAGGCCATCCAAAACTTCAACCAAGCCATTGCTAAAGGGATAGTTAAGGTGATGAACAAAATTGGAATTTCTACACTTCATTCCTATCGAGGTGCACAAATTTTTGAAGCGCTTGGCTTGTCCCAAAACTTCGTAGATCAATTTTTCTGCAATACGGCCTCCCGAATCGAAGGGGCAGGGCTCTACGAACTGGAACGTGAAATACAAAACCGATACGCAAAGGCCTTTGATGGGCTTAAGCAAGGAAAACTCGATTTAGAAATTGGAGGGGAATATCGCTGGCGTCGAGATGGAGAAGTACATATGCTTAATCCGAACAGTATTGCCCAACTCCAGCAAGCGGTCCGAAAAAATAACTACGAGAGCTACAATAGTTTCTCCAAGATGATCAATGAGCAAAACGAAAAGCTTTTAACCCTTCGTGGACTTTTTGAATTTTCAAGTTTTGACCCTATCCCGATTGAGGAGGTCGAACCTTGGACAAATATTGTTAAGCGGTTTAAAACGGGGGCCATGTCTCTGGGATCTATCAGCCAAGAAGCACACGAAAACTTAGCCATCGCCATGAATCGAATTGGCGGAAAGAGCAACTCCGGTGAAGGAGGAGAAGACCCCAAGCGTTTCCAACCGGATATGGATGGCAACTGGCGCAACAGTGCCATCAAACAAGTAGCCTCCGGACGCTTCGGAGTATCGAGCCATTACTTGAGTTCTGCTCAAGAAATACAGATCAAGATGGCCCAGGGAGCCAAACCCGGAGAAGGCGGACAACTTCCTGGACCTAAAGTAAACCCTTATATCGCTTCCGTACGAAATTCTACCCCCTATGTGGGATTAATTTCTCCTCCGCCCCACCACGACATCTATTCGATCGAAGATTTGGCCCAACTGATCTACGATCTGAAAAATGCCAATCGTGAAGCTCGAATCAATGTCAAACTGGTCTCCGAGGTTGGGGTCGGAACCATTGCTGCCGGAGTCGCTAAGGCTAAAGCCGACGTTATTCTTATTTCCGGTTATGATGGCGGAACAGGGGCCTCGCCGCTCACTTCCCTTAAACATGCCGGATTGCCTTGGGAATTAGGGATCGCTGAAGCGCAACAGACTTTAGTTTTAAATGACCTTAGGAGTCGTATTGTTTTGGAATGCGACGGTCAAATGAAAACCGGTCGAGATGTGGCCATTGCTTGTCTGTTAGGGGCGGAAGAATTTGGTTTCTCCACCGCTCCATTAATTGCCTCAGGATGTATCATGATGCGTGCCTGCCACTTGAATACTTGCCCGGTTGGGATTGCCACTCAGGATCCTGATTTACGTAAAAATTTCAAAGGAAAACCGGAGCATGTGATTAACTACATGTATTTCGTGGCAGAAGAATTGAGACAAATCATGGCTTCCTTAGGCTTTCGAACGGTGGACGAAATGGTCGGCCAATCGCAAAAACTCAATATGAAAAAAGCCATTGATCACTTTAAAGCCAAAGGGATCGATCTTTCGAAGATCCTTCACAAACCCGAGGTCGCTGAGCATGTAGACCTCCACAACACACAAAAACAAGATCACAATCTGGAGAAGGTGCTAGATTTTGCGATTCTTTCCCAAGCCCACCCTGCAGTTTACCGAAAAGAAGAGCAACACCTCACTTTTGACATTAAAAATACCAACCGATCTGTGGGGGCTATTTTGAGTAACGAAATCTCTAAAATCCATGGAGCTATAGGTCTTCCCGAAGACACCCTAAGTCTAAAGTTTAGTGGAACAGCAGGACAAAGCTTCGGTGCTTTTGCTACTCGAGGGCTTTTTATGAAAATCGATGGGAACGCCAACGACTATTTTGGAAAAGGATTATCGGGAGCTAAGTTAGTCGCTCAGGTTCCTGAAAAGGCCACCTTTAAACCCGAAGAAAATATCATTGTCGGAAATGTGGCTCTTTATGGAGCTACCGCCGGGGAGGCCTACATCAACGGAATTGCCGGAGAACGCTTTTGTGTTCGAAATTCCGGAGCTACTGCCATTGTAGAGGGAATTGGCGATCACGGTTGCGAATACATGACCGGTGGAATTGCTGTTGTTCTTGGTGAATTTGGTCGAAATTTCGCTGCCGGAATGAGCGGTGGAATTGCATATCTTTACAGTGAAGATGGTACTTTTGACGAAAAGAAATTCAATCTGGAGATGGTGGAATTGGAAGACCTGACCGACCAAGACCGTGAAACCCTCGAAGGTCTCCTGCAGAATCACAAAGATTACACCAAAAGCCCTAAGGCGATGAAAATCTTAGAAGATTGGCCCGAGAGCAGTAAAAAGTTTATCAAAGTAATGCCCACAGACTATAAGCGTGCACTGGAAATGCTCGCACAAAGTGAAACTGAAAAAATGAATTGAGATGGGAAAATTAAGAGGTTTTAAAGAATTCGATCGCCAAGTCGAAAACACAATTAATCCTAAAAAAAGGATTCAGAATTATAATGAATTTACCAAAGCCCCTTCTTATGAAGAATTACAAGACCAAGGAGCCCGCTGTATGGACTGTGGAGTCCCTTTTTGTCACAGTGGTTGCCCACTTGGGAATTTAATCCCTGACTTTAACGACGCAGTTTATAAAAATGAATGGCAAAAAGCTTTAAGTATTCTTCATTCGACCAACAACTTCCCGGAATTTACAGGACGTCTGTGTCCAGCACCTTGTGAAGAAGCTTGTGTGTTGGGAATCATCAATCCTCCCGTTTCTATCGAGATGATTGAAAAGTACATCGTGGAAAGAGGCTTTGCTGAAGGATGGATTCAGCCACAACCGCCTGCACAGCGCAGTGGAAAAAAGGTGGCGGTTATTGGTTCCGGTCCTGCAGGATTAGCTGCAGCCCAACAACTCAACCGAGCCGGACATTTGGTAACTGTTTTTGAGCGCGATGAAAAAATAGGTGGATTGTTACGCTATGGTATTCCGGACTTTAAAATGGAAAAAAATGTAATCGATCGCCGTTTAGCGGTATTGGAAGCCGAAGGAATCGAATTTAAAACCGGCGTTTCCGTTGGGGAAGATATTAGTGCCGAGGCATTGGAAGAAGCTTATGATGCCGTCGTTTTGTGTACCGGAGCGACCGTCAAAAGACAACTCCCTATCCCAGGAGCTGAGCTGGAAGGGGTAGTACAAGCAATGGATTTTCTTCCCCACAACAACAAAGTTGTGGATGGAAAGGCCGAAAAACAAACCCAATTACATGCCGAAGGGAAGGACGTTATTGTTATTGGAGGAGGAGATACCGGATCGGATTGTATCGGGACTTCCAACCGTCACGGAGCCAAAAGCGTGACCAACTTTGAAATCATGCCCAAGCCCGCTAAAACCCGTACAGAAGATCATCCTTGGCCCTACTGGCCCTTTAAGCTCAAAACCAGCTCTTCTCACGAAGAAGGGGTACATCGGGAGTGGAGTATCCTCACAAAAGAGTTTATAGGTGACAAGAATGGCCATATTACTGGATTAAAAACGGTAGAAGTTCGCTGGAAAAAAATTCCAGGAGAGCGTCCACAATTGGAAGAAAAACCCAATTCCGAAAAAACTTGGCCCTGTGATCTGGCACTATTAGCACTTGGGTTTACCGGAAGTGAAGCCAGCTTGCCCGAACAATTTGGCTTGCCTTTGGATGGCCGGGGGAACATCGCTACAGTAGAAGATTACCAAACAACTAAGCCGCATGTTTTTGTGGCTGGAGATTCTCGCCGTGGGCAGTCGCTCATTGTGTGGGCCATCTCGGAAGGACGCGAAGTGGCACATCAGATAGACACTTATCTTATGGGAAGCTCTAGCCTCCCACAAAAAAATAAAATGGGAGATTTGGCGACGGCTTAATTAGAAACCCATTTTTAATACTTAAAGCCCGAAGCAGTTGCTTCGGGCTTATTTATGTATTGTGGGAAATAATTTGGCTTTAAGAAATTACAAACAAAATTCCTTTAGAGTGATATAGGATCATCTTAGGACTGCTGCTTGACTTGTTCCTGGAAGGTACTCTCAAAAATTTTATCGGCATTACCGGCCTCAAATCCTTCCCGGCGATGGTGCCTTTGAAGTTGTTGACTCGCAAGACCTTGAAACTCTGGAAGAACCAAACGCTCCGCAAATTCTACATAACTCCCGGGAATTTTCATTCGGGCATCTCCAGCAAAACGGGCTTCTACTTCGTGGGCGACAGAACTCGACTGGCGTAAAAGCCCATCCGGACTAACTTTAATTTTTCCGCCAGCAGTATTCAATACGACCCCTATGGATTCCAAAAAATCATTAAATTCTTCTAAAGTATTGTATCCTTTGGGCAAAGCGTGAACACTGATCGTATAATGATTTAAATAATAGCGGTTATAAATCACCCAAGAGGCATATTCACTTGCTTCGGCAAGCGTCTGATAATCCTCGAGGGTTGGAAGTTCCCAAAGGGGTTGATGAAAAAAACGACTGACGTCGTCCACGGAATCTAGGTCTATATCGTCGACGGGATCAGAACTAATGGAGTGGGTATATTTGTGAAGAATTTCTTGAATGTCTTGTGGAAAATCTTCGACGCGAAGTTCACTGATAAATACCCTAGGAAATTCTGGACTTGGCGGAGCATACCAAAAGGCATTTAATCGTTTCTTTTCAAAAAAGTAGGCATCCTTTCGAGTATAGCCATAGTGCAAAAATATCTTTTCAAAGGATCGAATTCCTAAATGTGGGACCCCGAGTGTCCGAAAGGCAATATGATCGTTTTCGATCGCTTGCTCTGTTGGAATAATTCCTTTGACAATCATCTGATTTACGATTCGACCCACGTCTGGAACTCGTTCCCGATAAGGTTGAAACAAAGCTTGTTGGATTTTGGAGAGTTTTAGATTTTTTTCCATGGCTATAAGATTTCATTGAAGTTAATTAATTAATCCAAAAACTCCTTCTGTTTATTTCAAAATAACAACTCTTTACAACATTATTCGTACCGGTAATAACAAAGTGGGTAAAGTTTACTGACCAATTTTTTATAATTGAGAAAATCCATGTTGAATCACAAATAAAAATTTTATGCTGAACAACCGCTCCAAATGGATCTTTGGCTGTATCCTATGTTTAAACTTAAGTTTTTCACAAACCCCACGCTATTTTGGACCATCTGCAACAGAAGAATCCTTACAAATGAATAAAACTCATTCTTTATCCTGTTTAGAAGACTCTCTAACTCCATTTAAAAAGATGCATCGGGTTTTCCCGGAGGTTAATTTAATTGAATTCGAGAAGAAAGAGGTCGTCTTAATTGCTAAGAATTCCGAACACTATCCCATTTTGGGGCATTCCTATTCCAAAAAATCTCCAAAATTCATCAATGGATGGACACAATTGTATCATTGGGTTCTTCACTTGGGGGAGAAAATATTCCTTAAACCTCAATCAAAGAAATCCCAAACCAATCCGAAGCGTACGATAGCATCTCGAAAGGGAACCATGGGCGCAGCATAGTAATTGTACCCTGTTTGGTGGCTATTCATATGTTCCCATTTTAAGAAAAAACGAGTTTTTTGAATTTTAGCATTAAAAAACAAATCAATTCGTGGAAAATCACCAATAGCCCTTTGATTTTGATTAATAAACTCTCCTAAAATCGGATGGTACTGGTCTGCATAAAAGGAAGTGAAATAATGGGCGGTCGCACCCAGCTGGGTTTGCAAAGCTTTTCGAAACATCTCAAATTTAAAAGCCACGGTAGCTCTCCCCAACCATTCGGGGACATTAAGAGCCCCGGCCTCTCGGCTTGCTTGTTGAGAGACTTTCTGATATTGCACCGAAGCATAAAGCCCCATTTTCCAAAATTCGTATTTGGGGTCTAATCGGATTTTTAAATAGCTTAGAGAGCCGTCTAACTGTTCAGGAGCAGCGATTAGTTGGGTCGTAAAGGTCGTCTCAGTAGTGGTATTGGTGAAAAAAGCATAATTCTGAAGGCGCTGAACTTGGACCGTAAGGGCTCCAAATTTTGAATGAGTCAGGTGCACTTGAGCCGCTGTCAAACTTTGTTTTTTATAGGAATCTTGAAACCAATTAAAAGCTTCAAATTTGCTCCGCATCGAATAAAAATTAAGGGATAAAGGCAACGTCTTTTGTTGAACCTCCGCATGAAATTTTAATTGATTTCCAATGGGCATATCAAAGGAAGCACTCAGGGCATCTGCCGTAAAATCTTGCTTAAAAGTCTTATAAGCCAGGGCTTTAAAGACACCTTTCCACAAAGGTTGTTCATATTCGAGTTGTAAGCCATACTGACTCCCCTCCAGGGGCTGAGCCACTTCATCGGGACTCACTTCGTCCGGACCAAAGCCCAATTCCCAACTTTGTTGGTGGAGCCCAGCCGTTAGGGTTCCGCGTCCGGGAATAAGAGTTTTCAATTCCAATTGTTGTTGAAAACTGCGGTGGGTCGTTAAATTATCGATCGAGCCCCCTTCAATGGTGGGTCCAAAAAAGTCGCGGTCGCTCAGAGCTTGGACAAAATTAAAGCCCTTGGTTTCATAGGTGAATTTATGTCGGATTTGAAAGCGATGTCCTTGCTGTACACTGTCGCGAATCACTGGAATTAAATTTATATGGTGATCGATGTAGTAACGTTTTCCTCGGAGCATGTTGCTCCCTTGGGTTTGCAATTCTAATCGCGAACGATCTAAAAACCCCTCATATTGATATTCGAATGGTTCGCCATTTTCATCTAAATAGGGAATGCCGTCGCGATTGAGATAGATATAGATGGGTGCATTCTCGAAATAATAGGTGCCGAGCTCATTCAACCCCCCGTTGATTTGGTTGTCCAGCCGTTGAGCTGCAAAATGGAATCGAGCGTGGTAGCGATCGCCTCGAGAATCAAAACTCCCTCCCATGCGAAATTGCGTCCCGGTTCCCTTTGAAGAAACGTATTTCCCTAAAGATCGGAGCCCTTTATGGCCAAAAAACAAATTAAGCCCTGGGGAGGTATTCATGGTGATTAAGGCATCCACCAATTGCCCTTGTTCAAAAGTCGTTTTAAAGAAAAGCTCAGTATAGGGTGTAGGTACCTGATAATAAAAAATGTCTTCAACACCCAAATAAGTGTCGTGGCGAGCAGAAGCCCCCATTTGAGGTAAATAAGAACTCTGGCTAAAATCGTACCCCAACCGATTAAATGCTTCCCCGACATTGGGAAAACTCAAACGCTCGAATAAGTCTTTCCGTTGGATATTAAAACGGTAATCTTTTTGAATATGGAGAGTGGTATCAATGACCTCTACCCGACCGTCGTGGTGGATTTTTTTGTAGTTATTTATCATCACCGTATCCATTCGGATCACCACAGGAGGCAATCGCTTACGGCGCCTTTTTTTGGGGGGAGCGATCGAATCCATTACGGCCGATACCTGTGTAGAAGAAAAAGTTTGAGAAAAAGTGGATGTCTCCAACAGACTACTGACTTGGCCTGTAAGGGTTTCCGAAGGAGTGGTGGAAGTCACCTGTGCAGCAGTTAATTTTAATGCCGGAATGGTTGTAGGGCTAGAAGTTTGAGCAAGGCTTAGTCCTCCATAAAACAACAAAATTCCTAAAAGCCAGCCACGGGGGCATTTCATATCCGCTTAATTTAGTTGCGAAGTTAAAATAAAAGTATCTACTTGTAGGGTAGAATTTATCGATGCTTAAGAAACAATATCAAACCGGCTTAGAGGCCGGAACCGATGAAGCCGGTCGGGGCTGCTTAGCAGGGCCAGTAACCGCTGCTGCCGTTATTTTACCTCCCGATTTTGCTCATCCCTTACTGAACGATTCCAAAAAGCTTAGCGCGAAACAACGGGAAACGTTAAAAGTAGTGATCGAAGATCGTGCTTTGGCCCACGCGGTCGTACATATTTCTCCTGAAAAAATCGATGAAATCAATATTCTACAAGCCTCAATTTTGGCTATGCAACAAGCGATTCAAGCCTTAAAAATCAGACCCGAACATTTATTAGTGGACGGCAATCGATTCCATCCATTAGCCGATATACCGCATCGATGCATCGTAGGGGGGGATGGGAAATATCAAAATATTGCAGCGGCCTCCATTTTAGCGAAAACCCACCGAGACTTGTGGATGCTCAAAGCGTCCGAAACCCATCCGGAATACGGGTGGGAACGCAATAAAGGCTACCCCACTCCCGAACATCGACAGGCGATCCACGATTTTGGAAGTACACCGCTCCACCGAAAATCGTTCCGCCTACTCCCCGAACAATTGGAATTCGACTTTTAATTTTAATTTTGTTTAAAAATTCGACCTAAGTGCTTCAAAAGTCCTTTACAAAAATCCTACTTAACGGATTGGTTTTTATCCTCCTAGGATGCCAAGCCCCCAAGTCCAAAACCACTTCCGATATTTTTTCATTAATCCCTCCTGAAAGTACTGGCGTACTGGAAATACGACAACCTGAAGTATTCACTCCGGAGACTTTAGGCGACTCTTGGAAAGTGATCGAACCAGTGATCCAAAACGCATTGAATAGCATTGAAGCAATTCGTCAAGAAGGATTTCAAGCAGGGGGCCTTCTTTGTTTGAGTCCTTTAGGGAAATCGGATTTGGCTTGGACTTATATCGGTAAAGCTTCTGACAGTATTCCTGTTATTACTGGAAACCGGACCTATGCCGGAGTTGCTATACAGGAGCACCGCAATGATCCGCATGTATGGTATCAGGCATTTATCAATCAAGTGGAGATTCGTTCCACTTCTGAGATCAGTTTAGAACACTGCATTCGAATGCAGCAAAAAAAAGAGCCTAATCCGCTAAGCAAAGTCCTTCTCCCCCTTCAAAAAGCCTCTCAACCCAAGGCCCCTTTGGTGTGGTATTACCATGCTTCTCAACTCTTTGATAGCCACCTCCAATGGAATTCTCCCCAACTCCTTCCCCGTTCGGAAACCCATTGGGTGATGTATGATGGACGTATGGAAAACAATCAAATTAGCTTAGACGGGATCACAGGAACTTTTGACTCCATTCCCTCGGTCTATTCTTTATTAAAGAATCTCGAAGCTCAATCCTTAAAAAGTTTAGCGCTGATTCCGCAAGATTTCGACGAACTTCTGGTGATCCCGATGGAAAATGGCCCCTTACTATCGACTAATTTTCAGCAATATGCACGGGATAAGAATTTGCCCTTGACAGATTCTCAAATCAATGAGTTTAATCCCTTCGATGAAATTAGCTTGATCCGATCGAAAGATCAGCAAGCGATCATTTTACACCGCAATGGGGCTTCAGAAACGACCTTGCCGTTCCAATGGGAAGAACAGAAGCAGTTTCGAAAGTTTCGCTTAGGATTGGTGAATCTCACTCCAGCAATGGAAACCTTCTTAGAACTTTTGGGGATCGATCAATCCATCCGTATTGGAAGTCTGGGAGAAAAAGCCGTTTGTTTGGCTACAAGCGAAAGTTTTTTACAAAAACTGCTCACCGAACAAATAAATGGTCGAACCTTGGATAATTCAACAACTTTCCAAAAGTTTACCTCACAAATGAGCAATCGGTCCTCATACCTTTGGGTAGGTGCTACTGCTGCGCTGTCCTCAGCAGAAACTTCTACTGAATTGTTGGAACAATTCCCCTATGTAGGACTTCAAGCGCAAATCGAAGATGAATTGGTACATCTTCATGCCAGCATTGCTCAGAAGGGTGCAAAAGAAACTCCTCAAGGACTTCGAACCCTTGGGAGTATCCAGCTAGACGCTCCCCTTAGCGGCCCCCTACAATGGGTGAAAAATCATCGATCTCAGGGAGACGACCTCTTGGCCTACGATCAAAAAAATCAATTGTATTTAAGTTCCAATACAGGAAGTCTCTTCTGGAAAAAACAGTTATCCGGGGCTGTTATTGGACCCGTATCACAGGTTGACCTCTACAAAAATAAAAGATTGCAACTGGCCTTTAGAACCGAAAACAAATGGGTGATCCTGGATCGAAATGGAAAAGTGGTTCCCCCATTTGATATGAAAATGCCTGCCACAGACCCTATTCAACCCCTGGCCGTTTTTGATTATGACAACAACCGAGAGTATCGTTTTCTGTTCGCGCAAGGCAAGACCTTAAAAATGTATGATCGCAAGGGGAAAATCGTGCGGGGCTTTCAAGCCAAAAAAACATCTGCTCCTCTTTTGGGAGCTCCACAACACTTCCGAATTAAAAACAAGGATTATATCGTTTTTGCACAAAGTAATAATGAGTTGAAAATTTTAAACCGTCAGGGAACTGATCGGATTCGTGTGCGCGAAAAAATCAATTTCTCCCAAAATAAAATCTATAATTATCTGAACACATTCGCGACTACAGACTTGGAGGGGAATCTGGTCCAGATCGATCGGAAAGGACAACTCAACAAATCTCCTTTAAATCTTGGTGCTGATCACAGCGTAGATATGACCGTTAAATCACTCGTTAGCTTTTCACAAAATACATTAACAATTAAGGGAATTCCTGTCACCCTTCCTTATGGGAGCTATACCCCTCCGGAAGTGTTTTACCTCAACAATATTTTATACATCACCCTTACAAACACTGAAACCCAAAAACTCTATTGTTTTTACAGTAATGGCACTCCTGTCCAAGGGTTTCCTGCCTACGGGAGCGGAGCGGCAAAAATGCGCTATAATTCTGAAAACAAAACGATTGAAGTAGCTGTTCCGGGGGAAGGAAATAGCATTTTAATCTACGATTTTAGCGCACGACCTTAGCTTCGAAAAGTTTTTCAAAGTGCTGAAGCCAGACTTCCTGTACTTCTTGTAAAGGGATTTCCCTCTCCAATTCTCGGGCCATTGAAGTGACCCCTTTCCCCTGAATTCCACAGGGAACAATGGTTTCAAAATACGCCAGATCGGTATTTACATTTAAGGCCCAGCCGTGCATAGTCACCCAACGACTGGCACGAATACCCATAGCGCAAATTTTTCGAGCAAAAGGGGTATCGACGTCTAGCCAGACTCCCGTTTCTCCTGAACTACGAGAGGCCGTAATTCCATATTCGGCTAGGGTTAAGATGATCGCTTCTTCCAACAACCGTAAGTATTTGTGGATATCCGTAAAAAACTGATCCAAATCCAGCAACGGATAGCCCACCAATTGTCCCGGCCCATGAAAAGTTATATCCCCGCCCCGATTAGATTTATAAAATTCGATTCCACGCGCTTTTAAAGTTTCCTCTGATACTAAAAGATGGCTCAAATCTCCGCTCTTTCCCAAAGTAAATACAGGCAGATGTTCCACAAACAACAAATGATTTTCGATTGGGGAAGCAATTTCTTTAGTGCGGTTGGCTTTTTTAGCATCCACCATCTGCTGAAAAATTTCTTCCTGAAGGGCCCAGCTTTGAGCGTATGCTTGCTGCCCTAACTGTTGTACTTTGACAATTTTCGAAGAAGTTTTCATATTGGCTAAAATACACCCCTTGAAGGGCTGGACAAAGATAAATCATTTCCCGTGTGAATAATCCAGACTACTTATCTTTGCGCAAAAGAGTGCTATGTCCACATTAAGCGAACAAGAAATTGTCCGGAGAGAAAAATTAGAACGCCTACGCGCTTTAGGAATTGATCCCTACCCCGCAAGTCTTTTTCCTGTTGATCACCTTTCGAGGGACATACAGGCAAGCTTCGAAGAGGGGAAAAAAGTAACCCTTGCCGGTCGGCTGATGTCACGAAGAATTCAAGGAAAAGCCAGCTTTGCCGAACTGCAAGACAGTCAGGGAAAAGTACAGGTCTACTTTAACCGAGACGAAATATGCCCCGGTGAGGATAAAACACTTTACAACGAAGTGTATAAGAAACTCCTCGATATTGGCGATATCATTGGAATTCAAGGCAGTTTGTTTACGACTATGGTGGGTGAAAAGACGATAAAAGTAGAGTCGTTTACCCTCTTAAATAAAGCTTTAAAACCGCTCCCCCTTCCCAAGACTGATGCCGAAGGAAATACCTACGATGCTTTTGTAGACCCAGAACTGCGCTACCGGCAACGTTATGTCGATTTAATCGTTAATCCACAAGTCAAGGAAACCTTTATCAAACGGACCAAAACCCATTTGTGCTTACTTCGTCAAGGACATATCAAGACAGTGTGAACAGGTAGATTATGGCTCAGTCTGGTAGGAAAACAATTAAAATAGACGCACCGTTATTGAGGATGATA
>JBMYNJ010000037.1:0-14640 GCA_049598145.1 Flavobacteriaceae bacterium | reverse complement strand
GGTAGCTGGGAATAAGTTGTAGGTTTTTTAGAGAGATCAGGGACATATTTAGGGGAGCTGTTGCTCAAAGTTAACAAAAATGGGTGGGGAGTAAGAGGGGAGGCTATAAAGGTAGTTCGTTCCAACCCCTTGATTTCGATCAGATTTCTGGGATTCCGAGCTGTTTGCATATTTTTTTACACAAGAGGTTCGAAAGTTCCTGATGTCGACCTACCGCAGTTTGTTTTTGCTTTTTTGGATTGAGATAAATGGAATGCCTACTCCCCTCTCGAATTAAGATACATTGGTGTTTTTTTAAATGCTTTAGAAAAGCCCGGCGCTTCATTTCATTTGGAGTGATTCCCGAATGATTTCTTTTCCCTGGTGGTTTTGGGCAACACTTTCCCGATTAGACGCTAGAAAAACACTTAAGGCGTCCAATAGATTCGACTTTAATTCTTCCACATCCTTTCCTTGAGACAATACTTCTGGCAGCTCTTCCAACTGACCTACATACCACCCATCATCAGATTTTTCAATAAGTGCTGTAAATGTCATTTAGTAATATTTTATATAAAGGTATAAAATTCATAGGGGTATCACCCATTCATTTCTTCGCCATTTTCTTAAAAGCAAAATACCGGGCCGGTACACAAACCAAAGCCCAATAGATCAAAACTATTTCTGTAGAGCCTGCTGGGTGAACCAATCCTAAACTGATAACGGCAGCGATGAGTGTATATCCGATAAAAAAGTATTTGGGGGCATAGAGTTCATTTTTAAGGAAGGTTCTCCTCTTTGGGAGCTTCCTTTTTTTTCCGGAACCGATCCAAATTTAAAAAAGTAAAAATATTGATCTGGTCTCGGCTGCCGGCGTTGAGGAACTGATTCATATAGCCCAATTCTATCCGGACAGCTTTACTGAGTTTATACCCAATCCCGCCATAGAGTCGGTTGCGGTCAAAAATGTTGTTTTTATGATTTAAAAAGATCTCATTGTAGGCTGAGAGGTAGAAGTGTTTGGCCGAGAGGTCTCCAGTGCTTAATGGAATATTCAAAGCCAGAAAATACCGAAAACGCATTTTAAAATCTTGTTGCTCCACCCAGCGCTGTTCAAAGCGATAGCGGTGTTGTAGCTTCACACGACCAATCCCTTGTTTGGTGATAAACTGCTGAAAAATCCGGTGTTCGTCTACCCCGGCTTTATCGTCGGTTAAGCCTATATAATTTTGGCTATTGATAAAGCCGTAACCCAGCAAGAGATTGTTGTTGTTTTCGGTCAGATTATACCCAATTCCCGTTCGGAGCAACAATTGCTCCAAATCGCCCAGGGCGTTGTAGTTCCGGTATTGCACCTCGTGATGCCAATTCCATTGGGAATTGATTTTGGTACTCCCGATATAGATTAACCAATTTCCCAAATCACTGGATTGCGAAAACCCTAGATGGGCACTTAAAGCCAGTATCCCAACAATGCTATATTTGATGACCCCCTTCATTTGCATGACTTGATTAAAACTTTTTTAGACGTAGGCAAAGATAATAAGGTTTGTTGGGTATTTAAAACGGGTTTAAAGGGCTTCCAAGGCTTCCCATTCCTCTAAAGTAGCGGCACTTCTTTGGTATTCCATCAGTCCCAGCCATTGGTCTTCTTTTTTGACTAAGAGCATCTCAAAATGAATATAGACATCTGCAATTTTTTGGCCTTGAAGGTCGGTAGAGGTATAATGAAAAATACCAGTTTCGTGAGCGGTGGTCTCGTTTCCAATGCGTTGCGAAAATCGAAATTGAACGTCGCTCACCACTTTTCCGGCTCGGGTATCCTCAAAGCCTTGTTTCCAGCCTTCGATGGCTTCGGCGATGGATTGTGAACTTTTATTTTCCCGGTTGGCAAAGACGACTATGGCATCCGGGTGATAGCCGGCCGCATAGCCTTCCACATCTCCATTGCGAACCGTAGCCGAAAGTGTTGCCCAATAGCGATTGAGTTCCGAGATTCGGTCGGATGGCAAAAAGTTTTCTGGAGTGGGCTGGGAGGAAAGGGCTCCCCATAAGAAAAAGAAAAAGCTGATAGAAACGTTCATAAATATCTTTTGTGAGTGACTGGATTAAAGATAACTGAATTTAGACACTTCCATTATTTTTATGGACTTCTAAGGGCCAAAGTGGCGGGACTTTCGAAAAAAATAGACCAAGAGCACCAAAAAAGCGAATTGTAAAATCATATGACTGATCCCCAAGACAGGATCGTTGTTAAGAATATAAGGTCTTAATTTCGGCAGATGTAAAAAGGCTTCATTTAGAGCACCACCCATCAAAAGATAATTGCTAACCACCATACAACTCAGATGCCAGCGCATCCAGTATTTAAATTTCAGCAGGAATCGCACCGTTTTTTTCTAAACTCCGAAAAACATCGTGGGCCATTCCGCCCCCTTCGAAAGCGCTTTTCCCCTGTCGAAACAAATAGGTTTGTGCTTTATCCTTATAGACATTGTACACAAAAAACATAGGAGATAAGGGAGTATAGGTTCCTGAAATACGGAGCTGTTCACTCTCTAAAAAGGAGACCGCTGCATAGGCCCAACAACTGGCACTACGTCCTTGGTCTTTGATGGTGCTGTGGGGAATTTCAATGCGTGTATTCCAGGGAGGTTCTTGTGCCAAAAGTGGAATACAGCTGTGGATAAATAGATAAAGGGGGATGATAAAAGTTCTCATTTCTATTGAATATTTATTTTTTTATCAGATAAACCAACCGAACATCTTTCTGCTCGATCTGGGGCTTGTGCAAATGGTTGTCGTTTAAACAACTTTCTTGGGTTTAGCTCAGGTAGCTACTTTCCCAATGGGAGGGATGGCCAAAGGAGAGGCTAAAGGCATATAAGTAAGTTCCTTTAGAAGGGGTGTCCAAATAAGATGCGTTTGTGGGTTTTCATAGATACTGCCGTGAGTTAACAGGTGAGCCGCTATTTTGGCATAATCGGATCGGGTGGCCGAATGCTGCGAGTTGGTGTGAAAGACTCCAATGGAAATGGGAATATTTTGCACCCATTGTTTTGAGGAGGGTAAGTAGGTATAGGAAACTAAATAGAGTTGTTGGTCGAACGTAGGCGATGGAGAATTAACGTGATGGAATACATGGTCTTGAAGTTGTTGTCGGAGCAAAGCTTCACCCGTATCCATTTCAATTACTCCGATATGCGAATAGGTGGAAAAATAAAATTCCGGGTGCTCTTTAAGATCCATTTTAGGAGTACAGGTATTGGAGGTAACAATTTTAGGAGGTATTTCCAATTTCTGGGGGTAATCAGCTGAAAAACCTACTCCCAATTGATTTTCGTCTTCATAGTAGGTAAGTTCTTCGGGCTCTAAACCGGCTGGGGGAATAAATTCATGGGCATGGAGCTCCGCTAATGCAAGGGGATAATCAATAATGGTGGGGAGTTCGTTTTTGGTACAAGAAAAAAGTACAAGCATCAAAAGTAGGTAGGTATATTTTAGATGTGGGGTCATTGGTTAAGGATTTGGGGTTATATCCTTAAAATAAGATAATTCTAAACGATAATTAGCATTTTATTCATTGATTAACAATGAATTAACAAATTTTTTAAACATAAATATAATTCTGATTTAAAGCCCAAAGGCGTATTGAAACTTAAAATACCACTGGCTGGTTTGTAATACTTGCTGGGGATGATATTCGTCGGCTTCATAATCGCTGGCCCCACCTATATAAAAGATGGTGAAGGGGGTGGGGTTCCATTGCAACAAGGGTTGTACAAAGTAGGAGTCGTTGAATTGGTTGTATTCCCCAATCAAGCGAAGCGAAAGGGTGTTGTTAAACTGGTAGTTGAATTGGGTACGGCCCAAATAACCGGCATAGTAAGAGCGGTCTTCGATTTTGTGTTTCAACTCCGAAAAGCGCAAACTGAGGCGGCTTGAAAGTTTAGGTGACCACTGAATATTGGCCCAACTTCTGGCAAAAACCGAATGCCCGACTTCCGGGGCTTCCTCATCGTAGAGGAGGCCTTCGCCCACTCCGGTAAAAAAGCCAATTTCCAAATTTTCGGAGGGGTTATATTCCGAAAATAAGCGAAACGAACTTAGATGTTCAAAATTAAATCCTTCAAATTCTTCATTGATATTATGGCTAAATCCTGTCGATAATCGAAGGTTTCCTTCAAAATTAAAACGAATCCAACCACTAATTTCCCAATTTTTGCGAAGGCCTTGATAATTCCAGGTGGCTTCGGTCCCTAAATCGGCATTGAGGGTATTGATCCAAAAATCTTCCTTAAAAAAGTGTTGATAGCCGTGTTCTGCACTGATATAGCGAATGTTGTTTTGGGTTAAAAAGCCCAGCGGGGTATTAAAAAAGGGAGAGTATTGTTCGTATTCGATTTCGCTGTTCCAATGACGGGTATTGCGCTGGAAGGAGGTGTAAAAGGCATTCCCGTTGAGGCGTTCGCCATCCAAAGCAATACTTTTATCCAAGAACCGATCTTCGGTATCGATCCAATCGGCTTGGCTTTCTTCCGCCCAATGAGTGTGCCATTCCATCACTAAGGTGTAGGACTTCCAAAAACGTTTCAAAAAGTTGAATCCTAAGGTATGGCCCTGCCCCCCCGATTCAAACACTCGACTGGTGGAAAGCAATCCAAAATTGTTCCCTCCAGGATAGCTGCGTTTGTATTTAAAAATATTGGCATAGGCAGCCCCTCCTAAACCGCTATAGGATTGATTTTCTCCGGCAATTAATACCGGAGCATCTTCGTCATAAGCGGTGAGCCAATAGATCTGATCCTTCTCGCCCTGGTGGATAAACTTAGTAGAAACCAAAGGATTGTTGATCGCCCGAGTATAGACGGCGTTTATTTCCGAATCGATTAACTCATTTCCCTCATTAAAATAGGGCCGCCTTTCCGGGAAAAACAAGGCAAAGGTGTTGTTGACATCAATTTGTGAAACATCGGCCTCCACTTGGGAAAAATCAGGGTTTAGCGTAAACTCTACGGAGCTTAAATTACTCACATCTATAAATCCATTGAGCCCGGCATCGGGTTTGAATTTCTCAAAAGCAAAATCTCTTTCCTCACGAATTCCATTAATGATACCACTACTGTAGGGAATTAGGTTGAATCGCCTTTTGGGTTTTAAATTTTTAAATTTCAAAGTAGTTTTTACCTGACAGGGCAAACAGGGGTTGTTCATGTCGATAGGAAAGTTGATATTCTGGCTCCGATTTTCTCCCGTATAGGTGTTTCGATAGAGCAAAACATTCCACACCATTTCTGGAGCGTTTTTAAATTGCAAACTGCCGAAGGGAATTTTCATCTCTATATGGTAGGCTTTGTCATGTTTACTGGCTTTGGTTTCGAAGTCCACATCGTAGTTGGTGTCATCGGAGCCGTCCGCAAAAAACTTTAAATCCAATGGACTTCCGGCAGCATTTGAGCCTAAAGAAATCATATATCTTCCGTCTTGATAGGGGTCTAAGCCCACAATGACATGGTCGTCGGAATAGCCTTCGTCTCGGTTGCGAAGGGACGAACGCAATTGGTCCATATCGGCTTCAGCGATAATCCCTACATAGAGATGAGTAGCGTTGTAGCGAAAAAAGACATCGGTCTGATAAGGGGCTGGGATATTGATTCCCGGATCTATTTCATACCCAATTTGGAAGGATTGTGCTTTCTCCCATTCGGTAGGTTCCACGACTCCGTCAAAATTAATGTATTGAGCGTATATTTCCCGCATTGAGAACAGTGCTATGGATAAAAAGGCGATCTGAAGTCTCAAAACAGTAGTTGGATTAATTAGAGAGAAGGAAATTTAAGGGCTCATGTAAACGCTTGTTCCAAGCGATTTCTGAATGTTCCTCGCCAGGGAAAAACAGAGTTTTCCAATAGGGTTCGGCAAATCCTTTTTTGCTTAAAAGTTTATTTACTTCTTCTTGTAGATCTGGATAATGGGCATCCAAGGTGGCATCTCCCAAATCGAAATACAATCGATGATTTTTGGGTGGGGGTAGGTTTTGGTTTAAATAGGCCAAAAAGGCCCCCGGAATTGGGTTTTTCTCGTAAACAAATCCCCCGGGCCAGTGGGTGGATAAACATGCAGCCCCACCAAAAATCTGTGGGTATTCGCATAAAGCATACCAGGAAATTAGTCCCCCCATACTCGACCCCATGATAAAGGTGTGTTCAGCGTCGGCTAGAGTCGGGTATTTCTGATCGATAAAGGGTTTTACTTCTTGGGTTAAAAATTTTAAATAAGCATCGGCTTGCAAAGGGGTCTGAAAAAGAGGATAGCCTCCTCTGGTGCTGTGCTTAATTATAGAATCTCGTTGATTTTCTGAAAGGAGTTCTAAAGCCTTCTGCGGGATATATTCAGCATGCCGAAGGGCGCCACCATTCCAAATACCTACTCCAATAAAAGGACGAATGTTCCCGGCTGTTATTTCTCGATGGGCGACTTCATCGAGTCCCCATTCGAGTTTGTTCCATGTCGTGTTGGCGTCGAAGAGCATTTGTCCGTCGTGCATATAGAGGACGGGATAATTTTCTTGCGGGTCATAATTTTCAGGGAGCCAAACGGCTACGGTGCGTGAAGCCACAAAACTTGAAGGAAAAGAAGGGTATAGGTCTAAGCTGCCGTGGGAGACTTTCTGAGCAGAAAGACCGTAGTTGATTAGCAAACAAAAGGGGATATACCATTTAAACATGCGCAAAAATAGAATCTTTTGTTTTAGTATTTGAATTTGCGTTAAAAAAAGTCCCTGCCGGGGCTGGCAGGGACTTTCAAACAAAAACAAAAAACTAATCAATGAAAAACAAAAAGTAAGGTTAAGATATATATAGAGGTGTGTACTTTCGGTTACAATAAAGAGGGGGCACATCTGAAATGGAGGGGAATGAATTATTAGGGTGTTCTGTCAGAACTGAAGATGGAATCAGAAGGCACCCCTCTTTATAATCAATTAAAACATGAAAAACTTGCTGTAAAAGAGTCGAAAATTGCTCCACATCCTTCAGGATTTTAGAAACGAAATGTTCGAGATTTTGAAGTTTGTTAGAGTTCATTACTACTGCTTTTACACTGCTAAGTTGAGACAAAAAATTGATTGTTTTGCACTCGAAGTTCCGAAACCTGGGAACAATGTTACGAACGGTGGAAACAATGTAATAAACGGTAAAAAATTAACCTCTTGCTATTATGAATAACCCATAAAGTAGCCCAAAAACCTGATTAATATTTAATGAAATAGTGTGGAAATCTTCCAAAAAGAATGGCTTCAGAAATATAAAATCATCCGAAATCTCCCAGCCACGATTTGAAGGGATCTAAATCTACAGCAGAAAAGGTATGGATCGTTATTTTTTGTTGATCCATGATTTAATGTTGGTAGAAGTTCCAATTCACTAAACCGTAGAAGCGATGGATATATTTGCGTTGGCCTTCATCAGGCAAGCCCTAAAATTAGTGTATTTTTGCAGGCAATCGTTTGGGATGGACTACAATTATGAAATGCTGGCCAAAACTTTCTTCGGCATGGAGGCGCTCTTGGCCAATGAGTTAAAGGCCTTGGGGGCACAAGAGGTCAGAACCGGGACACGCCTGGTTCGGTTTAAAGGGGATAAAGGCTTTATGTATAAGGCCAATCTTTGTTTGCGAACAGCGCTCAAGATTTTAAAACCTATTCATTTTACTCGCGTCCCGACCCAAAAAGCTTTTTACGATCAATTGTACCATTTCCCATGGGAGGAATATTTGGGGGTGCATCAAACCTTTGCCTTTGATGCCGTGGTTTTGGGAGATCATTTTACTCACAGTTTATACATCACCCAAAGGGCTAAAGATGCTTTAGTGGACCGTTTTCGCAAAAAGACGGGTCAGCGTCCCAGTGTAGATTTAGATCGTCCGGATATTCGTTTTCACATTCATATCCATGACGATCGGATGAGCCTGGCTTTGGATACTTCCGGAGCATCTCTCCACAAACGTGGCTATCGTTCGGCTACAAATATTGCTCCATTAAACGAAGTTCTGGCTGCTGGAGTCTTGTTATTATCCGGTTGGGAGGGCAAAGCGCATTTTTTGGACCCCATGTGTGGCAGTGGAACACTGGCCATAGAGGCAGCCATGATTGCAGCCCATATCCCCCCCAATATCAATCGTTCAGAATTTGCCTTTGAAAAGTGGCCGGATTGGGATGAAACACTCTTTCAAAAAATATTTGAGGCTCAATTGAATCGCACCACAACTCCCGAATTCAGCATACTCGCTTCAGACAAAGCCCCTTCGGCAGTCTACAAGGCGCAAGACAATATAAAAAATGCCAATTTAGACGAATTCATTCAGCTGGAACGGTCCAACTTTTTTCATTCGAATAAAAGCGTCGAGGGACCCTTGTTTTTAGTATGTAATCCTCCTTATGGGGAACGGCTTACGGGAGATATGGAAGCTCTTTATCGATCTTTTGGAGATACCTTAAAGCAAGGTTATTCCAATACAGATGCTTGGATTCTCAGTTCCAACAGAGAGGCTTTAAAATCATTTGGCCTACGTCCCAAGCGAAGAATTAAATTATACAATGGGAAGTTAGAAGCCCGGTTGGCTCATTTTCCGATATACGAAGGGAGTAAAAAATCATCAAAACCGACAACTCATGCACCTTAAAACCCAAGCACTACTCGGCAACTTGTTTTCTTTTGGACTTCTCTTTTTTGGGTTTCGCTACGGCATCACCTATTTTATTCCTTTGCCTTATGTTCCTTTAGTGGTTGGATCTGCGATAGGAGCCAGTTTTTTATCTCCCAAACTCCTGATCCAAAAAAATCAATTGTACCTTAAACTTTTTTGGAAAAAAGAACCGGTTCCGTTAAGGACGTCTGTTCCGAAGGGGTAATCGGTAGATAACACTGTAGTTGAACGATCCGCCAAATCGATTTTCGTCTGTAACTTTATTAAAACCGGGTACCCAAAGGTTGTCGAAATTATTGGGAGTCGTATTGCCCATCATTCGATGCATTCGAAAACTGAAGCAGTTGTAGAGATTGGGAAAGATTTCGACTTTAATCCCTACTAAAAATTCAATCCAATTGGTATTGAGACCGGTGCGTTCCCCGGTGGCATAGCCCTCTCGTGTTTGACGCTCCAGCCAATAGTGGTGCAGTGTGTATAAAGAATACCGATTTACTTGCTGCCGGTGAAGGCTATTGGAAAACCGCAGACCGAGGAGGATATTGTTGTCCATCCCTTTCCAGTTTTTAAAGAGATTGAGGTCAACACCTAATCGAAGATAGTTCCCGCCCGAAGTAAAACTGGTATTTTCTGCCGTTTGGGAATAGCGTTCGGAGCCCAATTCGGCGG
The DNA here is from genome assembly GCA_049598145.1 of Flavobacteriaceae bacterium. GTDB lineage: Bacteria > Bacteroidota > Bacteroidia > Flavobacteriales > Flavobacteriaceae > WTJH01. The sequence goes on along the minus strand of JBMYNJ010000037.1, from coordinate 5,286 downwards.
CCAAATATAGTTGGTCGGTAATTTGAAGATCGCCCACCAGTTCCAGCCCTTGATAATCCGGATCGACCTGCGACCTGATCAATCGAAAGGCATCTGCCCCCACACGTAATCGGAGGGGATATTTGCGTTCTTGAGCGGTGGATAAGGAATCTACCTCGGTCTGTCCGAGCACCCCCCAACTCAAACACAAGTTAATGATACAAATATATATGTGTCTGAGTTTCATCTTTAATGGTATCTTGAATGACTTCAAAAGTTTCTATCCAGGTGCCGGTCGTAGTAGCGCTAATTACAGGATTTTGGAGGATGTATTGGGCTTTATATCCACAGGCTCTATTGATATATAAATCATATCGGTTGTATCGAAATTCCAAAGAAGTAGCCAGCGTCTGTGTAGCACTTTGAGTTTTATAGAATTCAAAAACACTACTTTCTGTTCTGGGGTTTAGCGGAATTAAAATCGAATCTTCTGCCGCAATAGCGAGTGAAGTGGAGGTGGCGGTTCCCACCACCACCAAACCAGAAGCGACTTTGTTGAGGGCTCGATTTTGATTGTCCTTAAAAACAACAATCATGCGGGGAGTTCCGGGAGTTCCTTCCAAACAAATATCATCTCTTTCGCATTGCAAAAAAAGAAACGTACTGATCCCAATAAAATACCGGACGGTTCGGGGAAACATCATTTGGTTTTACGCTTTAAAAGTACAATATTTTCCACATGATGCGTTTGGGGAAACATATCTACTGCCTGACTGATTTCTACCGAATAAAACTCTTTTAAAAGAAATAAATCGCGCGCTTGGGTGGCCGAGTTACAACTGACATAGACTATTTTTTCGGCTTGTGCCTGAATCAGTTGCTGAACCACATCTCCATGCATTCCGTTTCGGGGAGGATCGGTAATGATCACATCTGCAGGGCCGTATTTTTGAACAAAGGCCTCATTAAAACAATCTTTCATATCGCCCACTTCAAAGTGGCAATTCTCAATTCCATTGGCCTGAGCGTTCTGGCGAGCGGCTTCAATGGCTTCCGGAACCGATTCGATCCCCACCACTTGTTGGCAGTGGCGGGCCATAAATAAAGCAATGGTTCCGGTACCCGTATATAAATCGTACACGCGATCGGAAGCCTTGAGTTGTGCCAAATCCCGTACCCGCTGATAAAGCGCTAAGGCTTGTGCAGAATTGGTCTGAAAAAAGGATTTCGCATTGATCTTAAAACCTAATCCCTCCATGGTCTCTGTAATAAAGGGCTGTCCCGAAAAACAAATGATTTCTTGGTCGTAGAGCGTATCATTCGCTTTACTGTTGATACAATACAATAGCGATCGAATTTCAGGGAAATTTTCCTGCAAGGTTCTAAGTAAGGATTCTCTTTCCTCAGGGATATCCCGATAAAACTGAAGCAATACCATAAATTCCCCGGCCAAGGTATTGCGGATCATCAAGGTTCTTAAAAAACCTTCCTGCGCTCTGGGATTAAAGAATTCGAGTTGGTGTTTTAAAGCATAGCTTCGAATGAAATTTCGGATGGCGTTGGAGGGCTCTGCTTGGAGGTGGCATTTTTGAATATCCACAACTTTGTCCCACATCCTTGGTTTATGAAACCCTAAGCCGTTTTTTTCCAAAGTATCGTCCTTTTGTTGGATTTCCGTTTGGGTCAACCACCGTTGATTCGAAAAGGAATATTCCATTTTATTGCGGTAATCATATACCTTGGGGGCTGCCATAATCGGTTCGAAGGATACATTTTCCAACTTACCAATGTGTTGCAGGTTGTGATGCACTTCTTTGGCTTTGTACCGCAGTTGGGCATTGTAGTCTAAATGTTGCCATTTACATCCTCCACAAACCCCAAAATGTTCACAAGCAGCCGTCCTTCGGTCCGGAGAGTATTCGTGATACTTTATAATTCGTCCTTGCCAGGCCCCTTTTCTTTTGCGAGAAGTTTGAACTTGTATAATATCTCCGGGAACTGCTCCCTCCATAAAAACTACTTGTCCATCTTGTGTTTTTCCAACCGCTTGTCCCTTGGCAGCAATGTCTACTACCTCTACAAAATCCAAAATTTTCACTCTTTTTTTAGGCATCCCCAAAAATAGGGGGCTTTGGGAATATTTTTCGGGAAATACTTTCCTAATTTTGTGTGAATATCACTGAATTATGTTATTTTTATAACAATTAACCCCTTAAATTGTTAGATATGAAACATCAAACCGTTCTTCCTTCGACTCAGCAAGCCCATATCGATCTAGAAAAAATTTATGGTGCACACGACTACCATCCCATACCTGTAGTTTTAGAAAAAGGAGAAGGGGTTTTTCTATGGGACACCGACGGAAAAAAGTATTGCGATTTTCTTTCGGCCTATTCTGCTGTAAATCAAGGCCATTGCCATCCGGCTTTAGTTCAGACGATGCAAGAACAGGCCGCTACCTTAACACTAACTTCCAGGGCGTTTCACAACAATAAGCTCGGGGAATATATGGCTTATGCGACCGAATATTTCGGGTTCGAAGCCTTGTTACCCATGAATACGGGAGCTGAAGGGGTTGAAACAGCCATTAAAATCACTCGAAAATGGGGATATACCCAAAAAGGGATTCCTAAAGATCAAGCGAAAATTATCGTTTGTCGCAATAATTTCCATGGGCGTACAACTACAGTGATCTCTTTTTCTACCGATCCTGGTTCTCACGATTACTTTGGCCCACATACTCCTGGCTTTATTCATATTCCATACAACGATGTCAATGCCTTAAAAGAAGTGCTGGAAAATGACCCCCATGTGGCTGGATTTTTAGTGGAACCCATTCAAGGCGAAGCCGGAGTCTATACTCCGGATTCCGATTTTATTCCCGCCTGTAAAGCTTTATGTGAACAACACAACGTATTGTTTATCGCGGATGAAATTCAAACCGGGATTGCCCGAACGGGCTCCCTTTTGGCCGTATGTGGCAACTGTAGCTGTGAAAATCATTGTGAACGTCAGCCCGATACCTTTACTAAACCCGATCTCTTGATTTTAGGAAAAGCCCTCAGCGGTGGGATGTTTCCCGTATCTGCAGTGTTATGCGATCGCGCCATCATGGATGTGATTCAGCCCGGCCAGCACGGCAGTACCTTCGGGGGGAACCCTTTGGCAGCAGCAGTAGCTAAAAGAGCCCTTGAAGTGGTTCGTGAGGAGCAGTTGATGGTCAATGCACGTACTTTGGGGAATTATTTTCGGGAACGTATGCAAGAGTATATTGAGCAGAGTAAGTTGGTGACCAAAGTTCGTGGAAAAGGACTTTTAAACGCCATAGTGATTAATGATTCCGAAACAGGACATCTTGCCTGGGATATATGTTTGCGTTTGCGCGATAATGGACTTTTGGCCAAACCCACTCATGGCAATATCATTCGTTTTGCCCCTCCTCTGGTGATCACTAAAGAGCAGTTAGATGCTTGTATTGAAATAATTTTGAATACGCTCGCAGACTTTGAGCTTTAGTTCTTAATTTAGGATTCCCAAATCCCAAACATATGAAATACTATTTCGACAATGCGGCTACTACTCCCTTACGGCCGGAAGTGATTGCTTCCATTGCCGAGGTGCTCACTGAAGACTACGGGAATCCTTCTTCTACCCATGCCTTTGGACGGAAAGCTCGTGCCCGGATTGAAACCGCCCGAAAGTCTGTGGCACGTCTCTTAGGGGCTCAGGCTCAGGAAATCATCTTTACCTCTTGTGGAACGGAGTCTAATAATACCGTTTTACAAACTGCATTCCGCGATTTAAGTATCAAACGCATTATTTCTTCTCCGATTGAACACCATGCTGTATTGCATGTTTTAGACGATTTAAAATTAAAAGGTTGCACCATCGATTATGTACAGATCGATTCTCAAGGGCAGGTCGAATTGTCCCATTTAGAAGAGCTTTTATCTGCTTCTGATGAAAAAACGTTGGTAAGTCTCATGCATATCAATAACGAAATTGGATCCATTTTAGATTTATATGCTGCGGGAAGTCTTTGTCGAGAATACGGTGCTTTATTCCATACCGATGCTGTGCAAGGAGTAGGGCACTATAGCTATGATCTAAACAACACTCCAGTTGATTTTTTAACAGCGTCTGCCCATAAATTTCATGGGCCCAAAGGAATTGGATTTACCTATATCCGCAACAAAGAAAACCTTCATGGGCTATTGTTGGGCGGGAGTCAGGAGCGAGGTCTTCGTGCTGGGACCGAATCCGTACACAACATCGTGGGACTGCAAGTGGCTCTTGAAATATGTATGGAACGCTTGGAAGAGGAACGCAATTACGTTCGGGAATTAAAATCTTTTTTCGTCAATCAGTTGCGGCAACATTTTCCGGAAATCCATTTCAATGGCTGTTGTGATGATATGGAACGAGCGACCTATACTTTGGTCAATTGTTGTTTGCCCCTTTCCGAAGCTCAGGCCCAGATGCTCGAATTTCAGTTAGACCTCAAAGGAGTGGCCTGTTCCAAGGGAAGTGCCTGCCAATCGGGAAGTGGGGGTGGTTCTCACGTTATCCAACACTTATACCCCGAGAACCCCCCAAGTTCAGCCATTCGCTTTTCGTTTTCTCCCCTCAATACGGTAGAAGAGGTCGAAAGTTTGGTAGACATCCTGTGTGAAATTAGTTTGAAACCTTCTTAAAATAGGGAAATTTTCGTCCCATTTTTTTGGTGACATCTGTTAATATTTGCTCCAAATTCTTCCCGTTATTTTTGGCCAGTAATTGAGCGTATTTCCAGAGCAACCGACCGCTTTTTCGATCACTAATTTTCAAGGACAATGTCCCCACAAAGTCTTTCCCGGTGAGGCTCTCCCAAAAGCTTGAGCTTTTTGATAAGGTAGGATAGGTAAGGGCTTCCAACCGGAGGTTGCCTAATACGATAGCGTCTACACCCAAAATTTCACATAATTCTTGGGGAGCGATGAGTTCCAGGTTTTTAGGGTTTATTCCGGCCTGTTCGAGGCGCTGCTGCGTTTCTGTCAGCGATTGGAGTTCTAAATGAAGCCGTTTATTTTTTCGATTGCTTTGAAAATAGTCCATAAGGATTTGCTGCGTTTTAAATGCTTGAGCATTTAAAAAATGGGCATCGGGTAAACTATCGGGGAGTTCTCCGATATTCCACTGAGTAGGGATGGGCAGGATGGCCAGACTTTTATGGGTTTGTTGCAGGACTTCAAATTCCGGATGCGTAAAGGCTTTTTTTTGGGCCAGGCCTTGTCCGGCAGCTATGAATAAGGCTAATACAAGTATCCA
>JBMYNJ010000036.1:0-14944 GCA_049598145.1 Flavobacteriaceae bacterium | reverse complement strand
GGGAGAACCCCTGATGAACTACAAAAATGTTTTGGCGGCTATTGATAAAATTACTGCCCAAGACGCTTTAGGAATGTCGCCCAAGCGGATTACAGTTTCGACATCAGGAATCCCTAAGATGATTCAAAAAATGGCAGACGATGAGGTGCGTTTTCAATTAGCCGTCTCCTTACATTCGGCTCGCCAAGATGTTCGTAAAGCAATTATGCCATTTGCTCAAAATTTTCCATTAGATGAACTCCTGAAAGCGATGCAATATTGGTATCAGAAAACAAAAAAGCGAATTACTTTTGAATATGTCGTTTGGGAGGGAGTAAATGACCTTCCCGAAGATATTAATGCCTTAGTTGCCTTTTGCCAACGAGTTCCTTCAAAAGTTAATTTGATCCAATATAACAGCATAGGGGATCCTAAATTTAAGCAAGCTTCTGAGCCAATCATCCAAGCTTATGTTCAGGCGCTTGAGGCTGCCCGAGTGGTGGTCACAATCCGCCGTTCCAGGGGAAATGACATTGATGCAGCCTGTGGTCAGTTGGCGAATAAGACCCTTGAATAAAACTGATTTCGACTATCGTTTGCGAGATTAAGTAATATCTTTGATGGGTATGAAAAAAGTCGAACAGATCAAGGCACCGATCTATCAAGAAATGGAGCGCTTCGAAAAAACTTTTGAAGATTCGATGTCTTCTCAGGTGGCCTTGCTCAACCGAATCACTCACTTTATTGTTCGACGTAAAGGGAAGCAAATGCGACCCATGTTGGTTTTTCTCACCGCAAAAATGCTTGAAGAAACCAAGATTCCCGATCGTACGTATCGCGGAGCCTCTGTAATTGAACTCATCCATACAGCGACTTTAGTCCACGATGATGTGGTCGACGACAGTGGGATGCGTCGGGGATTTTTTTCATTAAATGCCCTTTGGAAGAATAAAATTGCTGTTTTAGTTGGAGATTATTTATTGTCTAAGGGCTTATTGTTATCCATTGAAAATGAAGATTACGACCTGTTGAAAATTATTTCTGAAGCGGTTCGACAGATGAGCGAGGGAGAGTTGTTACAGATTCAAAAGGCTCGTAGTTTAGATATCACCGAGGAGGTTTATTATGAAATCATCCGCAAAAAAACGGCAATTCTACTGGCTTCGTGCTGCGCTATGGGAGCACAGTCGGTCTATGCAACTCCAGAACTTGTGTCTAAAATGCACGATTTTGGAATGGAAATAGGGATGGCTTTTCAGATCAAAGACGATTTGTTCGATTATACCGACGGCCCTATTGGGAAACCTACCGGAATCGATATTCGGGAACAAAAAATGACTCTTCCACTTATCCATGCGCTTCAGGTGAGCTCAGATCAAGAACGTCGGTGGATCAAAATAGTGGTCAAAAAATATCATAAAGACAAGCCTAAAGTTCGTCAGTTAATTCAAATGGTTAAAGACCTAGAGGGTTTGAGTTACGCAGAGCAACAGATGAAAAAACACCATCGAGCTGCTTTGAGTCTATTAGAAGAATTTCCCCAAAGTGCTGCCCGAGACGCTTTAATGCGCTTGGTCGATTATGTGGTTGAACGAAAAATATAATTTTTCGATACCTTAGACCATAATAGATTAGCTCTAGTTTGATTTCAAAAACAACCATAGATCAGGTATATGAAACCGCTCGGGTAGAGGAGGTCATCGGGGATTTTGTTACCCTAAAAAAATCCGGGGCCAACTACAAGGGTTTGAGTCCATTCTCACAAGAAAAGACTCCAAGTTTTATGGTGTCGCCTGTTAAGCAAATTTGGAAAGATTTCAGTTCTGGCAAAGGCGGAAATGTCGTGGCTTTTTTAATGGAGCACGAACATTTTACCTACCCTGAAGCCATCCGATATTTAGCCAAAAAGTATGCTATTGAGATTGAAGAAACCCAGCTGACAGACGAGGATAAAGAAAAAGCCAATACTCGAGAAAGCCTGTACTTAGCCACCGCTTTTGCACAAGAATTTTTTGAAGAAAACCTGTGGAATACCACCCGAGGAAAAGCGATTGGTTGGACCTATTTTCAGGAACGGGGATTTACCGATGAAACTATCCGAAAATTTGGACTCGGCTATTCTCCTGAAACCATAAATGCCCTTTCAGAAGCAGCAAAAGAGGCCAGTTATAATTTGGATTTTTTAGAACAGTGTGGGTTGACTATTGCTACAGAAAGTGGCCCGATCGACCGTTTTCGCGGGCGTGTGATCTTTCCCATCAAGTCCATGTCGGGTCGTGTGCAAGGCTTTGGGGGCCGAATTTTAGGCGAGAATAAAAAAACAGCTAAATATCTCAACTCTCCGGAAAGCGATATATACCACAAGAGTAAGGTTCTTTTTGGTCTATTTGAAGCCAAAAAGGCCATTGCGAAGGAAGATGTATGTTATCTGGTAGAGGGCTATACAGATGTGATCCAACTCCATCAGGCAGGAATTGAAGCGGTAGTCTCTTCTTCTGGGACAGCCCTAACGGCTCAACAAATTCAGATGATTCGCCGCTTAACCAAAAACATAGTGGTGCTTTTCGATGGAGATGATGCTGGATTAAGGGCAGCCCTCAGAGGGGTAGACCTGATTTTAGAGGCAGGTCTGAATGTTCGTGTCGTTCGTTTTCCGGAAGGGGAAGACCCCGATAGTTTTGCCAAGGCTCATACCCAGGAAGTCATTGAAAAATTTTTAAGCACTGAAGCTCAAAATTTCATTGCGTTTAAGGCCAATTTATTGACAGAGGAAGCGGCAAATGATCCCATCCGTAAGGCAGAGGCTGTTCGGGAAATCGTCGCCAGCATTGCCAAGATACCCGACCCGATTAAACAAGAATTATACGTTCGAGAATCTTCTCAATTATTACAACTTACAGAGGTCACTCTTTTTGATGCCCTTGCACAGGAACAACAAAAACTTAAACGCGAATCTAGTAGGGCCAAAACGAGAACTCCTCAAGCCACTGCGCCTCTGACTCGCCAAGTTCCGGTGCAGGAACAGGTCGATCCCAATCATATTTTGGAACAGCAAATTATCTCAATTTTAGTGCGTTACGGGAGTCACAAGGTGGTATTCCATGAAGAATTTTTAGAAACGAATGAAGTAGGGGAGGTCGTCAATGTGCAGCACAAACAACATCTCCGAATATTTGAAAAAATCTTTTTAGACCTCCAACAAGACGAAATTGAATTAGCCGATCCTATCTTTCATCAGTTATACGAATCCATAATGAGCGGCTATGCAGAAGATTCTGAATTTAACCTCGAAACAGAAACTCCCCTTCTCGATCCGGTATCAGGACAGTTGGTGGCCGATATTTTGATGGAAGACGAAAAATATGAGCTGCATCAATGGGACCGAAAAAATATTCCTGTAAAAGCGAAAACGGATACCCTAGGATTATTAGTGGAACAGACCATACTTGCTTTTCGGATGCAGCTCATTCGAGAAAAAATTCAGCAATTAAGCCAAGAATTAAAGTCAGATACGATTGCTGAGGAAACAAACCTCATGGAAGAAATCCATAATTATATCGAATTAAAACGCTTACTGGCTCACCGTTTGGAGCGCGTTATTTAACCAGCTTAAAACTGCGATTGAGTTGGTATAGATCCGTGACGTTTTCAACGTTAAATTTCTGAAATACCCTTTTTTTATAAGTGGCTGCGGTTTTTTGATTGATTCCTAATTTTTCAGCAATAGCCTTGTTTCGATATCCATCAATAACCAAACGCATCACTTCAGCCTCTCTGGAGGAGAGTTTTTCATACAGATTTCGAGGCTGTTCTAAATTGATATTATAATTGATATGGGCATGGGCTCCTGTGAGCGGAAATCCCAGTTTATGGACCTGTCGCAGGGCATCCAAAAGGACATTCCGTTCAATATTTTTATGAAGAAAAGCCGTTGCTCCGGCCTTTAACAAGGAAACAGCATACATGTTTTGGGGTTGGGAACTGAAGATGATGATTTTGGTCTCTGGGCTTTGTTCTAGAACATCCTTAATGATTTTGATGGGGCCCACCTCTAAGGTAATTTCAGTAAGTAAGATGTCACAGGAGTTTTGAGTAATGTAAGCGATCCCTTCTTTAAATTTGGCTGAACTGGCAACCAGCTTAAAATCTTCGCTGTGTTTCAAAAAACCCTTCAGTCCTTTCCGGACGATAGGGTAAGGGTCGATATGAACAACACGGATCATAACATTAAATTCAACTCTAATGTAGGAAATCTTCAGGAATCTTACATACAGGAATTGGGAGCATTTTGTGTTGATTTTGGTAATTGAGTTGCTGATACCGTTCCAAGACGGTTTCTTGTCGTTTGTTTAGAGGTTCTTTTTCGTTTTTTTCTAAATAATTCATTGCCCATTCTAATTCATTGTAAGTAGCTCCCATTTGCTTTTCGTCTGTTCGGTTATCCGCCCAGAGGCCATCCGTAGGAGCTGCTTCTTGAATGGAGTTGACTACTCCTATATGTTTGGCAAGTGCATAAACCTGAGATTTCATCAGATCGGCAATAGGACTTAGGTCTACCCCACCATCTCCGTATTTGGTATAGAATCCCACCCCAAAGTCTTCTACTTTATTTCCAGTTCCAGCGACGAGATATCCGTGTAAAGCTGCGAAATAATAGAGGGTGCTCATCCGAAGTCGGGCTCGAGTATTGGCTAGGCTAAGATTTGCTTGTGCAGTGTTTTTAGGCGGGGGTAAACTTTCCCGTAACGATTCAAAAACTTGCGTTAAGTCAATCCTAAGGGTTTGAACCTGTGGATATTTTTCTTGGAGCCATTCCAGATGCTCTTGTGCACGACTTACCTGATCGGCGCCTTGATGGATAGGCATTTCCAATGCTAACACGGGAAATCCAGTATGGGCAGACAGGGTAGAGGTTACAGCGGAATCGATCCCTCCCGAAACCCCCACTACAAATCCTTTCTGGTTGTTGGATAATGCGTATTCACGCATCCAATCAACAATGTGTTCCACTACTTTTTCAGGAGTTTTCATGCCTTTTTTTTGATTAAATGTACCTTTACCAAAATTAACTCATTTGAGGGAAAACCGAATAAAAATCTTGGTAGTGATCGAACGTTTGTGTCTTTTTGCAGGATTCGTATTAAGTATCGCTTTTTTTGTGAGCTGTGAAAATTCTCCTAGAGTAAAATCCGAAATTCATCAATCGGAGATGCCGATTCAATGGACTCGATTTGAATTGGAGTTTCATGGTTCAGAATCGTCTGAAATCCCCCTTTTAAAGCGTGAATATCCATATTTGTTTCCTCCTAAATTTTCGGATAGTACTTGGGTTAAACGCCAAAAAGATAGCCTTCAGCTCCTCTTGGTAGATGCCGTTTCGGAAAAGTTTCCAAGCTTAGATTTTTTGCGTGATGAATTGAAGCATTTGTTTCAACATCTGAAAAAGGAATTTCCTGAGATTAAACCTCCACATATAATTACCCTGGTTAATAATGTTGATTATCAAAGTAAAACGGTCTATGCCGATAGCTTGTTGTTGATTTCTATTGATACTTATCTGGGAAATACACACAAACTCTATGAAGGGATTCCGCAATACATTCGTCAGGAAATGGATATTTCCTATATCTATGGACATATTTTAGATAAATTTTTGAGAAGCCAACTAGGCGAAAATCAGCGTCGAGAATTGTTGGAAGTCATGATTTATGAGGGCAAACTTCAATATCTCAAAACACAATTGTGGCCACACTACCCTGATTATACGCTTATGGGTTACACCCCAGACCAAATGAATTGGGCGCTAGCAAACGAACGCTATATATGGCAATATTTTATCGAAAAAGAATTGCTGTATGAAACCCATCCAAGCTATTTGAATCGGTTTATTGAACCGGCACCTTTTTCTAAATTTTATTTAGAACTTGACAGTGAATCGCCCGGAAAGATTGGGGTATGGCTTGGCTGGCAAATGGTGAATGCTTTCATGGATAAATATCCGGAGACCTCTCTTAAATCCCTTTGGCGCATGCCAGCACAGATCGTATTTCAAAAATCACAATACAAACCCAAAAAATAAGCATGAAGAAGCAAACCTCTATTGATATTCAAATCGAACTAGACGAAAATAAAATTCCTGAAAAAATTCAATGGTCGGCTCCAGATGGAGGCGTCGAAAACCAAGACGCTAAGGCCATGATGCTTGCCTTTTGGGATTCCGATCAAAAAGAAGCTATGCGGATGGATTTGTGGGTAAAGGATATGCCTGTAGATCAGATGCAGCAATTTTTTCATCAGACATTAATGACTATGACAGATACCTACTATAGGGCCACCCAAGATGAGAAAATGCAAGCAACTATGCGCGATTTTTGTGATTATTTTGCTGAAAAACTCAATCTCATCAAATCTTAATTTTTTGAAAAACTGCTGTTCAGTTGCTCAATGTAAACGATTAATGCATCTAAGCCGGTTCTTTTTTCTGCAGAGGTGATGTAGTATTCCGGAAAAAAAGCCCAATCTTCCGCCAAAACTTCAAAATAGGATTCCACTTGATTTTTAATTTTATTTGGGGGTATTTTGTCCGCTTTGGTAAAGACGATTTGAAAAGGGATCTGTTCTTCCCCCATCCATCTCATGAACTCCCGATCAATAGGCTGGGGCTCGTGCCGGATGTCTATCAGTATAAATGCACAGATGAGTTGTTTCCGCTGTTTAAAATACTGGGTGATAAACTTCTGAAATGTCTTTTTTTGGGATTTGGAAACTCGAGCATACCCATACCCGGGGAGGTCCACTAAATGCCAGGCATTATTAATCAGAAAATGATTGATTAATTGAGTTTTTCCCGGACGGGCAGAGGTTTTGGCCAGGTGCTTTTGATTGCATAAAGCATTGATCAAAGAAGATTTGCCCACATTGGAGCGTCCAATAAAGGCATATTCAGGCAAAGTTCCCTGAGGGCATTTTTGCACATCGGTATTGCTCATCACAAAAGTTGCTGAGCGAATGGGCATGATTTATAAATTATTATTCTCCAACCACTGGACAAGGATGTCGTTGAAACGATCCGGGTGCTCCATCATGGGCGCATGCCCGCATTGATCAATCCAACTCAGTTCCGAATCGGGTAGAAGCTTATGGAATTCTCTAGCGACGTCTGGCGGTGTAACGATGTCGTTTTTTCCCCAAATGATGGCTGTAGGCTGCTTCATGTGAGGCAGATCCTTAGACATATTATGACGAATTGCACTTTTAGCTATAGCCAAAGTACGGACCAGTTTATCCCGATTATTGACGGCCTCGAAGACTTCATCCACAATTTCCTTAGTGGCTACTTTGGGGTCGTAGAACACCTCTTCACTTTTTTGCTTAATGAATTCATAATTTCCCCGCTTGGGGTAGCCGTCGCCCATAGCGTTCTCGTAAAGCCCAGAACTTCCTGTAATAACAAGACCTTTGACAAATTCAGGGTAATTTTTGGTATACAGTAAACCGATATGTCCGCCCAGCGAATTGCCAAGAAGAACAACCCCCTTAAGCTCTTTGTAAAGAATAAATTCGTGGAGATATTTGGCAAACTCCTTGACTGTGGTCTTCAAGAGGGGCATCTCATAGATCGGCAGTTGAGGGATGATTACTCGATAGCCTCTTGCGGGTAATTCCTGAAATACCCCTTGAAAATTACTCAGCCCACCCATGAGTCCGTGAAGAACAATTAGGGGTTGGCCTGAACCTTTTTCAACGTATTCAAACCGATCGTCTTTGATTAAATATTGATTCATGTGGCTACTTCCGCCTCAATTTAGAAGTATCGGCAAATATATGCAATTCCATCCAGCATTGATTTATTTTTTCGTCCTATAACAAACCTATCCATAGGAATTTTATAGTGGGAAAACTTATTAACAAAGTGGTAATTAGTGGTAAAAAGTGGGAATTAAATTTTATATTTGGATAAATCAAAAAGCAATCAACTGGAGTGCAACACTTTATAGGAACATATGAATGTAAATCAGACACCAAAGGGCGTGTGATGGTTCCGCGTGTCTTGCAGCGACAGTTGGCTGATAAACTAAGCGGGGGATTTGTGATTAAGCGGGCGGTTTTTCAGCCGTGCTTGGAATTGTATCCTATGAAAGAATGGGAGGCCCTAATGGAAAAAATCAATTCACTTAACCGCTTTAATAAAAAGAATAACGACTTCATCCGCAGGTTTACAGCTGGAGTAAAGGTGGTAGAGGTCGATGCATCGGGTCGTGTTTTGATTCCTAAAGATTTATTGAAACATGCCGGAATTATTAAAGAGGTGGTGCTGTCTTCAGCAGTCAATATCTTGGAGATTTGGGATAAAAACCGCTATGAGGAGGCGATTGATGAAGCGGCAGTGGACTTTGGAGCTTTGGCAGAAGAAGTAATGGGCGATGCAGATGATGAATAATTATCACGATCCTGTTATGTTAAATGAATGTCTGCATGGATTGAAGATTGATGCTCAGGGGGTATATGTAGATGTCACTTTTGGAGGGGGCGGGCATAGTCGAGCCATCTTAGATCGGTTAGGTCCCAAAGGGCATTTGGTGGCCTTTGATCAAGACCCCGATGCCCAGGTCAATGCATTAGATGACCCGCGCTTTGTTTTGGTGCCGGCCAATTTTTCGGATATGAAACGTTATTTAAGATTTCATGGATTTAAACAAGTCGATGGAGTATTAGGGGATTTTGGCGTATCATCACATCAATTCGACACAGCAGAACGCGGTTTTTCTATACGTTTCGACGGTCCTTTGGATATGCGGATGAATTCTTCTCAACCCTTGACTGCTCAGGAGGTTGTGAATACCTATTCCGTAGAGGAGTTGAACCGGGTATTCTTTACTTATGGCGAATTGAGAAATCCCGGCCGCCTTTCTCGTGCTATAGTGCAAGAGCGAGAAGTACATGTCATTGAAACGACTGTTGGGCTTAAGGCCGTATTAACTCCTTTGATTGGCGAGCGAAACTTGAACAAGATTTTTGCGCAAGTATTTCAAGCGTTAAGGATTGAGGTAAATCGGGAGTTGGAGGTGATTCAGCAGTTTTTGGAGCAGGCAGCAGAGGTATTGGTGCCCAAAGGCCGTTTAGTGGTGATTTCGTATCACTCATTGGAAGATCGATTGGTAAAGAATTTTATTCGAGCCGGGCGTTTTGAAGGAGAGGTAGAAAAGGATTTTTTCGGAAATCCCTTGGTGCCATTTAAAAAAATAGGAAAGCTTCAGGTGCCTTCGGTTGGGGAAATCCAGTTGAATTCAAGAGCACGAAGTGCAAAACTCAGAGTAGCGGAACGGATATGAATAGAGTTTTAGCCTTTTTGAATATAGAATTCCTATTGAAGGAGGACGCCTTTAAAAATTGGCGGATGATCTTTTTCTTGGCTTTTCTGGCATTGGTGATGATCAATAGTGGGCATCAGACCGATCGAAAGATTTTCCGGATATCGGAACTCAATCGAGAACTGCAAGTGCTCAAAAGCCAATATGTAGAACGCAAGGCTCGTCTAGTTGGTCTTCGTAAAGAGACTCGAATTAATGCGCTACTAAAAGAGCGTGGGTTTCAAGTGCAACAAAGTACTCCCTATACCTTAAGTTATTCTAAAGCAGATGAGTAAAGGTGTGATCAATCGGTTTTATGGAGTGGCCTTTGCCATGGTTTTGTTTGCGACAGTCTTACTGGGAAAACTTTTTTATCTACACCTCTACCAGGCAGAACATTATCAGTCTTTGGCGGAAGGGAAAACCTTAAAGAAAACTGTAATTCAGCCCGGACGCGGGAACATCTATGCAGATGACGGAACCTTATTAGCGACCTCTGTGGCACAATATGAATTGCGATGGGATGCTGCAACAGTTTCAAATCCTGTTTATCAAGAACACAAAAAGGCTTTAGCGACTGAGTTGGGACGCTTCTTTGGAAAGTCATCAGCTTATTTTCTAAATCGATTGGAGAAAGCATGGCGCCAAAAGAACCGATATATGTTGTTGGCTAAAAACTTAACCCATACCGAATATCAAACCATCAAGCAGTTTCCCTTATTCCGAATGGGGAGTTTTAAAGGAGGCTTAATTGCCGAACGTGAAATGATTCGTGAGCACCCCCTTGGAAAAATTGCCGAACGAACGATTGGTTATGAAAAATTGGACCCCCAGGGGTATTTTTTTCGTGTCGGTTTGGAAGGGGCCTATGGTAGCTATCTCCGCGGTGCCCCCGGTGTAAGGCTGAAGCAACGAATAGCAAATGGCGAGTGGAAGCCATTGAACGATACCAATGAGGTGGAGCCTTCAGCGGGTTATGATCTGTATACCACTATTAATATACCCTTACAAAACAAATTGCACATCTCCCTTTTGGCCCAACTGGAGAAATTTGAAGCTGAACATGGAACTGCGGTGGTGATGGAGGTCGCTACCGGAGCTGTAAAAGCTATTGCCAATCTGGGGCGTAATTCTGAAGGAAAATATTACGAGCGTTTAAATTATGCTGTGGGAGAGGCGCATGAGCCGGGATCAACATTTAAGTTAATGGGTATGGTAGCTGCATTGGAAGACGGTGTAGTTCAGCCTGAAGATATAGTCGATACGGAGAATGGGGAGTTAACTTTCTATAAAAAGTTTAAAGTCCGTGATTCTCGTAAAGGCGGATACGGTCGAATTTCAGCTTCTAAGATCTTCGAAGTCTCTTCGAATGTAGGGATGGTAAAAATCATTGATAAAAACTACCGCAAGAACCCTCGTAAGTTTATTGATCGTCTCTATGATATGGGACTAAAAGAGTCTTTGGGAGTTTCCATCCAAGGCGAAGCACAGCCCAAGATTCCTTATCCTACTGACCCCGATTGGGACGGCTTGGATTTGCCCTGGATGGCTTATGGTTATGGTCTGGCACTTACCCCCCTTCAAACATTAGCCTTCTATAATGCCATAGCCAATGATGGAGTAATGGTGAAGCCTCGATTTGTGAACCGTTTAGAGGGGTGGGGAAAAAATGAGTCCTACACCATGCTGCCGGAGGTGTTAAAACCTTCGGTTTGTTCAAAAAAGACACTTAGTGCCGTACGTCAGATGATGTATAATGTGGTTAATAAACCCTGGGGGACGGCCTACAGTATTCGAGATGAACGAATTTCGATGGCCGGAAAAACAGGAACCTGTCAGGTCGATTACCATACAGACGAAGTCCAATATATATCAAGCTTTGTGGGGTATTTTCCAGCAGAAAAGCCCATTTATTCCTGTATAGTGGTAATACATCGACCCAATAAACAAAAGGGTTATTACGGGGCTACCGTGGCTGCTCCGGTATTTAAGGAAGTGGCGGTTTCTGTCAATCGAGATTTTCCTAAATCCATCGAAGTTTCTCCTCTAGAAGAGTCAGTGGCTTCAGACTTTCCCTCTTTGGATCTCTCAGCAATAGATGAAATCCCGAATCTAAAGGGAATGCCATTTATGGATGCTCTGGCGTTGTTGGAGACTCTTGGGATTGAGGTCCATGCACGTGGTAAAGGAGTCGTTATTTGGCAGTCTGTTAAAGCAGGTACTCCGCTACAGTCAACAATGAAAATCGAATTAAAACTCGGATGAAGTTCTTAAAAGATATACTCTTTCGTGTAGCTCTGGAAGCCGTTCGGGGAGAGCTGGATATTGAAATTCAAAGCATTGCTTTCGATTCCCGTGCAGTAGATTCGGCGGGTGCATTTGTTGCGCTTAAGGGAGAACTGTTTGATGGGCATCGGTTTATAGACCAAGCTATTGCTGCTGGTGCACATGCAATTGTTTGCGAAGAATTCCCAAGCCAGTTGCAGCCCAAGGTTACCTATGTGCGGGTAACGGATAGTCGCGAGGCGCTGGGGCATATTGCGGCTAATTTTTATGGGCGTCCCTCTGAGAGCCTTCATTTAATTGGGGTGACCGGAACCAATGGAAAAACTACCGTTACTACACTTTTATATGAAGCGTTTACCCAACTGGGATATTCTTCTGGGCTCCTTTCGACTATAAAGACAATTATAGGAGTGGAGGAACTTCCTTCGACTCATACAACCCCGGATCCCATCCAGATTCAGAAGGCTTTAGCGACAATGTTGGCTGCTGGAGTAACCCATTGTTTTATGGAGGTCTCCTCGCATGGGATTAATCAAAAGCGAATTGAGGGCTTGCACTTTACTGGGGGAGTGTTTACGAACCTCTCTCACGATCATTTAGACTATCACAAAACTTTTGCCAACTATCGAAACGCTAAAAAAACCTTTTTTGATCAACTGACATCAGAGGGCTTTGCCTTGATTAATACCGACGATAAAAACGGCTTATATATGCTTCAAAACTGTGTAGCTAAGCATCGAAAATATGCATTAAAATCGATGGCCGATTATCGTGCTAAAATTTTAGAGAACCAGTTTGACGGGATGTTGTTGGCATTAGACCAAACAGAAGTTTGGACACAGTTAGTCGGCAATTATAATGCCTCTAATATCCTCGCCGTTTATGCAGTTGCCCGTGAATTAGGAGTTCCTGCCGAGGAGATTATTCCTCAATTGAGTTTGTTGCAAAACGTCGAGGGGAGATTTGAGGTGTTCCGTATCAACGAAAGGACGGTCATTGTCGATTTTGCTCATACACCGGATGCTTTAAATAATGTTTTATCTACCATTAATCAAATCCGAACAAAAAATGAAACCCTGTTTACTTTGGTGGGGTGTGGTGGGGATAGAGACCCCGAAAAACGACCGGAAATGGGTCGCATTGCTGCAAAACACTCCAATCAAGTCATTTTTACTTCCGATAATCCACGAAGCGAATCTCCCGAAGCTATTTTGGAACAAATGATTGCGGGTGTAGCTCCGGAGCATTTTAAGCGCACTTTAAAAATCACTTCTCGTGAGGAAGCTATACAGGCTGTTTCGCGAATGACATCCCCTGGGGATGTGGTATTAATTGCCGGAAAAGGACACGAAAAATATCAAGAAATTAATGGAGAGCGTCACCCGTTTGACGATGGGGCTCTAGCTCAAAAATACTTTACCGAAATCTAAATCTATGCTCTATTATCTCTTCGAATATCTTGAAAATGAATACCAATTGATTGGGGCTTCGGTATTTCAATACTTGTCTTTCCGGGCAGCTATGGCGTTGATTGTTTCGCTCTTATTTTCCTTGATTTTCGGAAAGAAGATGATTCGCTTCCTCAAACGCCAGCAAATTGGAGAATCGGTTCGAGATTTGGGCCTTGAAGGTCAGAAAGAAAAAGAAGGCACCCCGACTATGGGAGGAATCATTATCATAGCGGCAACACTACTGCCCGCTTTATTATTTGCCCGGATAGACAATATCTACATCCTTCTTTTGTTGTTTACTACTCTATGGATGGGAGCTATTGGTTGTGCAGACGACTATATTAAGATATTTAAGAAGAATAAAGAAGGTTTACAAGGCAAATTCAAGGTACTGGGCCAAATTGTTTTGGGTCTAATTGTAGGCGTTACGCTTTATTTTCACCCCGATGTTACCATGGGCGGAACAATGGGTCAGGAGGACTCGATTCCACAAGTGAAATCCACACTTACTACCATTCCTTTAATGAAAAATAATGAGTTTGATTATGCGATGTTTATCGAGTGGATGGGCCCGGAAATGACTCAATGGAGTTGGATCATATTTATCCCAATTGTCATTTTCATCATTACAGCAGTTTCTAACGGGGCGAATCTTACCGATGGAATTGATGGTTTGGCCGCGGGAACCTCTACCATAGTTGTTTTGGCCTTAGCCGTTTTTGCCTGGGTTTCAGGGAACGTGATCTTTTCAAATTATTTGAATATTATGTATTTACCAGGAGTAGGTGAAATTACGATCTTTATAGCCGCTTTTATTGGAGGGCTCGTCGGATTTTTATGGTATAATACATATCCGGCTACCGTATTTATGGGCGATACTGGGAGTCTTACTATTGGTGCTCTGATTTCCGTGATTGCCATTTGTGTGCGTAAAGAATTATTGATTCCGATTTTATGCGGGGTTTTCTTGGCTGAAAATCTTTCTGTCATCCTTCAGGTAAGCTATTTTAAATATACCAAACGAAAAACGGGAGTAGGGGAACGGATATTTTTGATGTCTCCCTTACATCACCATTATCAGAAAAAAGGCTATCACGAGAGTAAAATTGTCTCTCGTTTCTGGATTGTAAGCATCCTGTTAGCTGTGATTTCCATTGTAACCTTAAAACTTCGATGACACAAAAACCACTTCTTGTTGTTTTAGGAGCGGGTGAATCCGGCATGGGAGCTGCTTTTTTGGGAGTCCAAAAGGGCTATGAGGTCTTTGTGTCCGACAAAGCCGAAATCTTAACGGATACGCAAGATTTTTTTCGGGCGCATGGGATAGAATTTGAATCCGCTCAACACGATTTGGAACGGATGAAAACTGCGCAATGGGTCGTTAAAAGTCCGGGAATTCCGGATGAATCTGCTATCGTTCAAGGATTAAAAATTTTAGAATGTCCTGTGATCTCTGAGATTGAGTTTGCCTCGATGTATACCCAAGCCAAGCTCATTGTCATTACAGGAAGCAATGGGAAGACGACTACCGCATTAATGACTCATAAGATCCTCAAAGATGCAGGCTATGATGTGGGATTGGCCGGGAATATCGGTACGAGCTTCGCCCGTTTGTTAAGCGAGCGAGATCGGGATTATTTTGTTTTAGAAGTCAGTAGTTTTCAACTGGACGGGATTCGAACGTTTGCTCCACATATCAGTATGATTACTAATATCACTCCGGATCATTTGGATCGTTACGGAAATTCTTTTGAAAGATATGTCCAATCCAAACTCCGAATTTTTGAAAATCAAACCAAAGAGGATCACTTGGTCTATTGCTCAGATGACTCGGTCCTTTTTGAATCTGTCACTAAATCTCCAAGTCCGGTTCAAAAA
>JBMYNJ010000035.1:0-15674 GCA_049598145.1 Flavobacteriaceae bacterium | reverse complement strand
GAAACTCTTTTGGGACCTTAACCCTGAGTACAACTCATATAGAGCTGCATTAATTCTAAGGATAAATGCCTGTTTAGCTCCAAAACCCAGATTTCTATGGTTTGTATCTAGGGATCAATAGGTGGCTGCGGTATCGTCTCCACGGGGGTCTGCCCCGACCTGAATCTTCCCGTTGGGGTTCACTAAAATGCCGTTGACTTTCCCAATGATACGTGTGTTTTGTTCGGAAATTTTATGTCCCATATTTTGAAGACTCTGAATAATATCCGGCGGAAAAGCACGGGGCTCAAAAGTGATTTGATCCGGAAGCCATTGGTGGTGAAATCGAGGCGCATCGATGGCCTCTTGTATGTTCATCCCGTGTTCATAAACATTTAAGATGGTTTGAAATACCGAGGTAATGATGGTAGACCCCCCGGGAGTCCCCAGGACCATATAGAGTTTTTCATTCTTTTCGACAATTGTGGGTGCCATGGAACTCAACATCCGTTTTCTCGGGGCGATGCTGTTAGCTTCGCTACCCGTTAGTCCAAACATATTGGGAATTCCCGGTTTACTGCTGAAATCATCCATTTCGTTATTCATAAATACACCGATTTCGTCAACAAAAACTTTGGAGCCATAGGCACCGTTTAAGGTGGTGGTAACAGCAACGGCGTTCCCTTGGGAATCGAGTATGGAAAAATGTGTCGTTTCTTCACTTTCCCTCCAGGAAACTTTCCCATGAGCAATTTCTTCTGAGGGAGTCGCATGCTTTCGATCATAAGATCGCATTCGTTCCTGCAGATAGCTGCTGTCTAAAAGTGACAGAGTGGGAATATTTACAAAATCAGGGTCTCCTAAAAAGTGATTTCTGTCGGCGTAAGACCTGCGTTCGACTTCTGCCATTAAATGAATGCTTTCTACACTGTGGTGACCCATTTTACCAAGATCGTAGGGTTCAATCATCTGAAACATTTGACCCAAACATATCCCCCCGCTCGAGGGAGGTGCCATCGAACTAATTGTTAAATCTTTATATGAAAAACGAATGGGTTCTCGCCATTGGGTCTGGTAGCTTTTAAGGTCTTCCAGGGATAAAATTCCCCCTGTTTGCTGTGTTTTTTTGACCATGACTTGGGCAATCCAACCTTCATAAAATCCTTTTTTTCCATTTTCGGCGATTGTTTCTAAGGCACGAGCGAGGGCAGGATTTTTGATGGTGTCTCCCGCTTTGTAGGGATACGCATAGAAGGTATCTGGACCATTTACTTGAATAAAGAGGTGTCGATAGCGGTTTAAGGTTTTTGCTTGCTTGGGAGTTACTACAAAGCCTTCCCTAGCCAGTCGAATGGCCGGCAGAATCAATTCCTTCAAAGACATAGTTCCCAAAGCTTCGTGGGTGTCTAAAATCCCCGCAATGGCGCCAGGAACCCCTACCGCCAATCCTCCAAGAGTACTCTTTTGGGGGAGAACATTTCCTATACGATCCAAGAACAGCTCTTTATTGGCCTCCCCAGGAGCTGCTTCTCTATAATCCAATGAATGGGTGGTTCCATCTGCCAACCGATAGACCATAAACCCACCTCCGGTAATGTTCCCTGCAATGGGATAAACCACTGTAAGTGCAAGACTAGTTGCCACCATGGCATCGAAGGCATTTCCGCCTTCTCGAATGATTTGGAGTCCAATTTCGGAGGCTTCTTGTCGAGCAGAAACCACTGCAGCGTTTATGGGCGGAGTAGGTTTTGGTTGGCAACTCAACAGGCTTAAAAAGCAACTAATACCTATCAGGAGTTTTTTCATAAAAATAATTTGTAGAACTGCAACTTTGTGGGTCAGCTTCTTTAATTCTAGCAATTGAATTTAAATATTAAACAAGTATAGTATTTTTAAGCTTCTGTAGTTACGCAATTCATCATCCAAGAGAATCCATATTTATCGGTGAGCATTCCAAAATGCGATCCCCAAAATTGAAGAGCTAAGGGCATTTTTATTTCTCCGCCTTGGCTTAATGCTTCAAAGGTATTTTTCATTATTGATAGTTCGGAAAAATTTAAACTGAGTTGAACTTTGTTAGATCCTTGGTTTTGGGTATCCGATGCTGGCTGATCGCATAACATGGCCATACATTCACCATGCATCAATAATTCTGCATGCATAATCCAATCGGCTTGCTCGGGAGCATGAGATTCTCCGCTGGAGAGATAGGTTTGACACATGCCTACTTCAAAGTCTAGCGCCTTAGAATAATGTTGGATAGCCTCTGTGGCTTCTCCGTGAAAAACTAAATAGGGGTGAATTTTAAACATAAGTATTTGGGTATATTAGAGATTATTCAATACAAGTCGCATTCTCAATATCAGCCGCAGCAATGCTCCATTCGCTGATTCGGTTTTCGATGAACTGTCCGGAATAGGTGTATAGAGACCATTGAATTTCTATGGTTTCATTGAGCAGATGATTACAGGTTCGATTAATCGAAGTACTGTTCCATTGAGCCGTCTGATAGCCCAGAGCATTGTCTCCAATATTGACATCTTGTGCACGAAAATTGATAGTGCAAAAACAATCCTCTCCAGGAGAATTTTCCTCTGCACTGCAGCAGAGGAACCAAAACGCTGTGGAGTACAAAAGCGTTTGATTAAAATACGTAAAGAAGCTTGACCTCATGAGTCGAATTTACGATTATTAAGTTGACCACCCCTAACCCTTTTAAAGGATTGATTTTGTTCCCCCTCCAATTGAGGGAATCCATTAAATTTTTGACCCCTTGTTTTGGAAGAATAAATCGTTAAACTTATTTAGATTTATTTTGAATAAGAAAAAAGCTTATTTATATTTGTTCCAAATAATCATCTACATGCACTTTAAACAAATTTTTAGTATGGTATTAGGCAGCCTGTTGCTGTCCTGTACCGACAGCAACGACGATGATTCCCAAATCATAGTTGCCCCCGAAACCTATACCTACACGCGCAACGGTGAAAACACCGTAAGCTTTTCTGGACAAACCACCCGCATCCAAATGGCTACAGAAATCATCAACAGAATGAAGGATTTTAGTGTGACCGAACAAGAACTTTTGGATATGTTCGCCAACCAGAATGAACCTTTTTCCAATGCATCTTTAAACGCTTCTTCAAAAAATGTTAAAAGTAAAACAGCCGCATCTAAAGACTTTTTTGAGTCCAATACCGCAGCATCGGCTTCGATTCGAACTGATTTTGAAGGCTGGTTGTCTGCCCAAGTCAATGAAGTCTTTCCTGCCCAACAGACCGTTGCCGAACTAGGAGTAGCTGGACAAATTGCCGACGGGAGCAGCACCCGATATATCAATGCCAAAGGTTTGGAATATAACCAAGCCTTCAATAAATCCTTAATCGGTGCCCTGATGGTCGACCAAATGCTCAACAACTATTTGGGTGCAGGAGTTTTAGACGCGGGTACTAATGTTGAAGACAATACCAATGAAACACCATCCGGGGATAATGCCTACACCACTATGGAACACAAGTGGGACGAAGCCTATGGATACCTTTACGGAACTTCTGCGGATACCTCCAACCCGAATGCGACCATTGGCTCGGATGATAGCTTTTTGAATAAATATGTAGGTCGAGTTGAAGGCGATAGCGATTTTACAGGAATTGCTGTCGAAATTTTTGATGCTTTTAACTTGGGAAGAGCAGCTATTGTGGGGCAAGACTACGATTTAAGAGACGTGCAAGCGGAGATCATTCGAGAAAAAGTTTCTCAGGTAATTGGGGTACGGGCAGTCTATTATTTGCAACAAGGGAAAAACGGACTGGATAGCGATACTCCAGATTATGGGGATGCTTTCCACGACCTCTCTGAGGGCTATGGGTTTGTTTACAGCTTGCAGTTTACTCGAAAGTCTGGCACAGCTGCGCCTTACTTTACAAGAGAAGAAGTCCAAGGATTTCTAACGCAACTCACTACTGGAAACGGATTTTGGGAGCTTACGCCAGCGACCCTGGACAATATTTCCAATCAGATTGCGGATCGCTTTAGTTTTACCGTTGAACAGGCACGTGATTAAATAAAATATCTGGATGGAGCTTTCCAAAGATTTAAATATTAATAGTAATTTAGACAACCTTAAAAGAGGGGTTTTTGGCTCTTCTTTGCTGATGAAGATGAAGATGAAAAGGATTTTAGCCATACTTGTTACAGGATTTATTTTCAGTTGTTCCGGAGACGATAATCCTTCCTATGACAACTCGATGACCGGTGCCGTAGATTTTGACCGCGAAGCCATGCTGGCCCATTGGGCGGACCACATCATTCTTCCGGCTTATACCGATTTTTTAAGCCAAGTGAATACTTTAGAAACGGCTGCAAATGCCTTTGTCGCTCAGCCGGATGCGATCCAATTAGAAAGTTTAAGAACGCACTGGGAAACCGCTTACAACACTTGGCAAAAAGTTTCCATGTTTGAGATTGGCCCGGCAGAGTCGATCAACTACCGCTTAAACATCAATATCTATCCAGCAAATACAGATTTGATTCATAGGAATATTGCTCAGGGGAATTATAATTTGGATTTGTCTTCCAATCGAGTGGCTAAAGGATTCCCGGCTCTGGATTATATGCTTTTTGGTTTGGCTGCAAACGATTCTGGATTGATCGCTCAGTACACCGGAGAACAAGCAATTGCTCATAAACAATATTTACTAGACCTAATTGCCGATATCAAAAGCTTGACGACTCAAGTCAAAAACGGTTGGGACAACGGTTATCGCGATAGTTTTGTGACCAATAGTGGGAGCTCAGCTACCGCCTCGGTCGATCGTTATGTCAACGACTTCATCTATTATTATGAAAAGCATTTACGTGCCGGAAAAATGGGAATTCCAGCCGGTGTTTTTTCCGGGGATGTCGTCGCCGAAAATATCGAAGGTCTCTACCACGGAGAGCTCTCCAAAACAAATTTTTTGATTGGATTGAATGCCATTCAAGACTTTTTCAAAGGGAAACACTACACTTCCGAAGCGACCGGTCCCAGTTTGGCCTCTTATTTAGACGCCCTTAATGTAGTTAAAGATGAAGTCGACTTAAGCGCAGTAATCAATGCTCAGATCGACCAGGCAAGAGCCTCTGTTCAAACTTTAAGCCCCTTTACCACGGAACTTCAACAAAACCCTCCAACCACCTTTTTAGAGGCCTATGACGAGGTGCAGCGCGTAGTTCCACTCATGAAAGTAGATATGGTGAGCGCCTTAAGTATTATGATTGATTTTGTAGATGCAGATGGCGATTAATCCATGAGAGCCAATTACTTTAAACGTATGAATACCCCTGTAGAGGCCGCTCCTTTAGCGGTCTTTCGTATTTTATTTGGGGTTTTAATGTTTGCAAGCATCCTGCGATTCTGGGGCTATGGATGGATCGAGAAACTCTATCTGGAACCCCAGTGGCATTTCAGTTATTACGGCTTTGAATGGGTGAAACCTCTGGGTGTAATGACCTATGGATTATTTGTGATCTGTGCCCTCAGTGCTCTTATGGTGGGGGTAGGGTTTAAATACCGTTGGGCGATCATCCTTTTTTTCTTGAGTTTTACCTACATCGAGCTGATGGATAAAACCACTTATTTAAATCATTATTACTTCATCAGTGTCCTGAGTTTTTTAATGATTTTTCTACCCGCAGCAAACTATTTTTCTTGGGATGCTTGGCAAGCTCAAAAAAGGAGCCAATCGGAAATCCCTTATGGATGGGCTCCCCGCTGGACCGTCGATGTGTTGAAAGTACTCTTGGGGATGGTTTACTTCTATGCGGGTTTAGCCAAATTAAACAGTGACTGGCTCCTGAAGGCAATGCCCTTGAAAATTTGGTTGCCTGCCAAATTTGATGTCCCTGTGATAGGAGACCTAATGGGCTATGCTTGGGTCCACTATGCTTTTAGTTGGGGAGGAGCTTTATATGATTTATTAATCCCATTTTTATTGCTGTGGAAATCCACCAGAGGGGTTGCCTTCTTTTTGGTAGTGGTTTTTCATGGATTAACCGGGATCCTGTTCCCCATAGGGATGTTTCCATATATCATGATTGTGAGTACGTTGATCTTTTTTGATTCAAGTGTTCATCGGCGTATAATTTTTCAATTAAGTCGCTTATTTAGATTGCCCAAAACCTTAACTACTCTGGTCTCAAAACCCGAGGGGCCGTTTTTCTCATCGAAATCGATTTTTAAAACTGTGATCTACATTTTTATGGGGGTTCAGTTACTTTTCCCTTGGCGTTATCTGCTTTATCCGGGAGAGTTGTTTTGGACGGAAGAAGGCTATCGCTTTTCCTGGCGAGTGATGCTGATGGAAAAATCGGGTTATGCACAATTTAAAGTCGTCAATGGAGCGACAGGGAAAAGATTTTACGTAGATAACAGTGATTTTTTAAGCCCATTTCAGGAAAAACAGATGAGTTTCCAGCCCGATTTTATTTTGGAATACGCGCACATGCTCCGAGACCATTTTCAGCAACAAGGCCATCGAAATATTGAAATATATGTAGAGTCTTCCGTTGCGTTGAACGGCCGTTTGAGTCGGCCTTTAATCGATCCAAATGTCGATTTGGCTCAGGAAAAAGAATCGTTTGCACACAAAACATGGATCTTACCGTTTAAGGATGCGATATTGGGTTTATAAAATCTTGGTATTGTGCGGTCTTTCGGCTTCTTTACAAGGCCAATACCGAATTTCAGGGACGGTCTCAGATTTCGTAAACAAACCCTTAAAGGATATTGAACTTTTTTTAATAGAATCGGGGGAGACCACACGCACCAATTCCTCCGGGGCATTTGATTTTTTAAATATTGCTCCGGGAAGTTATACCCTCACCGCTTTTGGTTATGGGTTTAAAGTTTTTACGACTCAAGTGCAATGCGCTCAGGATTTGTCTCTCAACATTACCTTAGAACCTTTGTCAGAGGAGCTTTCAGAGGTGGTGGTCTTGCAACAACGCAAAAAGCTTTTTGCCCTAAGGAGTTTAAAAAAAGTCGAAGGAACAGCCATTTATGCCGGTAAAAAAAGTGAAGCCGTTCAACTCGATTTGCTTACTGCCAACTTAGCAGCCAACGCCCCCCGGCAGATCTACAGTCAGGTAGTGGGTTTAAATATTTATGAAAATGGAGATGCAGGCTTGCAACTCAATATTGGTGGAAGAGGTTTAGACCCCAACCGTTCAGCCAATTTTAATACCCGACAGAATAACTACGACATCAGTGCAGATGTTTTGGGCTATCCCGAAAGTTATTATACGCCTCCAGCCGAAGCTTTAGAAGAAATCCAAGTGATTCGAGGGGCTGCCTCACTTCAATACGGAACGCAGTTTGGGGGTTTGATCAATTTTAAATTTCGCCAACCCAGCCAAAAATCTTTTGAGTGGATCAGTCGGCAAACCATGGGGTCTTTTGGTCTAAAAACCTCCTTTAACAGCCTCAGTGGCACGGTTGGAAAATTGGGTTATTATACCTTATTCAATTACAAAGAAGGGAAGGGCTGGCGCGATCATTCCGATTTTAGCAGCCGGAACGTACATACGCATTTGGGGTATCAACTCTCCTCCAAAACCCAAGTAATTGCCGAACTCACCTGGTTCAACTATTTGGCGCAACAGCCCGGTGGGCTCACAGATGCTCAGTTTTATGAAGACCCATATTTTACAAATCGCTCCCGGAATTGGTTTGATGTAGATTGGCAACTTTACGCATTGCGTCTCCAACACGAATTTTCGTCTCAAACCCGCGGGAGCCTGCAAATCTTTGGGCTCAACGCCAGTCGAAGCGCGATAGGTATTCGAGAAAATCGGGTCTCCCAAACAGACCCAATGGATAATCCTAGAGAATTGCTGGTGGATCGCTTTCAGAACTGGGGAGTTGAGGCTCGCCTACTGCATCGCTATACGGCTCTCCATGAAAATGCAGTTGTATTGGTCGGTACTAAATATTACCAAACCTACAATACGCAGTTGCAAGGCCCGGGATCGGCGGTTAATACTCCCGACTTTCGATTGTTTACAGATCAATTTCCCAATTATCAGCGGCAGGCATCTTTTACTTTCCCGAATCAAAACTTAGCCCTCTTCGCCGAAAATATATTTGCCTTCAGTCCCAAACTTACCTTTACACCTGGTATTAGGGTCGAATACATCAAAACAGAGAGTGCAGGAACTTACAGGAATGTGGTTTTAGATTTGGCTGGAAATCCATTGTTGAATGAAGCCATTGCGGATAATCGCACTTTTGAGCGCGGGTTTGCTTTATTGGGAGTGGGTCTAGCCTACGATTTTAATCCTGCTTTGGAAGGGTATGCAAATCTGAGTCAAAACTATCGTTCCGTAACCTTTAGCGATATTCGGGTGACCAATCCCTCGTTTGTAATCGATGAAAATATTTCGGATGAAAAAGGATTTACTGCAGACCTCGGAATTCGAGGAAATTTTAAAAACCAGTGGTCCTTTGATGTTAGCGTTTTCGGTTTGCGTTACAACGATCGTCTGGGCGAACTTCTTTTTGTGGCAAATGATAACCGTGTGAAACGCAGGCGTGGAAATATCGGCGATGCTTTTATTTACGGTTTTGAGAGTCTAATCGACTGGAACCTAAAGGAAACTTTTTTTCAATCGAATTCAGCCCTTCAATTGAACTGGTTTTCCAATGGGGCGTGGACTCAATCCGAGTATGTTCAGTCCTTTGATAGTTCAGTTGTGGGGAAACGAGTGGAATTTATCCCGAAGATTAATTTTAAAACTGGGATCCAAGGGGGATGGAAAAACCTTACAGGGAGTTTAATGCTTACCTATTTATCCGATCAATTCACCGATGCTACTAATGCACCACAAGATGTTCTGGATAATCAACGCGGGATTGAAGGTAGCATCCCGGCCTACAAGGTGATGGACTTTTCAGCTGCCTATCGTTTGGGGCGCTGGCGATTGGAAGCTGGAGTCAATAATCTGTTAAACGAAACGTATTTTACGCGTCGAGCAACCGGATATCCCGGCCCCGGGATTATCCCTGCCGAGCCTCGTTCGGTATATATGACACTTCAATTTAAATACTAAGTTGTCCCGATTCGGGGAACAGAATCTTCGAGAGTAGTTGATGATAATCTTCAATTGCATCCAAACATCCCAATTCTTGTAATAGCGTAGCGTTCGAAAATTGAGTGGCAACTCCAATCACCTGCATGCCCGCTGCTTGGGCTGCTGCAATACCGCTTCGGGTATCTTCAAAGGCCAGGCATTTTTCCGGAGCGATTCCTAATTTTTGGGCGGTTGCCAAAAATATTTCCGGGTCGGGCTTGCCCTGAACCACTTGATGCCCTCCGGTAGTTGCTGTAAAGTAAGTTTCCAGGTCGATCCCTTTGAGGGTAAAATCGATATTGTTTTGATCGCCCATGGTTGATAAACCTATCGGGATTTGTTCTTGTTTAAGTCGATCAAAAAAAGGGATAACCCCTTCAATGGGTTTTAAATCAGAGGCATACATTTCTCTAAACAGGGCTTCTTTTTGGTTACCGATGGCGCGAAGGGCGTCTTCCTCCTGAATTTCGGGAAACAAGCGAGCCATAACTTCGATTAAAGTCCCCTTGTGGTAGTCACGTTCAAAAGTTTCGGTTGCTAGATCGATATTGTTTCGCTGCAAAAAGGCCATCCAAGCCTTGTGATGATGGGGCATACTATCTACCAGTGTACCGTCCATATCAAAAATGGTCGCCTGGAATGTTTGAGAATGGAGGGAAAGTGTAGGCATTTATTACTTTTTAATGCTGTGAAGGTAATTCTTCAAATGAAATCACAAATATCATCTCTTTTTTGCAAGGGGATTGGGTATATTCGTTAAAAATTGCGAGAGTGAAAAAAAGTACTGCTCACTTTTTGGGGATAGATGTCCCACCCTTGATTCAGTAAATTATCGTATGGCATTGAATTGGTCATTAAGCCACCTCCCATTGGACGAAAAGTGGAATGTATATACCCACGCCTTTGGGGCTCTCATCAGTCTCGTAGGCGGAATATGTCTTTTGTATGGTTTAGAACCCACTACCGGATTCGCTCTTCTGGGGGTGGGGATTTATGTTTTTTCAATGGTTTTTTTGTTTGCGGCCTCGGCGATCTACCACGGCGTGCCTCCGCATCGGCAAGCTTTTTGGCAAAAAATGGATCATATTGGGATTTATATATTAATTGCCGGAACCTATACCCCAGTCGCCTTAACCACGCTACTGAACAGCTCAGGGCCTTATTTGCTCAGTGGAGTGTGGTCTATCGCACTTTTGGGAACGGTGTATAAGGTCTTTTTGATCGATCGATTTAAAAATCTCTCGCTCTTTTTGTATTTAGCCATGGGCTGGATGGTCGTTTTGGACTTTGAAAACATTCGACTGTTGTTCCCGAATCCAGCCTTTTATGCCCTTGTATCCGGAGGGTTTTTCTATACGGCAGGAACGATTTTTTACCGTTGGGAAAGCCTGTATTTTCATCATGTGATTTGGCACTTTTTTGTTTTGGCAGGCGCCTTTTCCCATTTTTTGATGGTTATATTTTTAATAGGCTAAATTCTTTTGCTGATTAAAACCTCCGGGTTAATCAAGCCTCCAAATTTTGCTATATTGATGTTGATTTAAGTTCTAGACCATGAATCTTGTACTTTTTATTTTTTTGTCTTTAGGGACGAGCCTCCTACAGAGTTCTTCTTATCAGCGCCTAAGTCTTCAAGATTTTGATGCAGCTATTCAAAAGGATTCGGTTCAATTAATTGATGTACGCACTCCGGAAGAATTTCAGGAAGGACATATTCCCGGGGCGATGAATCTCAATTTTTACAACCCCGAATATCTTCGAGCAGAAGCCCAGTGTTTGGACCCCGAGAAACCCGTCTATCTTTATTGCAAACTAGGGGGGAGAAGTAAAAAAGCGAGCAAGATGTTTCTCGAATTGGGGTTTCGTTATGTATATGATCTCAAGGGAGGTTTTTCGGGCTGGCAAAAGCAATGAGCAAGGATTAATTCTGCCGCAGAAAAACCTATGCTGAGGGGAAGTTAGATCAATCAAAAGCCCGATGATCATGAATCAAATCGGATGTTTCCGAAGTTGACACACAGCCATCGGGCCTTAGTGAAAATAGAAGTCTTTATTTTATTTCAGCTCAAAAGTAGCACTTCTTTTCGTGGTGGAGTCTGCCCCAATAAAAATGGAAAATTTTCCAGGTTCAGCCACCCATTTTTGATCGGCATTATAGAATTTTAAGAGAGATGCATCGATCGTAAAGCTCACTTTTTGCGTTTCTCCGGGTTCTAATTCCATTAATTCAAATCCTTTGAGTTCCCGAACCGGACGAATGGCACTGGCAAAATGATCTTTTAGATACAATTGGACCACTTCTTTCCCTTTTCGTTTCCCCGTATTGGTGACTTCCACTTCCGCCGTAATGTTTTTGTTGGTGGTCAATTCATCACTGCTTAAACGAATATCTGAATAGTCAAAGGAGGTATAACTCAACCCATATCCGAAGGGGTAAAGCGGGCTGTTTTTTTCATCGATATAATGGGACCAAAAAACACTCCCTGCATCTTCGCCGTCGGCCCCTGGCCGACCCGTGCTTTTGTGATTGTAATACAAGGGCATTTGGGCTACATTTCGAGGAAAACTCATCGGGAGTTTTCCGCTGGGGTTATAATCACCATAAAGCACTTGTGCAATCGCATTTCCACTTTGACTTCCCAATTGCCAAGCCTCCACTATAGCAGGGACATTTTCATCGGCCCAGTTAAGGACGAGTGGACGTCCACTCATGACGACCAAAACCATATTCGGATTAACAGCATGAACTTTCTCAAGTAATTCTTGTTGGAAGCCTGGAAGGTCTAAAAAGGCTCGACTTCGAGCTTCGCCAGATTGGAAGCCATATTCCCCTAAAACCATCACTACTACATCGGCTTTTTTAGCGATTTCAACCGCTTGGTCCATTCCGCTAGAGTCGGTGGTGTTGATGGATACTTCCTTATGAAAGCCTGCTGGAACTTTGTTGATTAATCTGACGCCTTGTGCATGACTAACGGTATTGCCGGTATAGGCTTCTAATCCTTCCAAAACGGAAACGGCTGAAAAATTTTCTGCGGCAATCCGCCAATTTCCCAGGGGACTATTTTTATCCGCAGCTAGGGGACCTATGAGAGCAATTTTTTGTCCTGATTTTTGTAAGGGCAATAGCGAATTCTGATTTTTGAGTAGCACAACAGACTTTTTAGCCATATCTAATGCACCTTCTACGATTTCAGCAGAACCTGTCACTTCTTTTTCACGCGTTTCATCACAGTATTTGTAGGGATCATCAAAGAGCCCTAATTCAAATTTAACTCGAAGAATTCGACGCACAGCGTCATCAATTTGTGTTTGAGTCACTTTTCCTTCATTTAAGAGTTGTTCGGCATAATCAAGGTAGATATAGGATTCCATATCCATATCTGAGCCTCCATTCAGGGCTAGTTCGCCGGCGTGTTTGCGATCTCGAGCATAACCGTGATCGATCATCTCACGTAGCGATCCCCAGTCCGATACCACAAAACCGTCGAAATTCCATTCTCCTTTGAGAATCTCTCTTTGAAGGTATTTGTCTGCCGTTGCAGGGATTCCATTCAAGTCGTTAAATGAATTCATGAATGTTCGTACCCCGGCATCGGCTGCTGCTTTAAATGGGGGGAGAACCATATTGTGAAGCGTATTGAGTCCGATGTCTACGGTGTTGTAGTCTCGACCGGCTTCAGCAAAACCATAGGCAGCAAAGTGCTTAGCACAAGCAGCTAGCGTATGGGGAGAGCTGAGATCATCGCCTTGGAATCCTCTTACGCGGGCGGCAGCAACTAGACTCCCTAGGTAGGGGTCTTCTCCAGCCCCTTCCATGACACGCCCCCAGCGGGCATCTCGAGAAATATCAACCATGGGTGCAAAAGTCCAGTTGATTCCTGCAGCGGTGGCTTCTTTGGCTCCTAAGGCAGCAGATTTTTGGATGGCCTCCAAATCCCAACTGGCGGCTTCGGCCAAGGGAATAGGACTTATAGTTTTATAACCGTGAATTAAATCGAAGCCAATAATCAATGGAATACCCAAACGACTTTCTTCTACTGCTAATCGTTGTACTTCACGTACTTCTTTTACCCCTCGGACGTTAAGCATAGAACCTACCAGACCCGAGGATAAATTTTTGTATTTATCAGAAGTATCTCCTCCTTGAGGTGGAGGACCGGTCACATTCCAGAAACCGTTGTATTGATTCATCTGACCAATCTTTTCAGCCAGAGTCATTTGTTTTAATAAAGCTTCTACTTTTTCCTCCACAGGTGTATTGCTTTGTTGAGCACAATTAAAACAACTCAAAGCAATGGAAATTCCTACTAAAAACTTCTTCATTTAAATTTGGTTTTAAGGCGCCAATTTACTTCTTTTTATGGAATGCCTGTTGAAGTTTATCAATAGAGCTTTCTTCGAGAGGCTTTCGAGTCAGAATCAAATTTCATCAAACTATTTCTCAAAAGACTTAGACAATTCTTCAGAAGTCGTCCGAATTTCTTCAATAAGTCCCCTCAGATGCCCCATTCGTGTTTGGGGATTCATCAATACTACTCGTAGATGTCTTTTGCCATTCATCATGCATGAGGTGAGATAATAGTTGTGGTTGTTGATGATTTTGTACCGTAATTGTTTTTGAAATTCGTCGCTAGAGTGATCTTTTGTGTATCGAAAACAAAGAATATTACTCTCGGGAAAGTATGGGATTTCAAAGAAAGTTTCCTCTTGTAAAAGGGTATAAAATTCTTGAGCCAACGCAAAGGTATGGTCTACATAGTTTGCAAGGGCTGCTTCTCCCTCCAAGGCAAAGGCCCAAAATAATTTTGTGCCCAAAGCCGATTTGGTACATTCAACGGTATAGGGCATAGAGTCCATCCCAACGACTTCATCGTCGTGAAACACATAAGATCCTTTTTGTTGAAATGCTCCCGCCTGATGAGAGAAGTCTTTATACAAAACAGCGGTACATAGAGCAGGTACTCGCATCATTTTATGAGCGTCCCAGATAATTGAATCTGCTTTTTCAATTCCTTTGAGGTATTTTTTGCTTTTAGGGGCGATAAGTGCTGCGGCACCATGGGCCCCATCCACATGAAACCACAACTGATGCTTTTGACAAAAATCCCCAATACGATCAATGGGGTCGAATAGTCCTGTAGAAGTCGTACAAGCATTAGCCACCACACACATCACTTGTTTGCCTGAAGCTTGAATGTTTTGGTAAGTTTCTTCCAAATACGAGGGATCCATCACTTCGTTTCTATCTACCGGGATAGGGTAGAAAGCATCTGATCCTAAGCCTAAAAGAGACAAGGCCCGTGCGACAGAATAATGGGCAGTAGCGGCTCCCATTACCACGAGATTATTAGGGTTTCCTTGCTTCCAAGTTTCTGGGGCGGCATGGGCTCGAGCAGCAGCTAAGGCGCTTAAATTAGCAAGGGAACCTCCATGAGTTAAAAAACCACTAGATTTCCCCGGTAGAAATTTAAAATCGTAATAATCGCGCCCTTGTAACCATCCTACTTTGTCGAGCATCCAATTAATCATAAACCCTTCTAAGGTTCCCCCGGCCGGGCCCATCTCATAAAGTGAACTTGGATTGTTGATGGTACCATGAATCAGTTCAGGAATCCCTGAAAGGTCTTGCGGCACAGCGACTTGATGTCCTAAATAGTGCGGATGGTTCAGGTGATTGGTGTGTTTGAGGTAAGTTTGTGTAAAAGCCAATAGATCGGCTTCTCCTTGAAATCCCTTGTGTAATCGTTCTTTGAGTTGTAATTCTTCCGCGATCCGTTTAGGAGATTGTTGGTTTAGTGCTTCCGTTTTTCCCGCCTGACTCCTTTGAAGATATACCTCCAATTGTTGTCCGACTTGCCCAATTGTATGCTTGATCATATCCATTTTCTTCAAAGATAAATTGAAAAAAGGATTGACAAAGATTTGTGTAGATGAGTTACGCTTGATTTTTTTTTTCGAAAATCCATTGTATATTTATTCCTATAACCATAAACAAATTCTTATGCAAAAGCTTTTTTTTAGTTGGGCATTTTGCCTTTCATTTATTGCCTTTGGGCAACAAAACCTTTTATTCGAACAAACTTTTATTCATGCGGAAGACGTAGGGGCTTATGATGAATATCTCAAATCCGATTTTATCAAAATTGCTCAAGCTCGATTGGATGCTGGTGCCATTGTAGGGTGGGATGTTTGGAAAGCTGTTCCCAACCAAAACTTGGACTTTACCCATATGGTCACTACTATCACAGATATTACGGATGACAAAGATTATGAACTCAACTACAACGAAATGTTGGGCATGAGTGAAGAAAGAGCCGAAATGTTTAATGACAACGTAGCCAAAATAAGAACCATTAAACGCCGACAGTTGTGGAATATATTAGCCAATATTGATGGTAATGGTTCCGCCAAAATAGGTAAAGCTCCACAGTTTATGGTACTTAATCTGATGAAAGTACGCGAATTGAAAAACTACTCTAAATATGAGCAATTAGAGATTGCAAATACGTCCAAAATCGAGGAAGGAGATGCACGAGTGGCTTGGACACTTCACCGCAGACTCGATAATTTGGGAACCGATGTCT
>JBMYNJ010000034.1:0-15773 GCA_049598145.1 Flavobacteriaceae bacterium | reverse complement strand
CTTTTCAAATATGAGTGGGAATGCCAAAAAAGTCCGGCAGGAGCCTGGCAGTGGCATCCCGTCAATTGTGCTGAAGAAGATATGGTTCCTCAAGTGGATGGAAGCAACGAGAAAGTTCTTCCCATGATGACTACTGCCGATATATCTCTAAAGGTAGACCCTCTATACCGAGATATTTGTGAGCGTTTTCAAGCCCATCCAAATGAATTTGGAGAAGCTTTTGCAAGAGCTTGGTTTAAACTACTGCACCGAGATATGGGCCCCCGTTCCAACTATACAACGGGAGATTTTAAAGATGTAGAATATATTTGGCAGGATCCTACTCCGCATGGAAAAACCTTATCGGAGACAGAAGAAAAAGAAGTTCGAGAACTTCTTTTAAAATCTGGACTAGAGGCCAAACAGTTAGTAGAAACAGCTTGGGCAAGTGCCTCTACTTTTAGAGCCTCCGACAATCGGGGAGGAGCTAATGGGGCTCGTATTCGATTAGCCCCTCAAAAAAATTGGGCAGTCAATAAGCCAAAAGAATTACAAGGGATTTTGGGTATCTATGAAAATATTGCAGAAACTACCGGTGCCAGTATTGCGGATATTATTGTTTTAGGGGGAGCCGTGGGTATCGAGATGGCCTCCGGACAAAAAGTACCCACATCTACCGGTAGAGGCGATGCATCACAAGAAAACACAGACGTTGAATCCTTTGAATTACTTCGTCCAAGAGCTTGTGGATTTAGAAATTATACAGAAAAAGAGTTTGCCGTAAGCCCTGAAGAAATTCTTTTGGATAAAGCTCAATTATTAGGACTGACTCCCGTAGAGCTTACTCTTTTGTTGGGAGGGATGCGAGCGATGGGAATTTCGGCTTCTGGCGATGGAGTTTGGACCAGTGGAAAATTAGATCACAGTTGGTTTAAAACGCTGTTGGATATGGATGTTTCCTGGACACCTACAGGATATAACAGCTATCAGGCCAGCGATCGAACAACGGGAAAAGCGGTTCGTTCAGCTTCTCGAACCGATTTGGTATTGGGTTCTAATTCCGAACTACGAGCCATTGTGGAGGTATATGCCCAGGAGGATAATCAGGATAAATTTGTAAACGATTTTATCCTTGCCTGGAATAAAGTCATGAATGCCGATCGTTTTGATCTGAAATAAATTTTACAAGGAGCAGTTTTCTGCTCCTTTTTTAATGATTTCAAATGATTTGTATTTGTGCGGTTAAAACCAATAGCTTGCCCAAGGGTGTTCTATTGAGTCGTGAAGAGCAGCTAGAACTTTGCCATCTGATTAGAGATTTAATAGGGTATACCCCATTTGTTTTTAATACGCAAAGGGGTCTCTATATTTTCTTCCATGAAAAGGATTGTTCTGTTTCTATAATTAAACAGCTAAAATCTTACCTGACAAATAAGGGGGGAAAGCATTCTTTTGTTCATGCCTATCAGGAAGTGAATTATTTTGAAAATGAAATTACCCAAGTATTGAACGATACACAAGGATCATCACTTGCATGGAAAAATTTCATCAGTAGTTTTTTAATTCAGTTAGACCCATTTGAAGGGGAAGTTCATGCGGTCTATGGCATGTTTAATAGATTTGTAGCGGTGGTTAAATCAGAGGGAAACTTAAGCCAACTGGACTATTTAAAACAGAAAATGAATCGTTTGCGAAGTAAAGTCAATTTGAGTGCAATTATGGAAGGATAGGTTTTGGTCTATAGAATTCAACTCATAGAGGTTTACGAATCCTATCTATATATTTTTAATGCCCAACGATTTGTTTCAAAAACGTGATCTGCGGTTTAAGGAAACTTTTAAAAAGCCCCCCCCCCTTTAATATCTAAAAAACCTCCCGGAGGAGGTTTTTGATGCGGTTGAAATGGCATTAAAAGGAAATCCCAAAGCCGATATTTCCGACCAAGAGTCCGCCATCTCCGACCCCAGGGACACTGGGAAACTCAAACACCTCGGTGTCGGTTCCACTTCCTCCAATTTCTTCAAGTCTCACAGTGACTTCTGAGGGCACATCTCCTGTGAATCCGTAGCCTAGCTCAAACCGGAAGTAGATACGCCCGCCGGTTTTGACTCCAATTTTAAGATTGGTGGATTTGATATCCACGCCAATGCTTCCTTTTCCTTCGACTGTAACTCCCTGTTCTTCAAAAGTATCGTAAAAGGTGAGATCAGTCGATAAACTTCCGGCGCCAATCCCGGCATAAAAGCCTTTACCCTTGTCACCGAAATACACATTTAATCCAAATTCGTTATAGCTCAAACCTATTTCAGTGTCTGCATCTTCGACATCAAAGCCGCTAAAATCTGCGTAAGGCGCAATGCGGTTATTGAGGAAGGGAAGAACAACTTCAGCAGATCCTCCGGCCACGTTTGGAACACCTAACTTAACGCCTAAAGAAAGGCGTTTCACTTTGGCAGGAATACTGTCCGCAACTTCTTCAGGTGCAATTGTTTCGCTATCGGTCGTGTTTTCTTGAGCCCAAGTAAATGAACCAATAATAAGCAAATAAAAAAATAAAATTCTAGTTTTCATGTGATGGAATTAATTGTGATTATTTTTGGTCTACCTGCAGGCGGTTCTCCCGATTGGCCAGTTCCCAAGCCGTATGGAAAATTAGATCGGTTCGAAGTTTTAATATGTCGTAATTGATCTTGTCTGGAGTATCTCCGGGTTGGTGATAGTCTGCATGGGTTCCGTTAAAATAGAAAATGATCGGGATATTATTTTTAGCAAAGTTGTAGTGGTCACTGCGGTAGTAAAAACGATTGGGATCTTCTTCGTCGTTGTAGGTGTAATCCAGCTTAAGATTTACCGTGGCGGCGTTTGTAGCTTCGGAAATGTCGTGAAGTTCCTTACTGAGTTTATCCGATCCAATCAGGTAAATATATTTAGGGTCCTTATCATCTCTTTTGGGGTCTAAACGCCCAATCATATCCACATTGAGGTTGGCGATGGTTTGTTCCAAGGGATAAAGGGGCTCTACGTCGGTATAGTATCGAGAACCGAGAAGACCTTTTTCTTCCCCTGAAACATGCAGAAAAACTATACTTCTCTTGGGGCCATTACCGTCGGCTACTGCCAGTTGGAAGGCCTCAGCCATCTCTAACATACTAACAGTGCCAGAGCCATCGTCGTCGGCGCCGTTGTTGATTTCACCTTTTTGGATACCGATATGGTCCAGATGGGAAGAAATCACTAAATATTCTTCTGGAAACTCACTACCGGGAATAATTGCAACCACGTTTTCGGTGGCTACTTTTCCTCCGCGTATTCTAAACTCCATCGGTTGAAAGTAGTTTTGAGTACCTGCCGCGGGAGCAATATTTTGGTTTATGTAGTATTCCCTTAAAAAATCCACGGCAATCTTCTGGCCTTTGGTGCCTGTCTCTCGTCCGGCAAAGTAATCAGAGGCATAGACATAAAGAAGTTCTTGAAGTTCTTGTTCGGTAATGGTTTTGGCATAGTCGGCAGCTGTTTTTTGAGCAAATCCAATAAATCCGAATAAGCAGCTTAATAAAAACACTTTACGCATATTATACAGAAATTAAAGTTTGTTTTCGAATTTTTTCGAGAATTCCATCCCAAAGTTGAATCCGCATTTTCAATGCTCTTTTAGAAGCATCAATTGCCTCTTGGATTTTAGCTTCATCTGCACCGCAAAGTTGTTCAATCATCTGCAGAGCCATAGGGCCGTGTTCATCTCCGTCCAATTCGATATGGCGTTCAAGATAATAAACCAAATCCAATAATTCGTTTTGATGGTCTTTTTGTATGGATTTTACCATCTGGACAAACATATCCGGGATTAGATCTTCTCGTCCAAAAGTAAAAACGGCTGCGACTACGTGGGTCGGATGTTCCTCAATGATTTCGAAAGTGAATTTTAAAAAATTTTGCACAAAAGCAGATGTGTTCAATCCATTGATGGCTTCATTTATTGAAGTTCCTTGGGACACAGAAACCAGAAAAGTATCGATCGCTTGCGTCGAAGCTCCAAGGGCTTGCATGGCGTCCCGATACATTTCAAAATGGCTTTGTACTTGCCCATGGCGGTTTAGATCGGTTTCTTCCCCCCAAACAATTTCATTAATCAATCGTCCGGCTGTCGGATATTTTGCGGGGGTCCAAGGCAAGGTAGTGCTTGTAAGGTCTTTTTGTAATTTTTTGACTAAAGACATAAAATCCCACACCGCAAACACATGGGATTCCATCAAAACACGGATGGATTCCAGGCTTTCTATTTCTCGGTAGAGCGGATGTTTTACCAAGTGATTTCTCAATGAACTTAATTCTTCTTCAAAACGTTCAATCATCTTTCTATCATTTCATTAGTTTGCAAATATAGAACTCTTTTCTTCAGTATTAATCAGAAAATAGAATTAAGAATTGGTGTTGAACATTGCTTAATTTTCAATAGAAAGAACTATTGTTATTACATTTACAATAGCTATGGAGAAGCAAAGCCCTCAAAACCCGAAAATCAATTTAGTAGAATGTCCGCGTGATGCCCTTCAGGGGTTGCGACAATGGGTCCCAACAGCACGTAAAGTGGAATATTTGCAACAATTGCTCCGGGTGGGCTTCCCAGTATTGGATTGTGGGAGTTTTGTCTCTCCGAAAGCTATTCCTCAGATGGCTGATACTTCAGAAGTATTAAATGCTTTAGACCGAAAAGGCACCTCAACAAAACTTTTAACCATAGTAGCCAATAGGAGAGGAGCAGAAGAGGCATGTGACCACCCCGAAGTGGATGTTTTAGGTTATCCACTTTCGATTTCTGAAAACTTTCAAATGCGCAATACCCATAAAACCATTGCCGACTCAGAAATTTTGTTAGAAGAAATCATCGCCTTAACTGCAGCTTATGGGAAAGAACTGGTGGTTTACCTTTCCATGGGGTTTGGGAATCCTTATGGCGACCCTTGGAGTCCTGAATTGGTGCTTGGGTGGATTGAAAAGCTTACATATAAAGGGGTTACTTGTATCTCGTTATCGGACACTGTGGGCATGGCGAGCTCCGAATTGATTACCAAATTGCTTTCTAAGATTAAGCCTGACCAGTTGGAAATTGTATTGGGGGTGCATTTACATACCGCTCCACAAGATAGTTATGCCAAGATTGATGCGGCCTTCCATGCCGGTTGTCGCCGAATCGATGGAGCTTTACTCGGTTACGGGGGATGCCCGATGGCTCATGACGATTTAATTGGAAATATGCCCACAGAACACCTGTATTCCTATTGTAATCAGCACCGAATACCTCACGGTTTAAATGGCCTCCAGTTAGAATCTGCCTTAAATATTGCCCGTAAAATTTTTGATAGTTATCGGGATTGAGTAAATGTTCGATGCTAAACAAAATCTCTGTTATTTTGGTTAAAAAAATATTCTAAAGCATTTAGAGGAGAAAAGAGGATTGTTTTTTGATGGTGAAAATCACATACAGGTCCCCCAAAATATTAGTATATTTGCATGCAATTAGCTCATTAATTGCACTATGACATCCTCTAAAATTGTAGGTACTGGATTAACGTATGACGATGTCCTACTCATTCCCGCCTATTCCGAAGTTCTCCCGCGTGAAGTCGATATTTCAACTCGTTTTAGCCGAAATATTTCTTTAAATATTCCAATTATTTCTGCTGCGATGGATACCGTAACCGAAAGTAGCATGGCCATTGCAATGGCGCGTGAGGGTGGGATCGGTGTATTGCATAAAAATATGTCGATCGAAGCCCAAGCCAACCAGATTAGACGAGTGAAACGTGCCGAATCGGGAATGATTTTAGACCCTGTGACTCTTCCGTTAAGTGCATTGGTAGGGGATGCCAAGGAAAGCATGGCACAAAATAAAATCGGGGGAATTCCGATAGTTCATGAGAATGGACTTTTGGCTGGGATTGTCACCAATAGAGACCTTCGCTTTGAGCGGGATAATAATCGACCCATTACAGAAGTTATGACCTCTGAAAATTTGATTACTGTGGGTAAAGGGGTTTCGTTATCGGATGCGGAAGAAATCCTTCAAAAGCATAAAATTGAAAAGCTTCCTGTGGTGGATGAAAACAATATCCTTGTAGGACTCATTACCTTTAGAGACATCACCAAACAAACCAAAAAACCAATTGCCAACAAAGATGGCTATGGGCGCCTGCGAGTGGCAGCTGCGGTTGGTGTTACGGGAGATGTCTTAGAACGCGTTTCTGCCTTAGTACAATCCGGGGTAGATGCACTAGTAGTAGATACCGCGCATGGACATACGCAAGGGGTTGGAGCCGTCTTAAAAAAGATTAAATCTAAGCATGCCGATTTAGATGTGGTCGTTGGCAATATTGCTACTGGAGCTGCAGCCCAATTTTTAGTAGACAGCGGAGCCGATGCAGTGAAAGTCGGTATTGGTCCAGGATCGATATGTACCACTCGGGTGATTGCAGGAGTTGGCTTTCCTCAACTCTCTGCCGTTCTGGAAGTTTCTAAGGCTATAGAGGGGAGTGGTATCCCAGTAGTTGCCGATGGAGGGATTCGTTTTACAGGAGATATTGCCAAGGCTTTAGCTGCAGGCGCCGATTCAGTAATGTTAGGATCACTTTTGGCTGGAACCAAAGAATCTCCTGGCGAAACCGTCATTTTTGAAGGACGAAAATTTAAAACTTATCGCGGAATGGGATCGGTTGAAGCGATGAAAAAAGGAAGTAGCGACCGCTATTTTCAGGATGTAGAAGACGATTTAAAAAAGTTAGTTCCAGAGGGTATTGTAGGTCGAGTACCCTACAAAGGTGAACTCAATGAAAGTATTCACCAATTTGCTGGTGGACTTAGAGCTGGGATGGGTTATTGTGGAGCGGCAACTATTGAGGACTTACAAACCAAAGCTCAATTTGTTCAAATTACTACATCTGGAATTCGTGAGAGCCATCCCCACAATATCAGCATTACTAAACAGGCTCCGAACTACAGTCCTACTTAAATTTATGCAATGATCTTAAAAGTTTTGGATTTTTTTCCGATCGAAATTCGGACGATATACATATTGTTATTCTCCAATTCAAAAGGAATCATACTGCTTTTGAGTTGAGCTAAATCAATACTGTAAATGGGGTTACCTATGATACTAAATATTTCTAACTTTCCTTGCTCAGGACACCCTTGAAGAATGAGTTGTTTATATTTATACACGACATGAACATCTTCCAATTGAAGTGTATTGTAGAAGGAATTACCATGGGCATAAGCCAAGGAAGAAATCCCTACAAAGAGGAAGGTCAAGAATATATTAATACGTTTGTTGTTCACCATCTTCTTTGCAAAAATACAAATATTTTCGGATATCAAAAAAAATATTAACAATATAAAATACTGACTATCATATATTTATGATTTTTATTAAAATAAATACGTTAAAATGTTAATAACTAACACAATAATTTACACTTATTACGTTGCGCAAATATGATGTCTGACCAATCTTTTCCCACAATTAAAAGGGCTTTAGCATGTAGTTTACTATGGTGTTTAGTGGTAGTCGTACAATGTAAACAATTGAATCTTTCACAAGAAGACCGAGTGATGGCAAGGGTTGGGAGTGAATATCTCTATTCATCCGATTTGCCCGTTCTTCCCAGAACACTCACTAGTGAACAAGACAGTATCCTTTGGGTTCGCGATTACATCAACCGCTGGGGGCGCCAACAGTTACTGTATAAACAAGCACGTATTAATCTTTCCGATGCACAACAGTTAGAACTTGAATCCAGTATTCAGGAATACCGTTTGGAACTTTTTGCAAACACCTATAAAGATCAATTGTTGGATCAGTTTAGAAACGATACTCTTTCTGAGAACGATTTAAAATATTACTATGAAAAAAACATCAAAAATTTTCGGTTACAATTTCCCATTGTAAAATATAGAAGCATTCGATTGATGCATACCCATCCCGATTTTGATCAAATCAAATATCACTTTTTAAATTACCAGTCTAAAGATCAAAAGTATTTAGATTCCTTGCACTATCAATTCGAATATTCACAGTTGAATGATAGTATTTGGATGGAATTTTCAATCCGAAGTATTCCTGATTCTTCGGTGTTTGCTC
Source organism: Flavobacteriaceae bacterium (assembly GCA_049598145.1). Classification (GTDB taxonomy): domain Bacteria; phylum Bacteroidota; class Bacteroidia; order Flavobacteriales; family Flavobacteriaceae; genus WTJH01. The sequence continues at coordinate 7,660 of JBMYNJ010000034.1, read as the reverse complement.
AACTGAAACAGCAGATGTCAAAAAACTCACAATTTTTTGAATTGAAAGATAGTCTCCACGTATCTTTGAACTGGATTGTAGATCACAAAGCCGTGGGGGATTACACTCCTTACAACTTGATTAGACCCACCTTAAAAAATATACTTAACAATCAACAACGCGTTCAAACACAAAAAAATTTCGAACTTCAGTTGATACAAGACGCTTTGAAAAATAAAACATTTGAAATATATGAATAGTCGATTCCTAGTCATTTTCATTTTTGCAACAACTTTGGTTTACAGTCAAGGTTCTACTACAAAGAATAGACTCAAAATAGATGGGGTGACTTCCGTGGTTGGGGATTATATTATCCTTGACTCTGATGTCTCCAAAATGAAGTTGGAAATGGAAGCGCAGGGAATGAGTACTCGAGGAATAGACCGTTGTCAATTGTTAGGAAAGTTGATGGAAGAAAAACTTTATGCTCATCATGCAGTGCAAGACAGTTTGGAAATTAGCGATGCAGAAATCCAAGATTATGTTGAGCAGACTATAGATTATTTTATCCAACAGGTAGGTTCTATGGACAAGGTTCTGGAATTTTATAATCAACCGGACGAAGAAAGTTTTCGTTCGGAATTATTTGAAATTAATAAAACGCAGCGTCTTTCTCAAATGATGCAGGCCCAGGTAATAGAAAAGGTAGAAGTTACCCCTGAAGAAGTCCGGGAATTCTTTGAAAAAATTCCGCTATCGGAACTACCCACATTTGGAACCGAACTGGAAATTGCTCAAATTGTGGTCGCCCCCGAAGTGACCACCCAAGAAACCGAACGGATAATTAATCGACTCAAACAATTTAAGGCTGATGTTTTAGAACGTGGTTCCAGTTTTGCATCTAAAGCTATTTTGTATTCACAAGACCCGGGTTCTCGTTCCAAAGGTGGGAAATATACCTTGAATCGGAAAAAACCAAGAATGGTAAAGGAATTTCGCGATACGGCTTTTCGTTTAGAAGAGGGAGAAATATCCGAACCCTTTCGCACCGATTTTGGCTGGCACATTTTGACTGTTGACAAAATTCGGGGGCAAGAAATTGACGTGCGTCACATTTTACTAGTCCCCAAGGTAGATGCCTCTCAGTTAGCCGAAGCCAAGACAAAACTTTCGACCATCCGTCAGCGAGTTTTAGATCAGGAGATCAGTTTTGAGGAAGCTGCACGTGAATTTTCAGATGAAAAAGAAACCCGATTCAATGGAGGGGTATTGATTAATCCAACCACTGGAGATACCCGTTTCGAACTCACCAAAATGGATGCAGTTTTGTATTCTCAAGTAAGGAATTTAGAAGACAATGAAATCACTGTGCCACTCCTGGATCAGGATGAGAATGGAGGCAAGAAGTATAAAATTCTAAAAGTCTCCAATCGTTTTGAGGAACATCAGGCCGATTTTTCTAAAGACTATGTCAAAATCAAAGAATTAGCCCTTAAAGACAAGCAGCTTCGGATCATTCAACAATGGATGAAAGATAAAATTGAATCGACCTATATCAGCCTTAATGAGGCCTATCGCAATTGCGAATTCCAAAATAATTGGACAAAAAGTATCGATTAATACTAATTTCTACTTGAAGTATTTCCGGGGAACCCACAGCATTCCAAAACATTCGCCGCCTTCTTTATGGATTTTTTTATGGTGAATTTTGTGTGCCCTTCTGATTCCACGAGCATAACGGCTATTGGCATTTCGAAAAATTTTAAACCGCTGGTGAATAAATATGTCGTGCACTAAAAAATAGGTCAAGCCATACAAAAATATGCCAATCCCCATCGGAAGTCCTGGCCAAAACCCTAATTCTCCCCAGCTTGTAACCAAGCCCGTTGAAATTAAAGCATAAAAAATAAAAAAGCGATCGTTGCGTTCAAACCACGAATCGTGATCTTTGATATGATGGTCTTTATGCCAACTCCACAAAATTCCATGCATGATATATTTATGGGAGAACCAGGCCATTCCTTCCATTCCAACAAAAGTCCCCACCAAAATGACCATCCAAATCAAATCCCAAATCATCTCAAAGTAAATTTAAATGATATTTGACGTAAGAATTAGCTAAAACACTGACTTTTTGATAGTTTGGCACTCGAATACGGGTCGATTGGAGGCGTAGGGGCGGAGTATTTTTTAGTTTTCTCAATAGTTTGAGATAATATTTATAAGCTGTGTAAACTCCAAAACGTGCCCCCTCCGGTAATTGAAAAATACCGGTATAAGCTTGGGCAAAATCGCTTTCTATTTCAGTAATAATTCGTTTTTTAGACGCTTCATCGAATTGATTGAAATCTACTTGAGGGAAATAAGAGCGGTCTAATTGTTGGAAATCTGCTTTAAGGTCTCTTAAAAAATTCACTTTTTGAAAGGCGGAACCCAAAGCCATAGCTGCAGGTCTAAGTGCTTCATATTGTTCTTGATCACCCTGAACAAAAACCTTTAGACACATCAGACCTACGACATCGGCAGAACCGTAGATATATTGTTTGTATTCTTCTTCTGTATGATAGATGTGTTTGTCTAAATCCAAACGCATGCTGTGCATAAAAGCTTCGATTAACTCCAGCTCAATTCCAAAGGTGTTTACGGTGTATTGAAAACTGTTTAAGATTGGATTTAAACTAATTTTCTGCTCTAAAGCCAAATACATTTCTTGCTCAAAGCGATTTAAAAGGTCTTCTTTCGGATATTCGTGGAAAGTGTCGACAATTTCATCCGCAAAACGCACAAAACCGTAAATATTATAAATATGTTGCCGTATGTTCCCGGCTAACATGCGGGTCGCCATAGAAAAGGAGGTGCTGTAACTTTGAGTGACATGGCGGCTACAATTGCTAGAAATTTGGTCAAATAAGTTTTTCATGTGTATGAATCTTAAATAAAATTTAAGTTCGTACTACTAAATTATAAAAAAGTTAAACAAAAAAAACGTATTCTTAAACAAATATATTTTCCTTGAAATAGGAAACTCGGAAAGCATCAACAGATTTAAATAACTCAATTTTATGAGGGAGTTTGGCTTGATTGATTTGAACCTGCTGGGGTCCAAAAATCAGAAGCTTGGAGGAAGTATCTTTAAGTATTTTGGTGTAAAAATCAACCAAATAATCATCTATTTCATCTTTATTGGGCTCTACCGTAAAATGAGTAACAAAATTGATAGAGGTTGTGTAGGTAAATAGTGTTTCGAGACTTTCGGTGGTTATGGATTGTCCTAGAAAAATAGTTGTACATCCCTGACTGAGTATATAATAGTTCATAAACAATAATCCTAATTCATGGATTTCATTTTCAGGAAGAAATAAAACAAAAATTTCACGGTTGGATTTAGGACTCGTTTCTCGTTGAAGAAGTTCTGTCTGTATATGAATTTTTTGTTTGATTAAGTGGGTAACGAAATGTTCGTGAGAGGGGCTTATCGCACCGGTCTGCCATAAAATACCCAATTCTTGCATTAAGGGAGTAAAAACTTGGGTAAGAAGGTGGAAAAAACTAAATCGTTTCAGCAATTCATCATAAGTGGCATCGAACATCACGGTATCAAAATTAACCATGGCCAATTTAAAGGCATTGATGGCAACCTGTTGGGAGTTGGATTTAAGTGCAATATCCCGAACTAAAATTGGAATTTCATCTTCTTCGAGTTCGGCAATTTTAGAAATTTTAAACCCGTGATTATAAAGTAGGGTAATGTTGAGTAATTTTCTAAGACTATCTAGGCTGTAACGACGAATGTTGGTATCTGTCCGTTCGGGGGAAAGTAAGTTGTAGCGTTTTTCCCAAATCCGGATCGTGTGGGCTTTAATTCCGGAAAGGTTTTCCAGATTTTTAATCGAAAAAGTGCTTTTTACCCGCTGCATTGTCTATTGTTCTTAAAAAAAGCTTAGACAAATATAAAGAAAAATTATGACAAAAGGAAATGTGCGCACGAGAAGACTCGAACTTCCACGGGATTTAACTCCCACTAGGCCCTCAACCTAGCGCGTCTACCAATTCCGCCACGTGCGCCTGTGTGTGACTTGACTGGGGCTCGAACCCAGGACCCTCTCCTTAAAAGGGAGATGCTCTACCAACTGAGCTATCGAATCTTTTGAGGCTGCAAATATAGGATCATTTGTCTAAATTATTAACCCGAATTTGCGAATATTGTATTTTCATTTCAGTTCATGATCCAAAAAATTGTTTTGTGGGGGTATATGGGGTCCGGAAAATCTACTGTAGGCCGTCAATTAGCACAAAAAATCGGTTTTCCCTTTTACGATTTAGACTCCGTCTTAGAGCAAGATCATAAGCAAACGATCACTTCCCTCTTTCATGTACATGGGGCTATGGGGTTTCGACAACTGGAACGGAAAGCCCTCCAAAAACTTATGCAACAGGACAAACAAATGGTTTTGGCATTGGGGGGAGGAACTCCTTGTTACTTTAATCAAGCAGAAGAAATCATACAACAACCACATACCCATGTTTGTTATTTAAAATATTCTCCTAAAATATTGAGTATGCGATTATTCAATGAAAAAAATTCGCGCCCTATTATCGCCCATTTAACTGATCCAGCGTCCTTGGAAGAATATGTGGCTAAGCACTTGTTTGAACGTCGTGAGTTTTACAATCAAGCCACCCATATTTTGGAGGCAGATGGGAAAGATGTACAAAAACTTTCAGATGAAATTAAAGCTATACTATTTCAGTAGTACCCCCATTTGATTTTTGAAATCTACTTCGATGTGCTCTTTCGTTGAGGTCGAAAGTGAAATTCCCTTAATGTCGGCTTTTACGGGATAAGTTTTATGGCTTCGATTTACTAAAACAGCTGCCTTTAGTTGTTTTAATGGGATATCTAAAAAGTAACGGACTGCATACATCAGAGTGCTTCCAGTATTGAGCACATCATCCACAACAATCACTACACTATTTTCCATTTGATTGAGTGGTAAGCTGCATTTTACGGGATTTCTGGGTTGTAATTTATCTACCTGAATAGCTCCTTTGTACACGTTTAGATCATTGGAAATCTTTTGAATCAGGGTGTAAAGTCGATCGGCGATTAAAACGCCGTTTTCTTGAATACCAATTAGGTAGAGATCTGCATCGCTTCGTTGTTCTAAAATTTGATAGGCCATTCGGTTTAGAATGCGTTCAATATCGTCGGGCGATAAAATTTGATTGGAGATTTTTGCTTCCATATTTAATCGGTTTCTGAATTAAAATCGTCTAACTCTCGACGGTCTTTTTTGGTGGGTCTTCCCAGACCTTGTTCTCTCGGAGTTTCTCCGGAAAGGGCTTGCATTTCTTTCCGAACAAATACCTCTTGTGGAGTGGTATCCATGCGATAGATGTCCACTAATTTTGCACCCACGCGACTTTTGGGGATATCTAAAACCGTAAATTCATACCAGATTTGGTCACGACGAACCATGATTTTATCTCCTGCCAACACTTCTCTTGAGGGTTTCACAGTTTTGTCTTGAATCTTAACGCGTCCGCTTCGGCAGGCCTGACTAGCCATACTTCGTGACTTAAAGTACCGAATGCACCACAAATACTGATCAATTCTCAAAAGGCTTTACTTCTATTTAACTCTTACAAAAATACAGGAAAATTGTATCTTGCACCCCAAATTTAACCCATGTACAATCGCCTCCAAAGCTTATTGGCCCTTTTGTTTGTTTCGCTCCTAACCGCCTGTGGAAACGACTCTAATACCATTGAGCCTCCTCGTGACCCTGCCGTGCAAACCGCAGATGATGACGTCGCCTTGCGAGCCTATCTTGAAAACCATTTTTACAATTACGAAGATTTTGGGAATGATCCACAAGCAGCAATCGAAATTGTTTTAGACACTATTGCAGGTGAAAACAGCACGAAAACACCTCTAATGGATCAAGTCATGTCTCGAATAATCATCGTAGAAGATACCGAGGGGGTACAAACAGAACACAAGCTGTATTATTTGGTTATTCGGCCGGGCTCGCAAGCCCAACCTTCAGTGGTAGATTCTACTTTCGTAACCTACAAAGGGCAGTTGTTAGATGGTAGTGTTTTCGATGAACGCCAATATCCTGTATGGTTTGATCTACCTCAATTGGTTCGTGGGTTTCGGGAAGGAATTACAGCTCTTCGTGCAGGATCCTATACTGTAGACTCGTCAGGCGACTTTGAGTTTCAGGATTTTGGTCAAGCATTAATGTTTTTTCCTTCACCACTTGGTTATTTCGATCGAGTTTCGGGTAGTATTCCTGTTTATTCTCCATTGATTTTTCACACCAAACTATATACCATCAATGTGACCGACCACGACCGAGATGGAATTAATTCTATTGATGAAGACGTGGACGCAGATGGAAACCCACTTAACGATGATACGGACGAGGATGGTCTGGCCAATATGTATGACGTCGACGATGATAACGATGGTGAATACACCTTTGACGAATATGACGAAGACGACGACGGAATTCCAGATGATACTGATGGTGACGGTACTCCAGATTACCTAGACCCCGACAGTTAAGTTAATTCAGCTGTACGGAGATTCCTAAAATCCATTGATTTTCACGATTATTAAATCGCCCAAAAGAAGTTTGATCCCTGGGGTCCAATAAGTCTATTTCGGTTGAATTGAAAGGCCTTTCATAGCGAAAATCGAGACCGATTTTCTTGAAATAAGCCCGTATTCCCAAGTGAATCCCCGTTCCGAAAGAATTTTCAAAATCTTGCAATCTAAAGTTTTCAAAAGAATCTTCCAGCATCTGGTATTGAAACACCGGTCCTGCAAAAACACTTAAAGGCGGAATAATTTTGTACCCCAAAGTCAGTGGAAGGTCAATTGTTTTTACAGTGAAATTTTCCCTATTGATGGAGGTTTGCGTCTGGCTGTATTGTAACTCGGATCGCAAGCGGAAAACAGCAAAATTGATTTGCCCAAAAAAGCCGGCATGCCATCCGGTTTTTTGTTCGCTAACGTCATTGAAATCATCGGGAATTGCAGTTAAACTCAGGTCTAAATTTTCACTAAAGTTTAAACCGCCTTGTAACCCAAATTCAAATTGGCCATAAGAGCAGATGGAAATTGTACAAAGTAAAACAAAGATCAGTCTTTTCATTGTATGAGATTTAGGCTTCCTTAAAGATATAAATATTCCAACACACCTTCGTGCTTAAATCCTGAATAGAATTATTTTCGCTTAAGGGTCTTTTGAGCTACTTCAACAATATTTTTAGCATTTAAGCCATATTTTTCCATCAACTGAGCGGGGGTCCCAGATTCACCAAAGGTGTCTTGGGTGGCAACAAACCCTTGGGGGCAAGGGTGATGACTGGTCAACACACGTGCAACACTTTCTCCAAGTCCACCTAAAAAATTGTGTTCTTCTGCCGTAACAACACATCCCGTTTTAGCGACAGAAGCAAAAAGCATTTCATCATCCAGAGGTTTAATTGTATGGATATTAATGACTTCAGCTGAAATTCCATTTTTTTGGAGTTCTTCGGCAGCTAGAAGTGCTTCCCAAACCAAATGTCCTGTAGCCACTATGGTAACATCAGTGCCTTCTTGAAGCAAGACTCCTTTTCCAATTTCAAAATTTTGGTCTATCGGAGTGAAGTTAGGGACTTTAGG
>JBMYNJ010000033.1:11994-15824 GCA_049598145.1 Flavobacteriaceae bacterium | reverse complement strand
CCTCCCTAGACCTGTGAAGGATATTTTGGTACTGCAAAAAGCGGAAAATCCTATGCCCTTGGAAAGTCAAAAATTACTGTCAGACCTTTTTAAGATCCGATCCAAACAGCTTCGATTCCTGACGCTTACAAATGGGTTTGAAATCGAAGAAACCCCTCAGCATTTTATTCTCCCTAGAAAACAAATTAATTTTCGAGGACTTCTACCCCAAAAAGCTCAAGAATTTTGCTTAAAAAAACCAGATGTACTCATCAACTTTTTCAATACTCCAGACCCTTTGTTGATACATTTGAGTATAAATTACCCCAAGGCATTACGCTTGGGTTTTACTCCCGTAGACCCTAGAATCAATCATATTATTTTCAATTTCGAATTAATGGACATAGACCTTTTTTCTGTTGAATTACCCAAATATATTAAGCCCATATTAGCTTCTAAATGAAAACCTTAAATGGATTAGGAGTGGCATTGATCACTCCATTTGATACCCAGGGTACTGTTGATTTTACGGCCTTGGAAAATATAGTTCACCGACACCTTTTGGCGGGGACCGACTATTTAGTGCTTTTGGGTACTACTGCAGAAACTCCAACGCTGAGTTTCGATGAAAAAAAACAGATCGTAAATTTTGTATTAAAGAAGTTTGGCACAAAAATCCCTTTGGTATTGGGTCTGGGAGGGAACCATACCCAAGGGCTTATTCATGAAATGAACCAATGGGACTTAAGTCCTTTTGAAGCCGTGCTTTCTGTTACCCCATATTACAATCGCCCAACTCAAATGGGCTTGGAACAACACTACAAAATACTTGCCGACCATTGCCCTAAACCTCTTTTACTATATAACGTTCCTTCCAGAACAGGGGTTAATCTTTTACCTCAGACAGTGGCTTTATTGGCAGAACATCCCAATATTATTGGCGTGAAAGAAGCTGTTAGAGATACCAATCAAATTGTGGAACTCATCGACAAAGTTCCCAAAGATTTTTTAGTGATCTCCGGAGACGATCAATTAGCCCCTCTTTTGATTTATAGCGGTGGTGTTGGATGCATTTCAGTCATTGGGAATGCCTATCCCAGCGCATTTCAGGAACTTTTGAAGTTGAGCCGATCGGATGCTGAATTTATGAATCATCAGCTCTTTAGAACCTTTCAGCCACTGATAGATCTTATATTCCGCGAAGGAAATCCAGCTGGGATTAAAGCTTTACTTGCGCATTTGAATCACTGCGGAGACAAGGTGCGTTTACCCTTGGTGAGTGCAAGTCAAACTTTACAGAAACAGTTGCGATCTACCCACGAAAAGTCAATGCTTAAGGCTTTGTAGGATTAACATTTTAGGGGCTTAAACATTCCCTTTTTTATTTGTATTTTTGCCCAATGAATTTTAAACCCGTCATAGTATTGTTCCTGGCGGCTTTTGCCTGGGTTGGCTGCAGTCCCTACCAAAAGCTGTTAAATAGTGATGACATGGCTTTAAAATACAAGGAAGCGGAAAAATATTACAACGCTGGAGAACACCGAAAAGCCAACAGACTACTAGAACAAGTCGTTCCCTCCTATCGGGGTAAACCACAGGCAGAACGGGTTATCTTCTTTTTTGCTGATACTTATTTTCTCAAAGAAGAATATTTTTTAGCGGCATATCAGTTTGAAAATTTTGCGAAAACCTATCCCAGAAGTGAGCGTGTAGAAGAAGCTCGATTTAAGGCAGCAAAAGCTTATTATGAGGTTTCACCACGTTATAGTCTGGATCAGAAAGATACTCAAACCGCTATTGAGAAATTGCAGTTTTTTATGGACACCTACCCCAATTCCGACCGTGCCATTGAGGCGAATCAAATGATCGCAGAATTGCAAACTAAGTTGGAAAAAAAGTCCTTTGAAATTTCTAAGCAATATCACACCATTCGTGACTTTAGAGCAGCCATCCAAGCATTTGATAATTTTATAGTTAGTTTTCCGGGTACTAAATTTAGAGAAGAGGCAATGTACTATCACTTTTTGTCACATTTCGAGATCGCAGTCAATAGTATTCGGAGCAAACAACTGGAGCGACTTAATGAATTAGTAACTTTGCATGAAACCTTAATTCGCTATTACCCAGACACGATCTTTTTAGAAGATTTGGAGAATAAAATGGATACTGTTCAAAAACTTATTGGCGGATTTGAAGCCGTCGCAACACCTTAAAAACTATTAAGCTTATGACAAAATATCGTTCTACAGAAGCCTCAGTAAGCACGAAGACCTACAATCGTGAAGCGATTGAAGCAGATACTGAAAACATCTACGAAGCGATTTCAATCATTGCCAAACGCAGTGCTCAAATCAACTTAGATATCAAAAAGGAATTGCATGAAAAGCTGGATGAATTTGCTACCCACAACGAAAGTTTAGAAGAAATTTTCGAAAATAAGGAGCAAATAGAAGTGTCTCGCTTTTACGAGCGTTTACCTAAACCTCATGCTTTGGCTGTAGAGGAATGGCTAAACGACCGGGTATACCACCGCAACACTGAAGATACGGAATAAAATGTCGAGCCTTCAAGGCAAAAACGTACTTCTGGGGATTAGTGGAGGTATTGCTGCTTACAAGATTCCTGTATTGGTGCGTTTACTTAAAAAAAAGGGAGCTGCCGTTCGGGTTGTCATGACTCCAGACGCCCATCAATTTGTCACTCCTTTAACCCTTTCTACTTTAAGTCAGGAAGAGGTATTGACCCGCTTTACGGCTCCAACCCCTGAAGGACATCCGGAGTGGAACGACCACGTAGCTTTAGGAAAATGGGCCGATTATTTTCTCATTGCACCCGCGACTTCTAATACCCTTTCGGCGATGGTACACGCCAAGTGCAACAACCTATTGATAGCCACATATTTATCTGCCACTTGTCCAATTTTTATTGCACCAGCCATGGATCTGGATATGTATGCTCATCCGGCTAATCAAAAGAATCTTGAACAGCTTCAAAATACTGGGCATCAGGTACTCCCAGTAGGAGAGGGCTTTTTAGCGAGTGGTCTGGAGGGGAAAGGTCGCATGCTTGAACCCGAAGTCATTATAGATTATCTGGAAGCCTACAATGGAGATCATCCGCCACTTTTAAACAAAAAAGTACTAATCACCGCCGGGCCGACTTATGAAGCTATAGACCCCGTTCGTTTTATCGGGAATTTTTCCTCCGGAAAAATGGGCTTTGCTCTCGCAGAAGCTGCCGCTGCTCGGGGTGCCGAGGTAATTTTGGTTAGTGGCCCCACACATCTGCAAACCGAATTTCCTAATATTGAAGTGGAACGGGTACAAACAGCCGATGAGATGTACGCGGCTGTACACAAACACTACGCTACTGTTGATTACGCCATAGCTGCAGCTGCTGTTGCCGATTTTAAACCCCAACACGCTTATAATCAGAAAATAAAGAAAAATCACGATAAGCTTGATACTATTTCACTAAAGCCTACACCCGATATTTTGGCTTCTATGGGAGTAGCCAAAAATCATCAGGTACTAATAGGTTTTGCTTTGGAGACTACCGATGAGCTCAAGCAGGCCAAGCAAAAACTACATACGAAAAACCTAAATGCTATCGTTTTAAATTCGTTGAATGATCCCGGAGCAGGTTTCTCGGGGGACACCAATAAAGTTACCTTAATTTTCAAAGATGAAAGAACGATCTCATTTCCCCTTCAATCAAAAAAAGAATTGGCAAATCGTCTTTGGGAAGAACTCTTGGAGTATGAACATTAAGCTATATGTCCTGTCTTTGATAGGGATATTTTGCATGAGGTTGTCGGCGCAAGAACTCAATGTTGAAGTCGTCCTAAATGC
>JBMYNJ010000033.1:3780-11984 GCA_049598145.1 Flavobacteriaceae bacterium | reverse complement strand
TCAATCAAACCAATCAGCAGATTTTTCAAACTTTGGAACGTTCGATCACAGATTTTTTTAGCGCTCAGGCGTGGACGACACTCTCCGTTAAAAATGAAGAACGCATCCAATGCAGCTTTGTGATGAATATTAATAATTATGCTGCCGATCGTTTCGAGGGGACCCTACAAATTCAGTCGCAACGACCGGCGTACGGAGCCAATTACAGCAGCCCCATTTTTAATTTTTTAGACAAAGATTTACAATTTATTTATCAGGAATTTCAACCCTTATTTTTTAATCCGGCCACCAATAATTCCAATTTAGTGGCACTTTTTGGGTATTATGCTTATATATTATTGGGTTTAGATGCGGCCAGTTTTTCTGAAAGTGGGGGAGATGCCTACTTCGAACAAGCTCAACGGATTGTAAATTTGGCTCAAAACAGTGGTTTCAAGGGATGGCGACAAAACGAGGGTAATCGCAATCGTTTCTGGTTGATAGATGAACTTCAATCAAATACTTTTAGACCCTTCCAGCGAGCTTTATATCTATACCACCGTAAAGGAATCGATCAATTAGAGGAAAACCCTTTGGAGGCCAAAAATGCTATAGTATCCGCTATTGAAGAGTTAAAAACGATCTATAAGCGCCGGCCCAATGCATTTTTGTTGCAAGTGTTTTTTGATGCCAAGGCCGATGAAATCGTCGAAATTTTTAAAGGCGGACCAGAATTTGAAGTGGATGCACTCAAAAAGGATTTACAGCAAATTGCCCCTTTCTTTAATCCCAAATGGCGGAAATTACGTTAATCAAAAATTGACAAAGGCAAAGAAGTCTTCTATCTTTGAAGTTTCACAAAAAAGTAGCTCTTTTGCTCAGTAATCTTCTCATTTCAAATTATGCGCTCATCGATCAACTCGATGTGGGTTTTGATTCGGGAATGACTACTATCACAGGAGAAACCGGAGCAGGAAAGTCGATTCTATTGGGGGCCCTATCTTTAGTTTTAGGAAAAAGAGCCGACCTGAAGGTGTTAAAAAATACCCAACACAAATGTGTGATCGAGGCTACTTTTCAAATCGGTCATCTGGGTTTAGCACCATTTTTTGAAACAGAAGACCTGGACTATGCACCCGATACCATCTTAAGAAGAGAGATTAATCCCAATGGAAAATCCAGAGCATTTATAAACGACACACCGGTAAATCTTCAGGTTTTGGAAAAAATTAGTGGGTTTCTCATCGATGTCCACACCCAATATGAAACTCAAAACATCATTCAAGAGTCTTATGTTTTTGGAGTCATAGATGCCTTGGCAGGAAATGAGTCGCTTCTCAAAAACTTTCGAGATACTTTGGCTTCTTATACAGCTGCCGTTCGTGAAAAAGATGAACTTTTGGCTCGGCAACAGCAGTCTGCTCAGGACCATGAATATAAGCAGTTTATCTATGATGAATTGCTCGCAGCTCAATTGACACCTGGGATGCAGGAACCTTTAGAGGAAAAAGTGTCTAGCCTTTCGCAAGTAGATGATATTCGGGAGTTGGCTTCGGATGCCCTGCAACTACTCTCAATCGAAGAACACGGTTTAGTGGATCAATTGCTTCGTTTGCGATCTCTAATGCAACAGTTGACCCAAAAATCTATCCTTTGGCAAGAAAGCTCAGACCAGGTTCAGGCCTTGAGTTCCGAACTTGAAGATTTGTACCGGACTTTGGAGCAGCTTTTCGAAAATGTAGAAAGTGATCCTCAAGCCCTTCAAGAGGCCGAAGATCGTTTGCAATTACTCTATCAATTACAAAAGAAACATCAAAAAAATTCAGTTGAGGACTTAATTGAGCTACAAGCTCAATTGGAACAAGAATTACAATTAACGGCCAATTTCGATCAACATCTGACGCAGTTAGACCAGCAAATTCAAGAGTTAGAAACCCTTTTAAGACAACAAACGGAACTTTTGCATCAAGCTCGATTGAAAATTATTCCTGATTTTGAACAGCAAATACATCAATTATTGACATGGATGGGAATGGAAAATGCGCGTTTCAATGTGAGCCTTGAAAACACAAATTCTTTTGGAACCTATGGTTTAGACAGAGCTGATTTTTTGTTTTCAGCCAATGCAGGTAGTCGTTTTCTACCCCTAAAGCAAGTTGCATCTGGAGGAGAACGTTCGCGAATCATGTTGGCCATTAAATCCATTTTGGCCAAACATCAACAGTTACCCACTCTTATTTTTGACGAAATTGACACTGGGGTTTCCGGAAATATTTCTGATCGGATGGGACACATCATGTCTGAGATGAGTACTCATATGCAATTATTTGCGATCACCCATTTACCACAAGTGGCAGCCAAAGGACAACAGCATTTTAAGGTCTACAAGGAATCGTACGATGGGCAAACTCGAACCCGAATTAAAGAGCTTAATTCCGAACAACGCATTCAGGAAATCGCTCAGATGCTCTCCGGAAAAGCCATCACAGAAGCTGCGATTGAACAAGCCAAAGAACTTTTATCTTAATTTAGCACATCAAATCCAATAAAAATTATGAATCATCCCATTTTACAAGGAAAGAAAGGAATCATTTTCGGCGCACTAGACGACCAATCAATCGCCTGGAAAACTGCCGAATCCGTTCATGCCGCCGGAGGATCATTTGTTTTAACTAATGCTCCTGTCGCTTTGCGGATGGGAACTATAAATCAATTGGCTGAAGCCACTCAAGCTCCTCTTATTCCGGCAGACGCCACAAAAGTGGAAGACCTTCAAAACCTAGTTGATAAAACCCTAGAACACTTTGGTGGGAAAATCGACTTTGTACTTCATTCCATAGGGATGTCTGTCAATGTTCGCAAAGGAAAGCCCTACACCGATCTCAACCATGATTGGTTGACCAAGGGCTGGGACGTCTCGGCAGTATCTTTTCATAAACTTTTACAGACGTTATACCAATCCGATGCGATGAACCCGGGTGGAAGTATTGTAGCGCTTTCCTATATAGCAGCTCAAAGGACTTTCCCGAATTATAACGATATGGCAGACAATAAGGCATATCTCGAATCGATTGCGCGCAGTTTTGGATATTTTTTTGGAAAAGATAAAAAAGTTCGAGTCAATACCATTTCCCAGTCACCAACACTCACAACGGCCGGAAAAGGAGTAAAGGGATTAGATGGATTTTTGGAATATGCAGAGCTGACTTCCCCCCTCGGAAATGCCACTGCCCAAGAATGTGCCGACTATACCGTAGCCATGTTTTCCGACTACACTCGCAAGGTAACCATGCAAAACCTTTACCATGATGGGGGCTTTTCTAATGTAGGGGTAAGTCAGGAAATCATTGATGCCTTAATGGAACCTAAGCAATAGCCTTCTGACATGACTGCCCAAAAACAAACCAGCAGTTGGATGGCAAAAAATGCCTTTCTCCTGCTGTTTGTGCTTTTGTCTATAGTGATTTGGGTAGTCACTAAACTTTCCAATACGTATCAGACACCTCTCCAATTGCCCGTCGTGGTTCAAGGGATTCCGGATAGTTTATTACTCAAAAACACTCCGGAACTCGAATTAAATGTAGAAGGAACTGGATTGGACTTATTGCGTTTGAATATGGTTAAAAAACCCATCCAAATTCCTTTTGAAGCCTTTGATTATCAAGACGAAACGCTTCAATTGGGAATGCAGTTCCAGAGAGGGGCCATTCAGTTGCAGTTCCCTGAAAACGTTCGATTGTTACAATGGAAAATTACCCCTTCAGCCTTGGGTGTGGATATTCGTGTTAGCAAAAAAATCCCGGTACGTTGGGATCTTCAATTGACTTTCGAATCGGGCTATCGCATGTTTGAACCGTTTCAGATCTCCCCCGACAGTGTTCGGGTGAGTGGAAATGCTTTGGCTCTTGACAGTCTAAATTATTGGAAAATTCCTCCCCTTAAAAAAGAATTGCCTTCAGGCCCATTTCAGTTGGAAACCCAACAGTTGCCTCCAGAACATTTGGTATTAAGTCATTCTACTTTTCGGGTACAAGGAGAGTCGATCCGCTATGTTGAGCAGCGTATGACATTAGATATTCAAGCGGTGGGTTTAGATTCAGGTACCCGCATCCGTTTATACCCAGCACAAACAGAATTAACCTATCAGATTCCATTGGAAGATGCGGCAAACTTTGACTCGGCTCGGCTTCGCGTACATGCCCTCTTTAATCAACGTTCTGTAGAAGGGTTACAACTTCCATTGAAATTGCAAAACATCCCTTCGCGTTTTATCTCGGTTCGGTTAGAACCCAACCAGGTGCAGTATTTAATACGTCGTGATTAAGCTTTAATTTCTTAATTTGTAGGGTAGAATTTTAACCCTATGAAAATAATTGGGATTACTGGCGGTATTGGAAGCGGAAAATCTCGCGTGGCGTCCTTCTTTGGTCAAAAGGGTTACCCGGTGTATTTGGCCGATCAGGCGGCAAAAAAACTAATGGTGGAACACCCCAGTTTGCGTGCCGAGATCATAGACTTAATGGGGGAAAATGCCTTTACCTCAGAAGGGCATTTGGATCGCAAGTATATTGCTTCACAGGTGTTTCAGAATCCCTCACTTTTAAATAAATTGAACGGTATTGTACATCCGGCCGTCAGAGAAGATTTTAAGCAATATGTTAAAAATCAACATTCTGCTTTATTGTTTAAAGAAGCTGCGATCCTTATTGAATCGGGTGGCTATCAGGACTGTGACAAAGTTTTGTTAATCACTGCTCCAGAAGAAACCCGCGTGGCTCGGGTTTGTGAACGCGACGGATTAGCACCGGAACAGGTTCGTGAACGGATTCAAAATCAGTGGACCGATGCGCAAAAAGCTCCCTATGCAGACTGGATCGTCTCGAATGAGGAATGGAGCAAAACTGAAGTACAATTGCAAAAGATTTTACAGGAAATTCGGGGTTATTAACATACTGTTTAGACCCAGACAGCTATTTTTTTAACATTTTTGTAGTGTAAACCTTAATCGCCTTGAAAAAACATTACTTTCTCCTTTTAGTAGGTTTTATGGTATTATCCATCGTGGGTATTATTTCTGTTCAGGTGTTTTGGATGCGATCGGCCTGGGAAACCAAAGAAGAGGAGTTTGCTCTGGCAGTAGAGCAGTCGCTAGAAGCGGTTGCTTCTGAAATTCAGGAGCGTGAAATTTCAGACTATATTTTCCTACTTCAGCAAATGGTCGATTCGGTAGGAAAACCCCAGCGGGCTAATTTTACAGACATTTTCTTGTTTTTGGATGAAGACAAATCCAGTAATCTATCTACCTTTTACAGTTATGGGATTTTGGAACAAGATTATAATATTTCGATTAATCCCCCATCTGAAGAACCAGATCTGGCCGCCTATGACAGTACCCAATTCAAAGACTTTAAACAGGTCAAAACTACTACGGTGATCAACAAGATCGATGCGGATAATTTTAACCGGGAAAACATCCGATCTTCTTCTTTACAAAAAATTCGACAGGTCGATCGCATCAAAGATTGGGACTGGATGCTTTATCGAGATGCTTTTCGAGCCTATGCCAATACCTTGCCGATTCATAAACGAGTAAGTACCCAAGAAATCCGTCAACTTTTGGAGCGAGAATTGCATAAAAAAGACATTATGATTCCTTATGTTTTCGGGATCTATAGCGGCCCATTGACCACCAAAGTCCGTTCGGCCCAGTATTCCGAGCAGCCCATGGGGCCTATGTATAAAGTGCCTATTTTTGTGGACGAACAGGGTAAAAGTCCTTATCAATTACAAATTGCCTTTCCGGATAAGGCTCGCTATGTGATGAGTTCGTTGTTTGGAGTTGCGGGGATTTCCATTTTTCTGACCCTCTTTATTATTATTGTTTCTTCCAGTGCCCTTTATCAGATCATTCGGCAGAAAAATATTTCGGAAATGAAAACCGATTTCATCAACAATATGTCGCATGAGTTTAAAACGCCCATTGCCACAATTAATTTGGCCTTAGACGCGATTTCGAATACCAAAGCTCGGAAAGATGAAACTCGGGTAGAAAAATATTTATCCCTGATTCGAGAAGAAAACAGTCGAATGTTGGGCCAAGTAGAAACGGTATTGCAAATTTCTCAATTGGATCGTTCCGCCAATCCCATTCAAAAAGAACGCGTCGATTTTCATGAAGTCGTAGAGGAGGCCATTCATCACATCTCATTGTTGGTCAAAAACCGTCAGGGAACAATAGATTTAAAACTTCAAGACTCTGATATCTGGATCTTTGGGAATAAAAATCACTTGATTAATGTGGTGGTCAATATTTTAGATAACGCCATTAAATATTCCGAGGGGGCACCTCAAATCAAAGTTCAAACCCAGACCCAGAACGATCGGGTGCTCTTGCGTATTCAGGATCGTGGCATGGGGATGGATGCCGCCACTCAAAAACTGATTTTCGAACGCTTCTACCGAGAACAATCCGGGAATATTCACAACATCAAAGGCCACGGTCTGGGCCTTTCTTACGTCAAGAAAATTGCAGACCTCCACCAAGCGAAAATCGACTTGGAAAGCAAAAAAGGCAAGGGAACTACCTTTACCCTTTCCTTTCCCTTAACTACCCCAAAAACGATTTAAATTGAATGCCTATGGAAATTAAAAAAATCTTACTGGTTGAAGATGATCCCAATTTCGGGAGTATTCTCAAAGACTATTTACAACTGAACGATTACAAAATTACACTCGCCCGAAACGGTATCGAGGGTTTTGACAAATTTCAAAAGGAATCCTTTGATCTATGCATTTTAGACGTGATGATGCCCTACAAAGACGGTTTCACTTTGGCTAAAGAAATCCGTGACATTAACGAAGATGTCCCCTTGATTTTCCTAACGGCTAAATCTCTAAAAACCGATATGCTCAGGGGCTTTAAAATTGGCGCAGACGATTATTTGACCAAGCCTTTTGATTCAGAAGTTTTATTGGCGAAAATAAAAGCCATCCTGAACCGGAGAAAAATCACCCTGATTCCGGAAACAGAAGCCTTTGAGTTTCAAATCGGTATTTTTGATTACAACTCCAAATTGCGCTCCCTGCAAAGCGAGGGGCTGGAGACCGTAAAACTTTCACCCAAGGAAAACCAATTGTTACGGCTTTTAGTTTTGCATGCCAACGATCTGTTGCCCCGTGAGGTGGCCCTCAACAAAATCTGGCGAGACGAAAACTACTTTACCTCCCGCAGTATGGACGTTTATATCGCCAAATTGCGCAAATATCTCAAGCCCGATGAAGAGGTGGAAATTCTAAACATTCACGGCGAAGGATTCCGATTGGTGATGCCCACGGTGGAGGCTTAAACTATTTTTCCGTGCGGATGGTGGTCTCGCATCACCTCGTGTAGATGTTGGGTGCTCAAATGGGTATAAACCTCTGTTGTGGTGATGCTTTCGTGGCCTAAAAGCATCTGCACGCTGGGTAAATCGGCGCCGTTTTCCAATAAATGGGTCGCAAACGAATGTCGAAAGGTATGCGGACTCACCTGCTTCTGAATGCCCGCTTTTTTGGCCAAGTCTCGAACCACTGTAAAGATCATTGCTCGGGTCAGTTGCCGTCCATTTCGGTTTAAAAATACTGTATCCCGAAATTCCAGTTGGATCTTCTGATGTTCTCGGGTTTGTTTAAAATAGGTATCCAGCGTTTGGCGACACACTTGCCCTAGGGGAACCAGTCGCTGTTTGTCTCCCTTCCCATGAATCCGGACCAGTTTTTCGGAAAAAAAGAGATTGGACAACTGTAGCTGGACCAGTTCGCTCACCCGCAGGCCACAGCCGTAGAGCATTTCTATGATGGCGTGATTTCGATAGCCTTGGGGGTGTTCCGGATCGATCTGAGCAATCATTGCATCAATTTCTTCCAAAGACAATACGGTGGGTAAATAGCGCCCTTGTTTGGGCGATTCGATCAGCAAAGTAGGGTGGGTTTGGCGGTAGTTTTCAAAAATCAGATAATCGAAAAAACTTTTTAATCCCGACAATCGGCGGGCCTGAGAACTGGCTTTTATACTTTTGGCTGATTCGTAAATAAAGGCCTGTAGCGTCTCGGCAGAACAGTTGATCGGAGTTTCTGGGATTTCGTACGCTTCTAAAAAGCGTTCCAAGGCAAGCAAATCTATGCGGTAGCTTTGGAGGGTATGCTCGGCCATCCCTCGTTCAATTTGGAGGTATTGAATAAAATCG
>JBMYNJ010000033.1:0-3770 GCA_049598145.1 Flavobacteriaceae bacterium | reverse complement strand
GTATGGCTGTTTCCCACTGCATCTTTCGCTTGGCTTAAAAATAATCAATTACTTTTACCTCCAGAATACAAACTTATGGCGACCAAAATTGCGATTATCAATGGCCCCAACCTGAATCTTTTGGGCACTCGAGAACCCAATATCTACGGGGCGCAAACCTTTGCCGACTATTATCAAGAATTACAAGCCGAGTTTCCCGAGGTCGAATTCAGTTATTTTCAGTCGAATATCGAAGGCGAACTGATCGATGAACTCCATCGAGTCGGCTTTTCTTCAGACGGAATTCTCTTGAATGCTGCGGCCTATACCCATACCTCGGTAGGGCTGGGCGATGCCATTAAGGCCATCGATAGCCCGGTTATAGAAATTCATATCTCCAATACTTTTGCCCGGGAAGACTTCCGTCACAAATCCTTTATCACCCCCCATGCCAAAGGCTTAATCGTGGGCTTTGGTATGAATTCCTACCGTTTAGGGGTTTTAGGCTTTAAGTAATAAGTTGTTAGATTCTTTTAAAGCCAGTCGAATGTTCGGATAAAATCCGGAAAATCATAGAAGTAAGGATTGGGCGGAGTTAAAACCCGAAAAAATTTAGTTTTCTAAAGAGATTTGGGATCATTATTTAAAGTTTAATTGTCTTCAATTTCCACCACTTCCGCTCGTTCAAAATCAGAGTTTGTAAAAACAAAAGTTTCGGTGGCACTGTCATAGAGACAATAGTTCAAAGGGTTTAGCGGGTCTGAGGAACATTCGGCTTTAAAATGGAGTGCTCGATTCGGCAAAAAACAACTTTTAAAGAATCTCGATCATAGGGGCCTTTTTTGGGGCTAAAAAAGGTTTTAAAGTTAAAGTCTGACCCAGCCAAATCCTGAATACTGACGCTATGGGTATCTCGTGCCCGAATATGAAATTCCAGCGGTTCCTTTTGGGGATTAGAGGAATCGTAGCTGTAGAACATCAGATCGTAGTTACTTTGATTTTTAACGGTATATTCATACATATTGGGGGTGGTGCAAGCCACCCATAGCAAAGGGATTAGTAGGAGGTAAGGTTTCATAAGATAGGGGATTAAGGTTGGTTTTAAAGTTCAAGAGCTATTGCTCCCCAGCCTAAAAAGGCCAGAACCGCCGAGGCGATGATTAGGATCATGATTAAACCGGCAAAACTTAACAACAGTCCGGCAATGGCCAGTCCACGACCTTTGCCCTCCAAGCTTTTCGATTGAGAGAGGCCAATCCAGCTAAAGATCACCCCTAAAATCCAGGTGACCCAGCCAAAGACTGGTATCCAGCCGAAGAGAAAGGTAAAAAGTGCCAAAATAAATCCGGCAGTTGCCATGTTGTTTTTCGGAGGAGCATTCATAAGTAGGATATTTGAAGTTTAATTATCTAAGTTAGTATTTTTTTAAAGAGGGTAAACAGCCCTCCGGCGATTCCAGCGGCTAACCAACCGCTTAGAGCAAACAACACAGGCATTGCTATAAGCGCCCCGAAGGCATAAAGCGTCCCGATACTCAGGCCGGGGGTTTCCATTGCTTGGGCGGAGAGCCAGCCCAAACTCACCCCAATATCGATCAGTAGCCCACCAAAAGAGTATAGAATCCCACAGAGCAGACCAATGATTAGTCCGATAAAGCCTCCGAAATTGGCCCAGATAAAAAGTAGAAGAGGTTTTTTTCGCATGGGGAACGAATTAACAATCCTTAAGTTACAAAAAAAGCAGCCATTGGGGCTGCTTTCTACAGGAATTAAATGTTAAATCTTACAGGTGAATCACTTCGTCGTAGGCATCGGCTACGGCTTCCATCACCGCTTCACTCATGGTGGGGTGTGGGTGAACGGCTTTGAGGACTTCATGTCCAGTGGTTTCGAGTTTTCGCCCAAGCACAGCTTCAGCGATCATGTCTGTTACTCCGGCACCAATCATGTGGCAGCCCAGCCATTCGCCGTATTTGGCATCAAAGATCACTTTAACAAAGCCATCGGAAGTACCGCTGGCTTGCGCCTTTCCGGAAGCCGAAAACGGAAATTTCCCGACTTTAATGTCGTAACCCTGTTCACGTGCTTGGGCTTCCGTAAGGCCAACGGAGGCCACTTCCGGGAAACAATAGGTACACCCGGGAATGTTGTTGTAGTCGATGGGTTCTACCTCCTGTCCGGCAATTTTTTCGATACACAAAATTCCTTCAGCCGAAGCGACGTGGGCTAGCGCTTGTCCGGAGGTCACATCGCCGATGGCATAGTAGCCCGGTTGGTTGGTTTGGTAGAAATCATTGACCAAAATTTTATCGCGGTCCACGGCAATTCCCACTGCTTCCAAACCGATATTTTCGATATTAGTTTTAATCCCCACAGCCGATAAAACGACATCGGCAGTCAGGGTTTCTTCTCCTTTTTTGGTTTTGATGTGTGCTTTTACGTCTTTACCACTGGTATCTACGCTGGTTACTTCAGCAGAGGTCAGGATGTTTATCCCGGATTTCTTAAAGGTACGCTCCAGTTGTTTCGAGACTTCTTCGTCTTCTACGGGTACAATTCGATCTTGGAATTCCACTACGGTGACTTCGGTTCCCATGGCGTTGTAGAAATAGGCAAACTCTATCCCAATAGCCCCCGATCCGACGATAATCATCTTTTTGGGCTGTTTTTTTAAGGTCATTGCTTGGCGATAACCGATCACTTTTTTTCCGTCTTGAGGCAAGCTCGGCAATTCTCGGGATCGGGCCCCTGTGGCAATAATGATGTGGTCGGCACTGTGTTCGGTAATTTGGTTTTTGGCATCGGTGACGGACACTTTTTTCCCGGGAAGGATTTTCCCGTGCCCTTCTAAAACCGTGATTTTATTCTTCTTCATTAAGAACTGAACGCCTTTACTCATCCCGGCAGCTACATTTCGGCTGCGGTTGACGACGGCATCAAAGTCTTTATCGTATTCTTTTACAGTAAGTCCATAGTCACCGGCGTGTTTCAAGTATTCAAAAACCTGGGCCGATTTAATGAGCGCTTTGGTGGGGATACACCCCCAGTTGAGACAAACACCTCCAAGGCTTTCTTTTTCAACAATAGCGGTTTTAAATCCGAGTTGCGAAGCCCGAATCGCCGTTACATATCCTCCGGGGCCACTTCCTACGACAATAATATCAAATGCACTCATGCGTGTTTAAGTTTAAATTCGCACAAAGGTAATCAATCGCTGATTTTTGGACTATTGTTCTTTTTGGAAATCAATTGCAGCCGAATTTACACAATAGCGGGTTCCGGTGGCGGTGGGCCCATCGTTAAACACATGGCCTTGGTGACCTCCGCAATTGGAACATAAAATTTCGGTTCGAATCATCCCGTGGGTGCGGTCTTCTCGATACTCGATGGCTCCGGGAAGCGAAGCATCATAGCTGGGCCAGCCACAACCACTTTCAAATTTACTACCACTACTGTAGAGGGCTTGCCCACAGCCTTTGCAATGGTAAGTCCCTTTTTCGAAATGTTGGTTGTAGATTCCTGAATGTGGATATTCGGTCCCCGCTTGTCTAAGGATGCGATAGGCTTCCGGGTCTAATTGTTTACGCCATTCGTCTTCCGATTTCTCAACCGGATAAGTGGAGTTGTTTTTCATGGAAGGCATACGATTAATAAGGAATAAATTCCAAGGCTACCGAATTGATACAATGCCTTTTACCGGTTGTTTCTCGCGGACCATCGTCGAAGATATGTCCCAAGTGGCCGCCGCATTGCGCACATTTGAGTTCGGTACGGCCATAGCCCAACTTATAA
>JBMYNJ010000032.1:7505-16092 GCA_049598145.1 Flavobacteriaceae bacterium | reverse complement strand
TTGCAGCCCAATCGATCGGAGAGCCTGGAACACAGTTGACTCTGCGAACCTTCCACGTAGGTGGGGTTGCCGGAAATATTTCCGAAGAGAATAAATTGATCACCAAATTTGATGGGGTTGCTGAAATCACAGACCTCAAAACGGTCAAGGGAACCGATTCCGACGGTAACGCTGCCAACATCGTTATTTCTCGTACATCTGAAATTCGGATGATTGATGCCCAAACAAAAAACGTTTTAAGTACTAAAAACATCCCCTATGGATCGGCACTCTTTGTTAAGAACGGAGCCAAGCTGAAAAAAGGCGATGTGATCTGTCAATGGGATCCATTTAATGGGGTGATTGTTTCTGAATTCTCTGGAAAAATCAAGTTTGAAAACATTGAGCAAGGGGTCACTTATCAGGTAGAAATCGACGAACAAACCGGTTTCCAAGAAAAAGTAATCTCTGAATCTCGAAACAAAAAGATCATTCCTACCTTATTGATCGAAGACACCAAAGGTAATACTTTGCGTTCCTACAACTTACCGGTAGGGGCACACCTGATGGTAAATGATGGCGATAAGATTGAAGAAGGAAAAGTCTTGGTGAAAATCCCACGTAAATCGGCCAAGTCTGGAGATATTACGGGAGGTCTTCCTCGAGTAACAGAGCTTTTCGAAGCTCGTAATCCTTCCAATCCAGCGGTGGTTTCCGAAATCGACGGTGTGGTTTCGTTTGGAAAAATCAAACGAGGAAATCGCGAGATCATTGTCGAGTCTAAATTTGGAGACATCAAAAAGTACTTGGTCAAATTGTCCAATCAAATTTTGGTGCAGGAAAACGACTTTATCAAGGCCGGAATGCCACTTTCTGACGGGTCGATCACACCTAACGATATCTTACGAATCAAAGGGCCTTCCGCTGTTCAGCAATATTTGGTCAATGAAATCCAAGAAGTTTATCGCCTCCAGGGGGTTAAGATTAACGACAAACACTTCGAAGTAGTCGTTCGTCAGATGATGCGTAAAGTACGGATCCAACATCCGGGGGACAGTATTTTCCTTGAAAATCAATTGATTTACAAATACGACTTTATCCAAGAAAACGACAAGCTTTACGGGATGAAGATCGTTGAGCAAGTGGGCGATTCCGAAAACCTAAAAGAAGGGCAGTTGGTGAGCGCACGTCAGTTGAGAGACGAAAATTCGCTCCTTACACGGGAAGATAAAGCCTTAGTTGTGGCACGCGATGCCGAAGCGGCTACCGCCACACCGGAGTTGCAGGGAATTACGCGAGCGTCGCTCCAGACCAAGTCCTTTATTTCGGCGGCTTCCTTCCAGGAAACCACTAAAGTATTGAACGAGGCTGCGGTCAACGGAAAAGAAGACTACCTCGAAGGCCTTAAAGAAAATGTGATTGTAGGACACAAGATCCCGGCAGGAACCGGAACACGCGACTACAACAACATTATCGTAGGCTCAAAAGACGAGTATAACAGCTTGTTGGTCAATAAAGAAGAAGAGTTGGAAGCCAGCGATGCTTCCTAAAATCCGTTAACGATGAGCGATCAAAATCCAAAAGAACACAAGATCAATATTTCGATCGATGAAAAACTGGCCGACGGGACTTATGCCAATCTGGCCATCATCAACCACTCGCCAGCAGAGTTTGTGGTGGATTTTGTCGCCCTGATGCCCGGGGCTCCGAAGGCTAACGTAAAGTCGCGGATTATCCTAACGCCGGAACACGCCAAACGCTTCCAAAAAGCTTTGGCCGAAAATATCCAGCGTTATGAAAATGCCCACGGTGAAATTCAGACGAATGAGGCCCCGCCCATCCCGATGAATTTTGGTCCCACCGGCGAAGCTTAAAAAATAAACCCTCAACGAAAGTTGGGGGTTTGTTGATTCAGGATTTTAACTGGATTTCCGTGATGTGAGGGACTAGCGTATACCCGTATCACTAGCTCTATTGTTTAAGCCTTAGAAAGAAGTTTCCTGAGGTTCAAGAATTAGCCCTCTACACCGGGGGGGGTGCACTTGAGCCCCCCCGCTTGATTTTTTTTCTGCGTTTCCTAGCGATTATTTGCCCCGGTCTACGGCTTTGATGAATTCGATCATGCCTTTAAAATAATTGTCGGCATCGTCATACATCGCCAGATGGCTTCCTTGGGGGCAATGGAGGTATTGGCCATTGACCATTTCACCAGCCATCCATTCCATATGTTTGGGGTCCATGGTGTCGTAGGCACCTCCAATGGTGAGGGTGGGTACGGTGATTTGTGCCAGTTGATCTTTGATGTCCCAGTTTTTGAGTTTGGCATCGCCCACCACGCCAAATTCGCTGGGGCCTTGCATGGTCATATAGAGCCCATAAGCGATGTTGGAAAAAGCCCGTAACACCGGATTGGGCCATTCTTCCGGGGGCATTCGCAATACATGTTTGGGGTAGTAGTGGGTTTCTATCAGGCCGGTATAGTTGGGATTGGAATAGTCTTCTTCGGCTTCATAGCCTCGAATTTCGGCCAGTACTTCCGGGGGCAGTTGCGGCCCCAACACTTCATTGGCATATTGTATGTAATCGGGAATGGAGGCCATCATATTGGAAACAATCAGCCCTTTGAGGTTTTCTTGGTGTTTTAAGGCATATTCCATCCCCAGAATTCCACCCCAGGAGCTGCCGTATAAATAGAAATTATCTGCATTTAAGCCCAATGCTTTCCGGACTTGTTCGACTTCGTCTACATAGCGTTCGACACTCCACAGGCGAGGATCATTGGGCTGGTCGCTATAGAACGATTCGAGTTGATCGTAGTAGTAGTATTCGATTCCGGCGTTTGGGAAATAGGAATCAAAAACTTCCAGATATTCGTGGGTAGCACCTGGCCCGCCGTGTAACAACAAGACTTTGATTTTGGGGTTGTTCCCGATGCGTTTGGTCCATACATTAAAGGTGCCCGCTTCGGTTTGGATGGGAATCATCTTTACGCCACCACTCAACTTATCGTCTCGATCGGAATAGTCTAAATAAGACGATTGGGAAGTCGGCGTTTCTTTTTTGGAGGTCGGCGCACAACTCCATAGCCCAACAGCCAAGAACAGGGCGCAAATAGGACGTAATTGTTTCATTGGTTTTTAGGTTTCGATTAGGCTTTAAGGTACTTATTTTTGGTCAATCTTAAAACTAACCTCTTAAAATTCTTAGGGAGCGTTTAGCTGTATTCCAAACGAATGTTGTCCCCTTCTTTTTCCAAGAGTAAGATTTTATCGTCGCAAAGTTCCCGAAGAATCTTCATGGATTTTGGCGCGCAAGGGTAAAACACTTTTTTGATTTGTTGCACCCCATTGGGATGTACAAAATTTTGAGGTTTAGGATTGCTGTTAAAGGGGGTCATCATAAAAGGCAATTGGTGGGGGTGGGGGAAGAGTAGTTTCCATCGCAAGCGTCTGTGAAAGGGGTCGATTCGTTTGCTTCGGGTTTGGAAATAGTTCAGGCCATATCGGTTTAAAATTTCTTTTGCCTGCCGAAAATCGGGGCCACGGGTTTCCAAACACATTTCGAAGAATCCTTCCGGGGCCTTTTCCCATAAATGAAAACGCTCCGCTACCGGGCGATGTCCTACCCGCTTTAGGGCCCAAAGTTCGAGTGCCGAAACCGGGGCCTTTTCCAACAGTTCGATATAAGGCCCATGGGAAAAGTAAATCAAGGCATTATGCGGATGTTTTCGAGAACCGTATTCTACCCGAAAGCCCTTTTTTTGAAACCCTTTTACGGCCGTGGCTAGCTGCTGCACTTTAAACAAGATATGGCCGACTTTCATAGAAGTTTTAAAAGGGTGTTTGGATCCGATTTGACCTGCCGTAGGTGTAATCTACGAATAGACCTACCCGAATGTATAAAAAAATGCAGAGATGAGCTCCATTGGCTAATTGCAACGAATTAGTCTTAGACTATTGCTCTTTTTTTTCTTGAAGGACTTGCTGGAGGTTTTGGCCAATTTTCATCCCCCATTGTTGGGCGATGGGCATCGACTCTTGTGCAATCAGCGGGCTTTTTTGAGCAAACTTTCTTCATCATTATATCTCCAAGGATTTAATGTTAATGTAAGAATACCCTCTTTTTGTTCAAGTTCGCTTTTAATGAAATTTAGTACTGACGTTTTTCCTTCTCCCCAAGCTCCATAAATTCCAATGACAATTCCTTCTTCATTCTCTCTTTGAACAATTGTCTCTGCTATTCTTTTGGAAAATCCATATCTCTGAAATCTATCTTGTTTTTCAATTTCAACTGGTTTATCCGATGAATAATTTTCTGACATTTAGTTTTTGTTTATATGGCTTACAACTCGTAAATATCCGAACCTAAGGTTCCGATAGTTTCCTTTTATCTATGGTCTTAATATTTCCTAACTTCCTTGTAATCCTATCAATAGGACTTTACACGTTTTGGTACGTTCTACGACTTAGATGCGTATATCGCTCGGTTGTTATTAAACTCCCATGTCCGAGTAATACCTGAATCAGTCGGATATCGGAACCCTTTCCGCATAAATATGTAGTAGAAGAGATGAAAAGAAACCAGAAATGCTTCATGGCAGCAGTCAGATTTGGGGGTTGTTCGCTTAAATATACCAAAAAAAGAAACAAGGAAGTGTTAAGACCTCAATGTTTTGGGGATCTCAGCAAGGGTTTAGCCGGGGCCAAGTGATTTAAAACTCCGAGGTAAAATGAACTTGGAGCTCCGGATATTTTTGTTGGGTCATTTGGAGGGAAAAGGCTGAGTCGGCCAAAAAGACGAGTTGTCCTTGTTTGTCGCGAGCCAAATATTTTTGCTTTACGCGTTTAAATTCCTCAAAATCGGGGGAGGGGGTTTGGGGTTCTTCGATCCAACAGGCTTTGTGTACATTGAGATTTTCAAAGCTGCATTGGGCACCATATTCGTGGAGGAGGCGGTATTGGATCACTTCAAACTGGAGGGCTCCCACGGTGCCAATCACCTTGCGGCCGTTTAGGTTGAGGGTAAAGAGTTGGGCCACCCCTTCGTCCATCAATTGGTCGATGCCTTTGTGGAGTTGTTTGGCCTTCATGGGGTCTGCATTGTTGATGTAGCGAAAATGTTCAGGCGAAAAGCTGGGAATTCCTTTGAAATTCAAAGCCTCTTTGGCGGTGAGGGTATCCCCAATTTTAAAGTTTCCGGTATCGTGCAAGCCCACGATATCGCCGGGATAGGAGATATCGACCACCTGTTTTTTTTCGGCAAAAAAGGCGTTGGGACTCGAAAACTTTAGCTTTTTATTGTGGCGTACGTGCAGGTAGGGGGTGTTGCGTTCAAAGGTGCCCGAAACGATCTTAATAAAGGCCAGGCGATCTCTGTGGTTGGGGTCCATATTCGCATGGATCTTAAACACAAAACCCGAAAAGGCTTCTTCCTGCGGGTCAACCAAACGTTCTTCGGCAGCTTTGGGCCGTGGGGGCGGGGCGATATCGATAAAGCAGTCCAGCAGTTCTTGTACGCCAAAATTGTTGAGGGCCGATCCAAAAAAAACCGGCTGTAAGTCTCCGGCCCGATAGGCTTGGGCATCAAAAGGGGGATAGACCCCTTCGAGCAATTCCAGTTCTTCGGTAAGGGTGGCCAAAGCCGAGGAGCCGATGGCCGTTTCTAATTGGGGATCGTTCAGGGTCTTAAAAACCTTTTGATCGCCGATGGTTTGTTTGTTTTCGTCCTGGAACAACAGTACGTCTTTTTTCCAAAGGTTATAGATCCCCTGAAAGTCGTGTCCCATCCCAATGGGGAAACTCAACGGGCAAACCCGGAGGCCGAGTTTTTGCTCCACTTCGTCCAGCAGGTCGAAAGCATCTTTCCCTTCTCGATCGAGTTTGTTGATAAACACAATCATGGGGATGTTGCGCATCCGGCACACTTCCACGAGCTTTTCGGTTTGTTCCTCTACCCCTTTGGCCACATCGATTACCACAATCACGCTGTCGACGGCCGTTAGGGTGCGGTAGGTGTCTTCCGCAAAATCTTTGTGTCCGGGGGTGTCGAGGATATTGATCTTTCGGTCTTTATAAATAAAGGCCAAGACCGAGGTGGCCACCGAAATTCCCCGTTGGCGCTCGATTTCCATAAAGTCGGAGGTCGCTCCTTTTTTAATCTTATTAGACTTTACCGCTCCGGCTTCCTGGATGGCCCCACCAAAGAGGAGGAGTTTTTCGGTTAAGGTTGTTTTTCCGGCATCCGGGTGGGAAATGATGCCAAAGGTGCGTCGTTTCTCGATTTCTGTTGCAAGGCGCATCGGGTAGTTTTGCCGCAAAAGTAGCCAAATTCTCGCGGATGTTCCGAAGGGGTTTTGTTTAATCTTTTTTCGGTATTTTTACGGTGCAATGAAAGAAGAAAATGTTATTCTGGTCGACGAACAAGACCGCCCTGTGGGGCTTATGCCCAAAATGGAAGCGCACGAAAAAGCACTTTTGCATCGGGCCTTTTCCGTTTTTGTCTTAAACAGCAAGGGGGAGCTGATGCTCCAACAACGAGCTTGGGACAAATACCATTCCCCGGGCTTGTGGACCAACACCTGTTGCAGCCACCAGCGGTCGGGCGAAAGTTCTGTCGAGGCCGGTTTGCGCAGGCTACAGGAAGAAATGGGATTCCAAACGCCTTTGGAAGAAGTGTTTTCGTTTATCTACAAAGCCCCCTTCGACAATGGGCTTACCGAACACGAATTCGACCATGTGATGATCGGTTATTCCGATACCGAACCGCAGCCAAACCCAGAAGAAGTCGCTCATTGGAAATGGATGCCCCTGGAGGCGGTCCATGCCGATCTCCAACAACATCCGGACCAGTACACGGTTTGGTTTGCCATTATTTTCGATCGTTTTTTTCAGGAGTTGCAACAAAAAATTGCTCAGACTTAAAAACGAAAAAAACACTATGCAAGTAACCGTCAGCCGAAAAGCGCACTTCAATGCCGCCCACCGGCTCTATCGACCCGATTGGGACGCCGCCCAAAACGAAGAAGTATTTGGCAAATGCTCCAATCCCTATTTTCATGGGCACAACTACGAACTGATCGTGAGCGTCACCGGCCCCATCGATCCCGAAACCGGCTATGTGATGGATATGAAAGTTTTAAAAGACCTGATTAAAGTCGAGATCGAAGATGCCTTCGATCATAAAAATCTCAACGAACAAGTCCCCGAATTTAAAGAACTCAATCCCACAGCCGAAAACATCGTGGTGGTGATTCATCAGAAATTAAAACCCCATTTAACCCCTGAGCAAAGTTTAGAGGTTGTTCTTTACGAAACCCCCCGAAACTTTGTGAGCTATAAAGGATAAGCATGCTTAAACCCGGAACCTCCATCCCCGCCTTTAGCGGGTTAGACCAGCACGGAAACCTTTTCGATTCCCAACAACTTCAGGGCCACCCCGCCGTTATTTATTTTTATCCCAAAGACTACACCCCCGGCTGCACGGCAGAGGCTTGCGGTTTTCGAGACGCCTATGAAGATTTTATAGAGCTGGGCGCACAAGTGGTGGGCATCAGCACCGACAGCGTGCGCATTCATCAGCGGTTTGCACAACAATTTCAGTTGCCATTTACCCTCCTGGCAGACACCGATAAAAAACTCCATAAAAAGTTCCGCGTAGGCAAACAAATGTTTGGTTTGTTTAACAAACGCCTCACCTATGTGATCGATGCCCAAGGGGTCATCTTGCAAGCCTATGACAATCTTTTGGGCACCTTACACATCAAGGAAGCCTTACGCCAACTGAAAAAAAATAAGCATCGTATTTAAAAATCTTTTACATTTAATAGAAAATCACGGATATGGCGAGTATAAAATCCTTTAAAAAAGAGATCAACAATACCATCGGGGGACTCATAGAAGAAATTTATCTTTGGGAGTTAACCAACCCTTCAGCCGATCTGACCGCCTCTGAAGCGATTATCGATGAGGCCATTGAACTTTTCGATGAACTGATCCAGCAAATCAATGCCACCTCCAAAGAGGAACGCAATCAGCGTTTTGTCGAAATACGTTCGGCCTTCCAATCGGGAGCCCAAGCCATCGAGACCAAGATCAATCAGTTGGGCTAAGGGCTATTCTTCTGCTTCTGCCGAACGGCGTTCTTCCAGGAATTCCACGAATTTTTTTCCGTAAAAAGAAGTTTTTACTTCAGGTGTCATCTTATTCGCTAAAGTATCCAAAAAGTGGAGTTGAGTGTCGTAGATTTCCGATAACACGATAAAGGGAGCCACTTCATATGCGGCATTGTTCGTCGCAAAATTCAGTGCATACAAATATTGGCGTTTGGTGTTTTGGTCGAGTTTGGCCTGATAGCTTTCCAGGTCTTCTGCCTCGTCTTTTTGCGCATTTAGGTAAGCTTCCAACAGGTCTAAGCGCTGGTTGTTAAACTTGCGTATTACGCCGTAAAAATCGTGTAACAGTTCCTGATTTTTAGACCCGGTGATTTTGGCACTGCTTTCAAAAGTTTTTAAACGGGTATCGATGGTGATTTTTCCGGGTTCCCCAAAAAACAGAATCCGATCGTTAAGACTATCGCCGTCTTTTTTGTTCAGATAGAGATAATAGACTTG
>JBMYNJ010000032.1:0-7495 GCA_049598145.1 Flavobacteriaceae bacterium | reverse complement strand
GTGCTGAATCTAAAATTCGACTGGCCTTCCACCCGAACAGAATCTACAGCTACCAAGAGCGTATCTTGCATTTTTTGGAGGTAGAGCGTCCCTCGGCGCAGCCCCTCCACAGTTCCTTCTACGACCATAGTATTTTTGGGTACGGCCTGGGATTTGGGGTCATCACATTGTTGAAAGCTTAAACCGATAGCGAGAGTTGCCACCGTATATCTTAAGAATTGTTTCATTTTACTTTAAAAATTAAACCAGTATGTAAGTTTTAGATTGATAGACCTAAAACTCGATTGTGGATTTTCAATATCGTAATATTGATCGTTATAGACCAAATATAAATCAGACAAAGGCGCAAATCGCCATTGGAGGCGAGAATTTATCCCCAAATTATCAGATTGAGAACTGTATTGTACAAAGGTGGTCCAAAACAAATTTTTGGTAAAGGTCGTTTCTATTTTGGGACTAATCAGCCATAGGTTTTTGGTGGCATAGGGAGCCGGAAGGGCGATTCGGTCGAAATTTAGTAGGAGTCCGGCACGGAAATAGGGTTGTTTGCGCAAAGTAATGTTGTTGCGCAGGCTGTAGCGATAGCCGTTATAAAACTGCCCTACGGAGAGGTTGCTGTTATAGGAAAGCAAGCGGATGGGATCCGATCGATAGGAAATTTCTGCCACGTTAAAGGTATAGCCTTGTTCCCCGGGAAGTGGGGTTTGATCCATACCCGAGGGGTCAAAACTATCAAAGAGGTAGATGTATTGGTTGCTGACTTCAAACTCCCAAGAGGTCTGGTTTCGGTTGTTGATCGAAAAGCGCATCTGGTAGTAGCGATCCGTAAATTTCATATCCTCTTCCGGCTTAAGGAAAGAAAAGAAGCGCATACTCAGCTCATAGTTGGTCACGGGAGAATCGCTGGGATACCAACGTCGAGACAAGATACTGGTTTGTTTAAAAATCCCGTTGCGCCGGATAAAACCCAAATCCGACTGAAAATCGTCACCCACATAAATCCCCCCAAAGCGAAAGCCAAAATTTCTCATGTTACGATTGAGCACCAGCCCTGTACTCCAATTGTCGTTGCCTCCGTTGCGGATGCTGGAAGTGTGCCCGTAGAGTCGGCCTGTCCATTTGTTATCTGCCGAGGCCAAATTGTAGTCCAGCCCAACCACACGATTGTAGTTTTGAATATTGGCTCCGTCGTAGTCTTCGTTCAATTCTTCTCGGTTGATGAAAATAAAGCCCAAATTGGATCGGGAAAAAACTTGTTGCTGCAGGGTTAAAACACTGTTGTTAAAGGAGGCAATTCCGTTGTCTGGGTCTTCATCGGTAGTCATGTTCATCAGCCCAATTCGCATCCGGTCGTTTAATTTTCCGCTGAGTCGTAAGCCGCCAATGATCCGGTTCTGAATGTTGTTTCCGTCTCGATCTTCGGCCACTCCAATCCGCCGAGAAAAAAAGGGTTGAGCCTCACGAGGATCGCCAAAACTGGTAAAAAGGTCGCTGTTTTGGATAAAAAACTGCCGTTTTTCAGGTAAAGAGATTTCAAAGCGGGTGAGATTAATCACCTGATCGTCTACTTCCACTTGAGAAAAATCCGGGTTTAAGGTCAAATCCAAATTCAATCCGTTCCCGATAGGAATTTTAAAGTCCCCTCCGAATTTAAGGGAATTGTCCCGACGATCGTTTTCAAAATCTTTAGCCGCTACGCCATTCAGATAAGGAATGGCAGCCCAGGGGGCGTTGTTTTTCCCTAAAGGCTTTTCAAAAATCATCGGCTGATTAAATGCTAGGGCCACGATAGACTGGTTTTGCGGCACGGGAGCCCAGGCGGTCCATTCCTCGGACTGGGTGTCGTAGCGGTATAAATTAAAACCCCATTGCTGGCTGCCCTGAGGGTAGTTCAGGCGTGCAAAGGGAATTTTTATTTCGTTGACATACACCGAATCGGTCAGTTGGCTGCCCACTTCCCATTTTGTGTCCCAACTGCTGTTGGCGTCTCGACCGTAGTCGTTTGCTCCGTTGGACAAGAGCGATTCACGCTGTACTCCATAGGCATTGGTGCCAAAGAAAAAGCCGTTGATTTTGTCGTTAAAGGTATCGAGGGTAAAGGTAATGTTGTCGTTTCCATAGCCTTCATAATCCCGCTGTAGAGAGGGAATCACGATGTTTTTAGAAGCGATGGTCGAATGGACTAAAAGGTATAGATATTCCTCGTTGTAGAGCGCTTTGATCCGGGTGGGGTAGGTGGCCGGGAGCGAATCGGTAGGTCGCCATTGGGTAAAGTCGGAAACCTCTATGGCTTCTGCCCATTCGGGTTCGGTTGCTAAGCCGTCAATGCTTAAATCCGTATCTATAGATTTCACAAAAATATGGGGAACTTCCAGACGCTGGCCCCAGAGTACGGAGGATAACAAGCAGGGAAAAAGCAGTCCGGGGAGTCTCAAAGGATACAATAGCGAATTTTTGAAATGTAAAGTTAACATTTGTTTCGAATGCAACTCCCTGGAAATTGATATTATTACTTCATGAAATTTGTGCACTACTTCTTACTTCCACTGGTACTTCTGAACCTCAATTGGGGCCAAACCGGACATCGAACGATCGGTTTGGTGGCCGAACATCACTTAAGCAAAACTGCGCTGCGCAAAATCGACCGTTTGCTGGACGGCCAGTCCTTGGCTTCGGTTTCTACTTATGCAGATGAAATTAAATCCGATCCTCGTTACAAAAGTTATAATCCCTGGCACTATGTAGATTTGCCCTTAGATCAGCCCTACGATTCTGTTGAAAAATCCCCTAAAGGAGATGTGGTTCAGGCGATTCAGCAATGTATTGCCGTCCTGAAAAATCCCAAAGCTTCTCGGGAGGAACAGCAGTTTCATTTAAAACTTTTGGTGCATTTCGTCGGGGATCTCCACCAGCCGCTTCATGTGGGGAGGGCCGAAGATCGCGGCGGAAACGATATTGAGGTGAAGTGGTTTGGCCGCAAAACCAATTTACATCGGCTTTGGGACAGTCAACTAATCGACAGCCACCAAATGAGCTACACCGAATTAGCGGCAGACCTGCCCCGATTGAGCCCTGCACAAATCCTCGAAATTAAGGAAGAACCGATCCAAGTGTGGTTGGCAGAGTCGCAGGCGTTGGCGCGAAGGCTCTATAACGAAGCCGAAAGTCAAACGTCCTATGGCTATGAGTACCGCTACACCTACCTCAACGATCTGCGGATGCGTTTATTAAAAGGAGGGATTCGTTTAGCAGCTCTTTTAGAGGAGGTTTATTAAACCATTTTTCGAAAGGTCAAATTAATTCTGGGTCCCACAGGGCGTTTGGTCTTGGCAATCTGGTGCAGCCATTGGAGTTGGGTATCGCCCTCCATCAGCAATAAACTTCCGTGATGCAGGGGAAATTTTAAGCGTTGATCTTTAAGTTCTCGGTGTTTGAGGTGAAAAAAGCGTTCGTCTCCCAAACTGATGGAAGCAATCTGGGGTCTTGGCCCCAATTCCTTTTCATTGTCGGCATGCCAGCCGTTGCTGTCTTGGCCATCCCGGTAGAGATTAAACAATACGGCATCGAATTCAGCAGAGCACACGGTCTTAATTTTAATGATTAACTCTTGAGTGGCTGCATCCAAAGGTTCCGGCTGTAGGGTTAAACCCGAATAGGTGTAACTTTTTTGTTCGGCAGCGTGAAAGGAAGTCAATCGAGGTTGCATATAGGTTTTTCCAAAGACTTTAACCGGTTCATGCTTCCAAGGGATTTCCTTTCGGAATTGCTCAAAGAGCGCATCGGCAGCCTCCGGTGCCAAAAAGTGTTGGAAATACCGAATGCGTGCATCGGGTAGTTCGGGCGCCCAGACCGAGGAGTGGTCGGAAGAAAATAAATCGGCAGAGGGCATCTTAGTTACGGGCTTCAAAAGGGATCACTATTCCCTGTTCCACATAATTTTTTAACCCCTTTAGCAAAAGCGCCCAGCACCAACTGCTGTATCGAAAATGGTGATTGTTTTCGATCCAACCCTTGTGGTAGAAGTGCACCAGGGTTTTGTCCTGCTGTGCTTCTAACTTAAACCCGAATCGGGTGGGGTTCCAGTCAGGATCGGAGACGGTCATCCGGATTTCAAAATGGTGAGGAGTATCACAAACCGTTACCTCGCCCCACCAATTATAAGTTTCCGTAAAGTAGAGATTGTACGTACTACCCAATTGGGGGATCCCTTCGCATTTTTGGGTCCACCACTGATTGATGTGCTCCGGGGCACTAATCGCCTGAAATATTTTGACAGGAGATTTTTGGATAAACAAATCGTGCTCGATACAAAAGCTCATGGCCGAGAGAATTATATTTCCTTAAAAATAAAAAAACCGCCCGAAGGCGGTTTCAACGATCATTCAAGTTTTTTATTTGATCATTTCATAGGAGCGTTTCACGAAATCGGTGAGGGCCTCTCCCTTGAGCAAGTTTTGCGACAAGCGGGCCAAATCGACCCCTTGCTTGATCAGACGAGCTCTTTTTTTAGCGGTTTTGGTGTCCAAAATTGTCCGGATCAATTCGTGATTGCTATTGACCAGAAGCGTGTACATTTCGGGCATATTTCCCATAAATCCGCCGCCTCCGGTGGCCTGCATTTCTTTCATGCGACGCATAAATTCGGGCTGGGTAATCACAAAAGGAGAAGTTTGGCTATCCATCGCCTCCAACTGAACAGTGTATTGGCTGTCTTGGAGCACTTCTTCGATCATGGGCTTTAAATTTTCCTTTTCTTCATCGGAAAGTTTGGAAACCGTAGCTTCTTCTTTTTTGATCAGGTTTTCGATGGCATCGCCATCTACCCGTGCAAAGCTGATGTTTTCTTTGCTGGTTTCCATTTTTTGAAGCAAGTGGGCGACAATAGGCGAGTCTAAATGCAAGACTTTATAGCCTTTTTCTTTGGCTTCCTGGATGTAGCTGTGCTGCGCTTCTACATCGGCCGCATAGAGGAGTATAAACTTCCCGTCTTTGTCCGTTTGGTTTTCTTTGAGTTCTTTTTCAAGCTCTTCGAAAGTAAAGTACTCACCGTCGGTGGTGGGGTAGAGGGCAAATTTTTCGGCTTTTTCAAAAAACTTGTCTTCGCTTAACATCCCATATTCGATCACCACTTTGATATCGTTCCACTTATCTTCAAAAGCTTTGCGGTCGTCTTTAAAGAGGATGTTGAGTTTATCGGCTACTTTACGGGTAATGTAGTTGCTGATTTTCTTTACGGCTCCGTCGGCCTGCAAATAGCTTCGGGAAACGTTGAGGGGGATATCCGGAGAATCGATCACTCCACGAAGTAGGGTGAGGAACTCGGGAACAATCCCTTCTACATTATCGGTAACAAACACCTGATTTTGGTAGAGTTGAATCCGGTCTTTTTGCATGTTTAACTCGTTGTTGAGTTTTGGGAAATACAAAATTCCAGTCAGGTTAAATGGGTAGTCTACATTCAGGTGGATGTGGAACAAAGGTTCCTCGAACTGCATGGGGTAGAGTTCCCGATAAAAAGTGGTGTAGTCCTCTTTTTCCAGCGAAGCTGGGGTTTTACTCCAAGCAGGTTCAGGATTGTTGACAATAAAATCGACTTCCTGAGTTTCCGGTTGCGCGTCTTCAGCAGCATCTTCCGGCAAAGGAAGAGTTTCCGTTTTGGTCCCGCACTTAATCGGGATGGGCATAAACTTATTGTACTTGTTTAAAAGTTCTCGAATGCGGTTTTCTTCTAAAAATTCCACGGAATCTTCAGCAATGTGCAGAATGATTTCCGTTCCGCGTTCGGTTTTATCGGTTTCTTCTAAAGTAAATTCGGGGGAACCGTCGCAACTCCAATGCGCAGCAGGAGTTTCTTGATGTGATTTAGTAATGATTTCAACCTTATCCGCTACCATAAAAGCGGAATAGAATCCTAATCCGAAATGTCCGATAATTCCGCTGTCGGTTGCCGAGTCTTTATACTTTTCTAAAAACTCCTCAGCACCGGAAAAGGCCACATCGTTGATGTATTTCTGCACTTCCTCCGAAGTCATCCCAATTCCACGATCCAAAATATGAAGAGTTTTGTCGTCTTTGTTGGCCCATACATCAATCTGAAGGGACCCCAAATCGCCTTCAATTTCTCCAATACTGCTCAAGTGTTTGAGTTTGGTAGTTGCATCGGTGGCATTGGAAATGAGCTCACGTAAAAATATTTCGTGATCGCTGTATAAAAACTTTTTAATTAATGGGAAAATGTTTTCTACGGATACATTAATTTTTCCAGTTGTCATAGTATTTGATTTAGAACCTCTTCAACCAAAAATGTACCAATCTT
This sequence comes from Flavobacteriaceae bacterium, assembly GCA_049598145.1. Lineage (GTDB taxonomy): Bacteria > Bacteroidota > Bacteroidia > Flavobacteriales > Flavobacteriaceae > WTJH01. Next base: position 1,179 of record JBMYNJ010000032.1, on the reverse strand, counting down.
TTTTGCTGACAAGATGACATTATTTTGTTGAATGATTTAGCAATAATATTAGACGAAATATATTAGTTTTGTACTCTAAGTTGACTATTATGGCAAAAGAAAAAAAAACTAACAAGAAGCAACTATTTGAAGCCTACACGAATCATGTTTTGGAACAGGAGCAATTTCCAAAATCGGTTTATGCTTTTTGTAAGGCGAATGAGATTTCAGAGGCCGACTTTTACGCTCATTTCGGATCATTAGAAGCGCTTCGAGATTCCATCTGGACGGCCTTTTACGACAACACCGAGCAGTTACTTCAAAAAAACAAGGACTTTGAAGCAGCCTCTCGTAAGGATAAATTATTGAGTTTTTATTACACTTTCTTTGAAGTTTTGTTACTCAATCGTAGTTATATCTTATTTGTCTTAGACAAAACTGTGAAACCTTTAGAGAAAATGGAACAACTTAGGAGGCTTAGACAAAAATTTAAAGCCTTTGCCACCGAACTGATTGAAGACGGTAATGCTGAAAAAAACAGTCGTCTCACCCAACATCCACCTCAGCTATTCTCGGAAGCTGCTTGGGTACAATTGATGTTTTTACTCAAATTTTGGTTAGAAGATCGCTCAGCAGGTTTCGAAAAAACGGATATGGCGATAGAAAAATCTGTACAAACTGCCTTTGATGTTTTTGACAACACCCCCCTGAATGCTTTAGTGGATTTTGGGAAGTTTATCTGGAAAGAAAAATTCCAGCCGACTGCATGAAATCATTAGACCATATCCCTACCCATAAGATCGAACGAGCTGGGAAACTCGTGACTACGGGCTTAAAAATTGGCGGGAATTATTTAAAATATTACGGTAAGAAAGTAGTAGACTCTTCGGTAGATCGATCTTCTTTAGACCAAGACAATGCCAAAGACATCTACGATGGGCTAAAAGAATTAAAGGGAAGTGCCTTAAAAATGGCACAAATGCTCAGCATGGAAAAAAACTTGATGCCGCAGGCTTATGTTGAGCAGTTTAGCTTGGCCCAGTTTTCGGTACCGCCCCTTTCAGGACCCTTGGCACGAAAAATCATCCAAAAATACTTAGGGGCAGCCCCAGAGGTAGTATTCGACTCTTTTACCATCGAATCTGTAAATGCTGCCAGTATTGGGCAGGTGCATCGGGCTGAAAAAAACGAAAAAAAACT